>CAZINA010000056.1:1452-8919 GCA_964540545.1 uncultured Candidatus Bathyarchaeia archaeon
ATCAGTGGGTGCCTGTTGGTTTACATCAAAAAACGTAACCGCTGAACAGAGAATGAACCTCACCACATCAAACAATATTCCACTTTACTTTTCCGCCTTTAAATAAGGGGGGCTATAGTCTCAGAGCACGCTACAGTTCTCACTTTTTTGAAGCGCGTTTTTTTGTAGCGTAATAAACTGCTCCTGCGATCAGACATATACCGCCAATTATCCACGCTTGCGTTGCAACGAAGAGAACAAACACCAACAGCACGATGCATGTGCCTAAACCAACGATAGGAACCACCTTGTGATACCTTCTTTTATCGGTTTTCAATTTGAGCGCAGACGCGTTCGTGAAGGCATAGTAGAAAAGGCCTCCGAAAGTACTTACAGCCACAACCCCTGTCAAGTCAAAAAACAAGACGAGCAAGGCCATCAAAATTCCCACAGTCCAAATCGAATAGTAAGGCGTGCAAAACTTCGGGTTAACCTTAGCCAAAAACTGAGGCAAGTCTCCTCCTCTAGACATTGAATAAGCCATCCGCGAGACGCCTAAAACAGCCGTCAACAGCACGCTAGCAGTTGCCAGCAAACCCCCAAAAGACACAATCTGCACTGCAACCGGATTTCCAGTAACGCTTATAGCTTCCGCCAAAGGCGAGTTTGAAGCCGCCAGCTCCGTTGACCCCACAAGCCCCACAGCAACTATCCCAACCAAAACGTAAATTATAGTGGAAACCGCAAGCGACAAAAGCAAAGCCCTCGGCACGTTACGTTTCGCGTCTTTAACCTCCTCAGCTACAACCGCTGCTCTCGCGAACCCCGTGTAAGCAAAGAAAATGAAGTAAGCACCATACATCACTCCCGGATTAAAGGGTTCAAACGGTGCGAAGTTCGCGCCGTTGATGTTTATTGCCCCAAATACCACAAAAAACCCTAGAATCAGCAGTTTCGCGATTACAAGAACTGTGTTTAAACGCGCTGATTTGCGCGCCCCAAAAAAGTTCAACGCCGTAAATGCTAAGCACAGTACTGCAGCCACCACGTTAGCCGGTAAATCTGGAAATGAAGCCGTCAAGTAGTACGCGAATCCGAGAGAAACTGCTGCTCCAGTGAAAGTGTTGGAAACCATCCACATCCAACCCGCCAAAAAACCTGAAAATGGCGAAATAACCTGCCGGGCATACTCGTAAACGCTTCCTTCTACAGGTTGCCACGTTGCCAACTCTGCAAAACTCAAAGCCGTGAAGAACGCGATTACTGCTGCCACAATCATCGACACTACTAACGCTGAACCCGCCAACCCCGCCACAATGCCTGTGACGACGAAAATGCCGCCTCCGATTATGGCGCCCACACTTATCGCCGTAGCATCCAACAAGCCTAACGAACGCTTCAACCCTTGATGTGATTCCTCTCTCCCCATGTGACCTCACATTTAAAACAATGTTAACAGTAACACACTATAAAATTAAACGCTAGAGCTAAACCATTAATCATTCCAGAATTCTCTCGTGCGCAAAAATTGGATCTTAGCTTTTAGCAAATCCAAGTAGAACTCATCTTCTTTCGGGTGCATTTTACCTAGAATTCTTGACGCTGTTTCTGGTCCCACACCTTTCACTTCTAAAGCTCTAATAGCGTTCTTGCCATAGCTTAAAATCAAATCCGCTTTACGCCTCGCTTGGCTTAACTCTTTTAACTCTTCCTCCGTAAGCTCCTTACTTTCTCGTCTTCTCTGCAAAGCATCTTTGAGGCGGTTGACATCTTGATTCCGATACAACAAAGCTAAAAGTTTGGACCCACAGTTCCCGCATTCAGGCTCATCTGGCAAACCTTTAATTTTCTCTTGGCTCGTCCATTCACCACATTTCATGCACAGAAGCGTCGCTTTTCGAGCTTCAATCGCCATCTTCATCTTGTCAATATTACTAAGCAAAACTCGTTCCGGTGCCATTAACTCGGAAATGTCCGCGTACTTCGTGAGTATGTGGTACGCCAAAGGTGTAGGTTTCTCAGAACGGTAAACCACGCTAACCTTCATTTTTCCTTTCTGGACAGCACGCATTATCTGCTTAACTTTTTTCAGGTCCGCTTTCTCCAGCATTGCCTCCCGCAGGGTTTCGTCATAAACTGGTGTTCCTTCAAACTGTGCTTTAAGCTTACTTTGCCTTTCATAACTAATGGTTTTTCCCCTCGGCAAAACCCCGAAACGTTGAGCAACAAACTTCATCTTGGCAGCAAAAGGAAACTTGGAGTTAACAAACTTGCTAAACGCTTGATCCACGGTGTCATCACTTAACTGGAAAAGTGTATCAGGAAGCTTTTCAACTTCTCGTGGAATCAGCTTTCGTGGAGACTCTACAAGTATTCGGTACCCATCGGTCCACCAACCGCTGATAATCTCGTTTTCCGCTAGTACAGAATCGAAAACTCCTCCCAACGTGCGGTTAACTATTTCTCCAAAACACGCATGAATGATGAGGTATTTCTCGAAGGCCTCGATGAGGATATGGTTTTGCGTGGGCAATGGCGCCCCTGACTTCAAATGGTCATCTATTTCCTTCACAGTATCCAGCATGCTATCTTTTTCCGTAGCCATTTTTCTCGCAATTTTCGTGGCTACAGCCTCAACATCACCCGTTTTCTTGAGCATTTCCCCAATTCTTTTCCGCGTTTTTCCCGTTTGCTGTGCTAAATCAAATGGCACAGGCAAAATTTCTCCGTCCCAGCCTGGAACCGCCGCGAACGGGTCTTCAGAAGGTACAACGTGTACTCTGCCTGTTTCCTCTTCAATTTGGACTATTCGCCACACTTTTCCTCGCATGATGAAGTTTAAGCCCACTCGGGCATCGAAAGCCATGAATTCGTCGCCTAATGTGCCGATTTTCCTGTCAGAAAGCACGTTAATCACGGGGTAACGCCTTTCGTCTGGAATCATCGACAAGTTACCGTAATAGTACTCTCTTGATTTCCTTGTTCTTCTCAAAACTTTGCCTTCTTCGTAGAATCTTAATTGGTAGAGGCTGTCTAAAAAGTATATCACATCCAAAAGCTTGCCTTTACCAAGCTTACGATAAGGATACGCGTTGTGCACTAACGCTGCGACTTCAGCTACAGTAGCCTTTTCCCTCTCCATCAAGATTCCAACGATCTGATGAGCGAGAACATCCAAGGCGTTTTCATGAAACACCACCGGTTCTATTCTGTTGTCACGGGCGTTTTTCACTGCCGCCATAGCTTCAAGCGTGTCATCTGGAAACACCGTGATTACCACGCCTTCCGAGAGCATATCCAAGCGGTGACCACTCCTGCCCACACGTTGAATTAACGTGTTCACCTGCCGCGGTGACATATACTGCACAGTCAAATCCACGTTTCCTATGTCAATTCCCAACTCCAAAGTGCTTGTGCAAATTATCGCTTTCAACGCTCCAGCCTTGAATTCGTCTTCAATTTTGACCCGTTCTTCCTTTGAAAGCGAACCATGATGCACTGCAACATCCGCTCTGCCAAGCCGGCTGAACTTATGCCCTAACGTTTCCGCTGTTGTCCTGCTGTTCACAAAAATCAACGTTGACTTGTGGTTGTCAACTAGTTCAGCTAGCCGTCGTATTCTTGCAGCGGCTTCGGGCGCAGTCTCCAGTTTCCCCGCTAATTCGTAATCCGCTTCGGTTGCCACTGGGCTTTCCACGTGATATTGGAAGTCCTTCACGAGCACCGCGCAGATAACTTCAATAGGGCGGTTTGTTCCAGCGATGAACTTTGCCACGGTGGCTGGATTACCTACAGTCGCGGACAATCCTATCCTTTGGAATTCTTTGCCTGTGACTTCGCGAAGCCTCTCCAACGCCAAAGTCAACTGTACGCCACGTTTGCTTGACGCCAACTGATGCACTTCATCAACAATAACATATTGTACGTGGCTCAGGTGTTTTCGCATCTGTGAACCTGGAAGAATGGCTTGAAGCGTTTCCGGAGTGGTAACCAGCATCTGCGGCGGGGAACGTGCCTGTTTCCTGCGGGTCTTCACTTCTGTGTCGCCGTGTCTAACTTCCACCGAAACGCCCAGCCGCTCAGACCAAAACGTTAGCCTCTTCAGCATGTCTCGATTCAACGCCCTCAAAGGAGTGATATAAACGATAGTTATGCCCGCTTTCTCCTCTTCTTTTTGCTGAATAACCTTGGAAAACACTGGAAGAAGCACTGCCTCAGTCTTACCACTGCCAGTGGGAGCTATCAAAAGCACGTTTTTACCTGCAAGAAGCGGCGGAAAAGCCATTACTTGCGGCAACGTGGGTTCAGAAAACCCCAGTTCAGCTAAAGCTTTGCGAACAGGTTTCGCGAGTAAATCGAAAACTGGCTTTGTGGTCTGCATGACAACAGAACTTAGCGAGAAGCAGGTTTTATTCTTTTATCTTGTTGTTCAAGTGGGTGAAAGCAGAAGCGACACAACCCCTCCTTGCTCAACTAAGCCGAACCCACCGTTTTTAGCGGAGAACTCGTCAAACCTTTGTACGCCATCCGCCTCTATCTGGGGTGATTGAATAGCGAAGGGTACGGGTTCTCTCGTGTGCGTTCCAATTTTAATTGGGGTTGGATGGTCTGACAAAACAGAGATTGCATACGGCTCCTCTAGACCTTCCAGAATCCTGCCAATCAGCCGTTTATCTAAATCCTCTATCGTTTCGACTTTCAGCTTGTAGTCTTTGACGTGACCCGCTTCATCTGGCGCTTCAACGTGAATAAATACCAAATCGTTGTCCTCAAGCGCCTTCAGCGCGTAGTCTGCTTTGCCCTCGTAGTTTGTGTCTTCTCTGCCTGTAGCGCCAGGAACGTTGATAACCTTCATTCCTGTGTAAATGCCGATGCCTTTCACTAAGTCCACCGCGGATATGACTGCTGCGTTCAAGCCGTATTTCTCCTTGAAAGAGGGTATGCTTGGTTTTTCGCCGCCGCCCCAAGGCCAAATCATGTTTCCAGGGTTTATTCCCTTTTTCTTTCGGGAAACGTTGACTGGGTGCGCCTCCAGTATCTCTTTGGATTTGCATATTGCTTCTTTCAGTAGGGCAGCTGTGGCTTCTGCTTCTGGCAACTTGGCTTTCGGCAAGACGGCTGAGACTTCTGTTCCCACGGCGTCGTGCGGTGGCGTGCATTCGACTTGAAGTGAGAGTGGCGAGTTTCTCATGATGAGGAAGTGTCTGTAATCTAATCCTGAATAGAATTCGATTTTACCTGTTTTCTCGCAGGCTTTTTTGACGGCTTCTATTAGTTGTGTGGAGTCTTTGCTTGTTATGTGTCCCGCCGAGTAGTCAGCTAAGACCCCGTTTTTTTCGGTTATTAAGTTGCATCTGAATGCTACGTCGTTGTCTTCGAGTTGGATGCCTCTGGCAGCTGCTTCAAAGGCTCCTCTGCCCGTGTAATACTGTTTTGGGCTGAAACCTAGCACTGAAAGAATTGCCACGTCTGAGCCTGGGTTTAAGCTGTTAGGTACTGTTTTGAGGAGACCGTTTCTGCCTTTTGCCGCTATCTTGTCCATGTTCGGTTTATGTGCTGCTTGCAGCGGCGTCTTGTTTCCTAATTCGGGGATAGGGTAGTCTGCCATACCGTCCCCGACAACAACTATGTATTTCATTTGTTTTTCTTCCTTTTTCGTGGGCGCCTACGGCTCCTTACTTGTTTGAATGTGACAAGTTTTGGAGTTTAATAATTTGTAGGAACTTTTAAAGTTTAATACTCAGTCGCTTTGGTTCCAATGGTAGATGTTTTGGTACTCTTCTGTCACTGGATATTTTGCATCGTCATATACGATGTCTGTTTTTAAGCCGTGGTTTTGGAGTGTGGTCTGCATTAAGTCCCACAGCTGCTGTGCTTGTTCGTCAGCTTTGAATATGCCCCAGATTTTGTCTTCGCGCCACCTCATGCCACACCCGTGGTTTTGTGGTAAAATCAGCACCGTATCCGCTTTTGTTGAGCCGTGGGTGACATGCGGGTTTTTAACTACGTTATTCCAAAAGTTTTCCAGTGCTTGGAAATGTTCTTCTTGCATTGTGCCGTCAGGGTTGCCATCGTCTAGATAATAGTTGAATAATACAAGGTATTTTGCGCCGCACTCGTAAGCAGTTTGCATTTGATTGAAGATTTCTTGTCCAGTGTCAAGATAAGGCGGATTGTTATATTTCCAGGTTATGACTATGCCCCAGTCTTTGCTCTGAAGTTTTGCGGCTCCCCTAGCAAGCGCGATTTGGTGGTCTAGTGTGATGTTCCATCCTACGTGGGCTAGTACTACGTCGTAGCCGCTTAGGTAGTCCCACCAGTAAAGCGCGTAGTCAGAAGTGAAAACGGTAACTGAACTGTTCTTTAGGTATTCGATTTTGTCTTGGTCGCGGGCTAAGAATCTCTCAGCAGCTTCGTTCGAGTCTTTGAACGGCTTCACGCTCAATAGTTCCTCGTAAGTTGTGAAGCTGGGCTGGTCGGTGAACTCACCTGTTTTGGTGCCGTTAGGGTAGAACGATGAGTACGCAGTTGTTGGCTCGCCGTTTTCAACGGGTTCAGACAAGTGGATGATGCCGTTAAGCTCATAGTGGATAACGACATCGCCAGTTTTTTTTACGACGATGTCTCCGTACTTAGTTTTCGTTATTGAATCGCCTGTTGTTGCATCTGTAAATTTTACGTCGTCGTCAAGCATTTTTCCTCCCTGCTCGTCGCTGTAGTAAACGCCCAAAAAGTGGGTTCCCCATTTCTGTTTCGCGTTTTCAAGCCAAGCTGACATTGTTGATTCGATGTAATTGCCAAAATAAGGTAGAAAGTACATTCCAGAAGCAACAGCGTAATCGCCTAGTTCATCAACGCTTTCTAGGTGTCTTTGCAGCTGACCCGATTGGAGCACAAACAGGTTGGTGTAGCTTTTAACTTTGTCTATTAGCTGTTTTCCTTCTTCAACAGAGTTTCCGCCGTATGCTACGCCAATGAAGGCTTCTGGGTTTTCTGTGGTTTGACGAACTTCGTATGTAATGACTAGCGTCGCAGATAATGCTATTATGAGCATCGCTGAGGCCGCGAGCAGTTTTTTCATTATGACACCTACTACTTATGATTATTCAGTTTGCTTGTAAGATAAATTATTATTGAATTTTTTCCATTTTCACGAATTTTGACTGTTGTGGTTATTGTCTCGTTTGGACTTAAATGCGATGTTGCAGCGCAAAACAAGATTAATAGAATGGTTCAATTTAAGGTTCTGCTTCCGAATGATTCAAATAACAGTACTCACTATAGTATGCTGAGGCATTGGGTGATATGCTGAAGCATAAACTCGGCATCTTAATGGCCATAATGCTAATACTCGCGTTCCTTGTTCCAATATACATTTCTTTTGTTTCATCTTCATCAGGATACATCAGAATAAACGGGACCTCTGCAAGCGTTCCAAACCAGGAAGTACTCGCTGGAGACAACGTGAACCTTTATTTTGGAGACGTG
>CAZINA010000057.1:0-4559 GCA_964540545.1 uncultured Candidatus Bathyarchaeia archaeon
TGATTCGGAACCCAGCGTTCGACGTTACCAGACGAGACTTCATCCACGGCGTAATATGCGAAGAAGGCATAATCCCTCCACACGCAGTAAGCGAAATCATTCACCGCAAACACCCATGGATTTTCTAGGCAAACAACAAAAGCGTTGTCAAAGTAGAAGTAAAAAAAGAAAAGATTGTGGTTTACCAGCCGCAGCCGCGTCTGTAGCCGTAGGAGTAGGAGCCTTGATCGGGGTATTGTGGTTGGTACTGTTGTTGTGGAGGAACTATTGCTGGTGGTTGGGTCGTGCTATTGCTTGGGTATTGATACTGATATTGGTAGGCGTATGGTTCTTGCCTGAATCCCAAGCAGCCTCCGAACCAGCCCCAGAAGTCGTTGTCAACTGTGTAAGGTGTGTTAGGGTTAACGCTTGTCTTGTTAGACACGTAGTAGCCGTATGCAACTCCTATTGCCGTGAGACTGATGGCAGCTGTTGCTGCTAATACTATGAAGATTTTTGTTGCTTTCATTTTTCTTCACAACAACACTATTCTCACGGAGTCTTATGATAGTTCGCTGAAACAAAACTGAAACAGTTCTGAAACAAAATGTGAAACGTTCAAGAAAACACTGATTACATAAAAGAGAGGGTTAATGGTTCAAACATGCTTTTTTCGGAGCTTCAAAACAATAACAGCCACAAGAACAATCGCAATTACAACGACTGTAGCCATAGCAAACAAAACCAGAGGCGACTGAGAAACTACTCTTGACGGGGAGGGGGTTGGTGAAGACTCATGTGCCATAACGAGCACCTCCGCCAAAGACAAGACCGCGTCACTTGAAACTGGCATCAAAAGCGGATGATAATCCGTGTTATTTGTGCCGATAACATAGGGAACGTCGCCTGTGCCTAAACTGTCCACTTCTTTGGCGTCAGGGTACTCCTGCGTATAGTTGCTCCAATAGTTGCCGACTGTGCCATTATCCCAAGAATTATTTCCATTATCGAAAACATTAGGATGAATGTTGTTAAAATTATTCATGTAAAATATGCCGCCCGACGCGTCGTCGCCGCGGGCGCTTCTCTCGCAGTTGGTAAAAGTGTTTCCTACAACAACAACTTCTGACAAGCCGTTTATGTGAACCCCAAATAAGTCACCATCAAGAGCGTTGCCAGTGATGAGATTGTTCAAGCCAGAATCCAATAGGATGCCCGCTGGGAGATAGTTGCTTGTATTATTGCTTATGTTGTTTCTATATATTATGTTGCCGTTTGTGTAATTCAGCCATACACCATCGCCATGGTTTGCCAGAATGCTATTATCGCTTATTTTGCTGTTTGAAGACCCGTCAGTTACAATAATGCCTTGACTATTCTGGGTTATGAGGTTGCCTAAAATCGAGGTGAAGGCTGAACCAGTTAAGAAAATACCCTGAGTATTCTGAGATAGGGTATTTCCAGAAAGAGTAACGTAATCAGAACCCTTTATTATGAAACCGTATTGATAGCCGGATATCTGGATACCCTTCACGGTGACGTTAGTTCTGCCCGTTAAGTCTATCCCAGTTTTGGTTACTTTGATGTATAACCCTGAAATCGTGCCGTTGCCTTGAAGTGAGTAGCCAGCTCCATCCACTACAATGTTGTCTTTCTCGATAACTAGTGGTCCATTCAGGTTTTGAGTAAACTTGTAAATGTTCCCGTTGCGTTCGAGAGAAGCGGAGGACGGTTCAACAGTCCCATCCGCTTTTATAGTGATTGCTGGAAAAGCCAGAACTGGAGTGGGACCCGGAGATTGGGGAGTAGAAGAACTGGGTGACACTGGAACTGTCTTAGCTAAATACCAATAGAAACCACCACGACTATATCTGGGCGACCTAAGAGTAGCCGCCAAGGCGAATCCGCTATCTTCTGTTTCTATAACCGAGTTTGCACTGACACTGTTTCTATCGCCAACATAGCCGGTCCAATGAAGATTTCCAAACGTTTGATCCCATTCCATATTTCCAACCGAATCAGTCTTGACTAACCAAGCATTATCTTCTTGGGAGCCTGCAAATGCTAATCCGCCGTCGTTTGTTTGAATCAGAGCGTTTGCAGACCCATCGTAGGTTCGAGTCCATTGCAGGTTGCCAGAGGAATCGATCTTAACAAGCCACGCTTGAGAAGAGCCGTCTGCGCCAAAAGAGACGGTGTTACCCGCTATAGCAAAACCGCCATCCTCGGTTTGAACCAGTGATTTCGCTTCGTCATCATTTGTCCCTCCATACGTTTTGCTCCATTGCAGGTCGCCCACTGAATTAGTTTTGACCAGCCAAAAATCCAAACCGCCAGCCGAGCCCTCCGATGTTGCTCCAGCTGATACGTAGCCTCCATCACTGGTTTGCACAACTGAAGTAAAAAAATTAATCCATTCTTTTTGCCCGTAGGTTCTGCTCCAAGCCATGTTACCTCTGGAGTTGGTTTTTATAAGCAAAGCTTGAGTTGGAGGTTCAACATTGAGATAGCGACCAGTGTTACCCGCGATAGCGTATCCGCCGTCTTTTGTTTGTACCATTGAAGCGGCAACATTGCCGAATTTATCTTGTGAAAGGACCGTGTAGGTTTGGTTCCATTGGGACATGCCTTTTGAGTCCACTTTCGAGAGCATGGCGCCGTCCTCGCCATTGCCCATTATAACGTACCCTACATCGCTTGTTTGCACAATATGGGTGCTGCCTCTTACAGTCTGGTTCCATTCAATATTTCCAGATGAATCCATTTTAACCAACGTGTCATGGCCATAAAAAGTTCCTCCTATGTAGTCGCTAAACGAACCCAACACTGCGTATCCGCCATCGGCTGTTTGAATCATCTGCGATGCCATGTCGATGCCGCTTGACCCCAACGTTTTTTCCCATTCAACAGTTGGAGGCATAGAAGACGCTAAAAAAGAGGATGATGACGCAACAACGGCTACCAGTGAGATTAAGAGTGCCGCGATGACAGCTAATGCTACTGATTTTCTTTGCAAAGGCACCAAACTCCTTGCCTGCTTAATACTGGAGCTGTTTATGCGGTAAAAGCATTTTTATCAAAGATTCTTGACTCAAAATTTCTTGACAAGCCTATTTGGAGCCTAATAGCAATTCTATACAGAAAAATATAGTAGACTCCGTATTGGTTGTTTTCAACGCCAACAGCATGTAGAAAATAGTGAGCGGCAGATTTCCATGCGGTTTTATCTATTTATAGTATATATAAGGGGGCTATAGACTTTTCCGAGCGCTAGAGTACACTGGTTTTGGTGGAAAAAGTTTAGAGTTCTTGGATTTCGCATTTGAGTTTTTTGATGGTTTCTTCTGCGTTCAGGGGTTCTACTTTTAGGGTGTAGAGTTTGTTTGGTGTTCGTAGTTTGAGTTTTACGGTGTCTTTTAGTCGTTTGACTTGGCAGTACTTTGCGTTTTCGCTCATTTCCACGAATTTTTCTACGTCAAAGATTTCAGATGGCATGTGCATATCCTCATTTCTGTTGCTGTGATGGATACAGAAGCGAGTTTTTATCTGTTTTGGTTCCTTTCTGGTTTCACACGCCAAATGTAGAACAGCTTAAATCTGGAACCTGCTAAATTAGAAGTGTTTGAGGTTGAACAGTTTGAGCGAAGACAACGTTTTGGTTTCGCTGACGGCAAGCAGAGAAAAAGAAGAAATAGTTTATCGTGTGGAATGTTCCAGCGACCTGACAAAAGAAGAATTCGAATACTATCTTACCGAGATAATCAAAGGCATTTGCAAGTGGAACGAACCCGTCTGCAAAGAAACCATGAAAAGCTTCAACGGAAAAATCAAACCAAAAAAGAAGTAAACGCTGCACGGCTAAACAAAAAATAAAAACTTCAGAATTAACATTGTGAACGTAACTGCAAATCGATAGCGGTACCCAAAAGGCATCATCTACACAAAACCGCCTGAACAAAACAAACGGGAGAGAAACAAAAAACGAAGCAAAAGGTCTTTTTCGCCGTGATACTAACAGCGTTAATCGTAACTGCTTCATTCCTCGTTTCCCACTCCATGACAAGCAACGACGTGGATGAAACACCCTTCTACTTTGGAGTCACCTTCTGCGGCAACACCACCACAGAAGCCAAAACTTTAATCGACAAAGTAAAAGACTGCACCAACCTCTTCGTTCTCCAATCAGGCGTAATCAGCAACAACGAAACCGCCACAACCGAAATCTGCGACTACGCAGTTGACGCTGGACTCAACATCATAGTAAACCTAGGCGTAAACTGGACCTACAACAGAGTCTGGACATGGCAATTCCCATGGCTCCAAACAGCCCACCAACGCTACGGAGACAAGTTCCTAGGAGCATACTACGACGACGAACCAGCAGGAATCCAACTCGACTACAACTGGTTCAACTTCTTCCTCAACTACTCAACCCACTTCCAAGGAAAACCACACGCATCACTACTCCACCAAATCTTCGCAGACCTAGAACACAAAATGGAAAACACCACCAGACCCCAACCAACAGACTACGACACAGAAGCAGCATGGTTCCAAATGATCCTAGAAAGCAACCAAGG
>CAZINA010000057.1:4659-8598 GCA_964540545.1 uncultured Candidatus Bathyarchaeia archaeon
CAGACTACGACACAGAAGCAGCATGGTTCCAAATGATCCTAGAAAGCAACCAAGGCCACAACTCCCTAAAAGAAGCAGAAATCACAACCTTCACATCCGACTACCTACTATACTGGTTCGACTACCTAGGCGGATACGACGTGATGCTCGCACACTTCGGCTGGAACAACAGCATAACCCAAGAAATATCACTCGTCAGAGGCGCAGCAAGAATGCAAGACAAGTCTTGGGGAACCATAATCACCTGGAAATACGAGGATCCACCATACTTAGACAGTGGAGAAGAAATTTACAACCAGATGCTTACAGCCTACCGTGCAGGCGCAGAATACGCAGTAATATTCAACTATCCCCAAATTGAAGGCAACCCATACGGAACTTTAACGGAAGAGCATTTTGAAGCCCTTGAGAAGCTGTGGAGTGAAGTGGAGCAGAACCCGAGAAAAACCTGTGAAACCCAAGCAGAAGCCGTGTTTGTTCTGCCTAAGAATTATGGTTGGGGAATGAGACATCCTGAAGACTGGATTTGGGGTTTCTGGGGACCAGACGAAAAATCCCAGCAGATATGGGAAAACTCCCGCAAGCTTCTCGCACAGTACGGCACAAGCCTAGACATTGTTTATGATGATCCAGCATTTCCAGTAACAGACGAGTACCAGATAATCTATTACTGGAACCAAACAACCTAATTTTGCAGAGCCTATTCTAGGAAAAAAAGGTGGTGGCGGAAAGCATATTTAATCTTGCATTAAACAGGATAGTGACGGTGTGTAAGCGTTGGGCGTTTTTGTAACAAAAGCAGATGGCACTCGACAGCTGTTTGACCGAGAGAAGATTATCAGAACCTGCTTAAGAATGGGTGTGAGCAGAAAAGTTGCAGGTGAGGTTGCGGGAAGGGTTGAAAAACGATTGTACGATGGCATACCAACGCGTAAGATTCTGCAGATGACGTTTAGGCTGCTGCGCAGTTACAAGCCTGCGGTTAAGCATCTTCTTGACTTGAGAAGAGGATTAAGCCTTATGGATTCGAAGCCTGAGTTTGAAGTTTTCGTGCAGGTTTTGCTGGCGAACAGCGGGTTTGAGGTTTCTCCGAACAGGATTTTGCCTGGGAAATGCGTGGAGCATGAAGTTGATGCCATCGCAAAGAAAGCGGGTGTAACATATTTTGTTGAAGCAAAACACCATGTGAATTATCACACGCCAACTGGGTTGGATGAAAGCCGAATAGCTAGAGCCATTCTAGAGGATGTCTCAGAAGGTTTTCAATGTGGCAGCTGTGACTTGAAAATTGACAGGGCAATGATAGTCACCAACACCAGGTACTCGCTACACGCAAGACGTTACGGCAATTGCAGAAACATCCTGCAAATCGGATGGAACTCACCAGCAGACCTTAGCTTGCAAAGCATGATTGAAGAAAACAACCTGTACCCAATAAGCTCTCTTAGGGGCCTGAAGCGAGCAACAAAAACGAAACTAGTCAACGCTGGAATAGTGCTCATGAAACAGTTGCTCAAGGAAAAACCGTCAGCGCTTGCCAGGAAAACAGGAATCCCAAAAGAAGAACTAAAACAAATCATAGCAAAAGCAGAAACAATCACAACAGCTACATACAAGTCCTAGCTCGGATTCAGCTTTAGCAATACTTAGTTAGTGATCTGTTGTGCTTGGAAAAGACTATAGCCCCCCTTTAAATAGAAAGGTTTGGTTTTGTAGAACCGTTGTGTGGGCAGGTCTGAGTTTCTGCGGTGAATCTCTACGGATTAGGATTGTAATAAAAGGGAAGTTTTTTTCTTCGTTGATCTAGTGATGTTTGCGAAGTCCTTAGTTGCCTGGTTTCATGGCTGAGAGTTTAATGCTTATAACGGATTTCATCAGTTCGGCTGCGCGTTTCTCGGTCATATCGAGTTCTTTTAATATTGCTTTTGAGCTAGCATCGCTAAGTATAATTTCAGCTGGTACAATCGTTTCTTCAACGATTTTCACTTGTTTGAACCCTGCGTTCTTTATCATATTGATATAAACGTTTTTCATTTCTGCACCTGAAATGCATCCGACATAAGCTTGCACACTTTTTTTCACTGTTTCTGGCAACTCATTCAAAAGCACCATATCTGAAATCATCAATCGCCCTTCAGGCTTCAGCACTCGAAAAGCTTCATTGAAAACTCGTTGTTTGTTAGGCGACAGGTTAATCACACAGTTGCTGATTATCACGTCAACAGTGTCATCCGCAATTGGTAAGTTCTCAATCTCGCCCAGCCGGAACTCAACGTTCTTGTATCCTCCGCGACTGCAGTTATCCCGTGCCTTGTCAAGCATTTCAGCAGTCATGTCCACGCCTATCACGTGACCTTTCTCACCTACTTTTTTCGCTGCTAAAAAGCAGTCTAATCCTCCACCCGACCCTAAATCGACAACTGTTTCGCCTTCCTTCAGCGAGGCTAAAGCCACAGGGTTCCCGCAGCCCAAGTTCAAATCAGCACCTTCCGGCACTGACTCTAACTCTTCACGACTGTAGCCTATGTTCTCGCTTACGTTTGAGCCGCAGCCACATCCGCAGCTACAGTTGTCCGCCTCAGCTATTTTGCCGTAACCTTCACGAACCATTTTTCTCATTTCTTTCTCCTCCATAGTTTCACCTCCTACTCTAAGGCACCTTTCAAGATTGGCCCCAATGCTTTCCTAACCGTACTGCCTAACGTGTCAGCCTTAACCATCAGTATACAGCATAAATCACCGTCGCGTTCAAAGCTTATGAGTGCAAGTTTTTCGTTAGGTTTAAGATGTGCCCTTTCCCTCAAATCTTTAGGAAGAACTAATTGTCCTTTAGCGTCCATGGACACTACGGCGTCTATCTTGCAGCACTCTTTATTTTCCATCAGTTCTCACTGGTTACATGTTAATTATATCCTAAAATTTATACTTTTCTGAAAAATCAGAAAAATTTGAAAAATAATCAATGTGAAACCACTATAGACTCCCCTAGCACAAATAAACTGGTTTAATCAAGAAACCTTGACTAAGAAAGGAGTCCGTTTAGTCAAGAAAGTTTGACTAAACAAACGCGTTGTGGGATTTTTTTGTCAAGAAACCTTGATAAAAACGCTTTAATCGCCAAATAAACTCATAGCTATTTTGATGAGGAATGAAAGTCTTCACTGTTTTTGTTCTGGCATGCGTGATAGCTTCTGTTTCTATAGTTGCTTCACCTGCACTTGCTATTGGTGAGTCTTCGGTGGGTGTCAAAGAAGGAGACTGGATTGAGTACGAAGTTAGCGTAGCTGGCACGGGTTCTATGCCTCCGACGCATGATGTTAGGTGGTTTAGAATAGAGGTTTTGCCGCCGGTTGAGGGTGCAGCGTTCTCGGTGAATCTAACTTCTAGGTATGCTAATGGAACTGTGGGTAGCGCCATTTGGAAGTTTAATTTTACTGAAGGTAACGTTGAAGGGTGGATAATTATTCCTGCGAATCTTGGTGCTGGAGACACGTTTTATGATTACTCGATACACACTGGCGTACCAGTGAACGTAACCATTGAAGGCGAAGAGCAAAAAACAGTTTTAGGCGCAACGCGAACGATGACATACGGGCATGATTCGCTTCGGCATAAGGAATGGGACAAAGCCACTGGCATGTTTACTGGAACCACAGAAGTTTACAAAAACGTGACAACAAGAACTGGTTGGTACATTGAAGACTTGACTGTTACTGTAAAAGCAACCTCCACCAACATGTGGGACCCAGAGCTTATTCTGGAACCGAATCAGACGGTGTTCTTGGCGGTGGTTACCGTACTTGTAGTACTGGCCGTTTTGGCATTAATTGTTGTTGCACGAAGAAAGAGGTGCAAAGTATGAAAAAAGCAGCCTTTGCGTGCACATTGATTCTAATAATATTTGTTTCCGTCTTAGTGACCATTTCATCCATGTTCGTC
>CAZINA010000058.1:0-8054 GCA_964540545.1 uncultured Candidatus Bathyarchaeia archaeon
CAAGTCATGAGCTACAACGACCCCACATGGATCACAACCTACGTTTCAAAAGCCAACAGCCGAACAAACCCACCAAACTCAGCCGACACAAACTTCCGCATAGCATTAAACGGCGCTGAAGCAGCAGACACACACGAAACCGAAGACTTAGGATACATAATCATCCAAGAAGGCTACGACGCACTGAACGGAATAAAATGGGACGCAAAACAAACAGCAGACACCATCCAAGGACTCACAAACTCACCACCATACAACACCGCCTTCGACCAAACCTTCACTCAAGCCCCAAACGTAGCATTAGCTTTCCAGCTAGAAATGGATGGCAACAACGGAGGTTGGGCACTGGTGTACTCAACATCAACCACGCAGATTGGTTTAGCGTGCGACGAGGACCAAGTAAACGATTCTGAACGTTCCCACACAACAGAAATTTGCGGGTTCATAGTTTTCGAAAGCGCAGGAAGCTACACCCAGTAACCTGTCACTGCAACATCATCATGGTTTTCAAACGTAGGCGTGGGTTTGTAAGGTAATTCTTAATTATCTCTTCGCTGCACATTACACTGGTTTGAGGAATTCGTTATGGTAGAATTAGATTTCGGTGGCGTGAAGGAAAACGTCATCACAAGAAAAGAGTTCACAGTGGAAAAAGCACGAGAAATCTTGAAAGACGAAGTCGTCGTCTCACTCGGATATGGAATACAAGGTGCAGCCCAATCACTCAACATGAGAGACAACGGCGTAAAAGTAATAATCGGACAAGAAAACACAGGCATTTTCAAGAAAGAATGGGACAAAGCAGTAGCAGACGGATGGGTTCCAGGCGAAAACCTCTTCCCCTTGGAAGAAGCAGCCAAAAAAGGAACAATCAAAATGTTCCTGCTCACCGACTCCGGACAAAAAGCAGTATGGCCAAAAGTAAAAGCCACCCTAAAGAAAGGTGACGCACTCTACTTCAGCCACGGATTCAGCATAGTCTACAAGGAACAAACAGGCGTCATCCCACCCGAAGACATAGACGTCATCCTAGTCGCACCAAAAGGCTCAGGAACCAGCGTCCGCCGCAACTTTGTCGACGGATCAGGCATAAACTGCAGCTTTGCTGTCCATCAGGACGCAACAGGCAAAGCAGAGAACCGTGCTAAAGCCATGGGCATCGCCATCGGCGGAGGATACCTCTTCCCAACCACTTTCGAGAAAGAAGTCTACAGCGACCTCACAGGCGAACGCGGCACATTAATGGGCGCATTAGCAGGCATACTAGAAGCACAGTATAACACTCTCCGCGAACACGGTCACAGCCCAAGCGAGGCGTTTAACGAAACCGTCGAAGAACTCACCCAGAGCCTAATCCGCCTTGTGGACGAGAACGGCATGGACTGGATGTACTGCAACTGTAGCGAAACCGCACGCATCGGCGCACTCCGCTGGAAAGAACGCTTCCGCAGCGCAACACAGCCAGTATTTGACTCCCTCTACGACCTAGTCGCAGCAGGCGAAGAAACACGCATCGTACTCGAAAAAAGCAAAGCACCAGACTACAGCCAAAAACTCGCTGACGAACTCAAAGAGATGGGCAACAGCGAAATGTGGCGTGCAGGAAAAACCGTTCGTTCACTGCGGCCAAAACAACCAAAGAAAGAGTAAAACACTC
The DNA here is from genome assembly GCA_964540545.1 of uncultured Candidatus Bathyarchaeia archaeon. Lineage (GTDB taxonomy): Archaea > Thermoproteota > Bathyarchaeia > Bathyarchaeales > Bathycorpusculaceae > SG8-32-3. Next base: position 1,658 of record CAZINA010000058.1, read on the forward strand.
TTTTCTCCCCATTTAAAATTCTTTTTCAGGCACCATTTTTGTTGACTTAGTTGTTGCACATCCAACATAATGTTTGTTTAAACTCTGAACAGCATATTTGGAGCCTATTAGGATCCTAATAGAAATTCATTGCAGAAACTATAGAGGGGTAGGTTCGTATTGACGTTTTTCAACGCCAATGGCATGTTGAAAACACGAGCCTATTTGGGTTTTATTAGAAATTTGTTGTGGAGAATGAGAATGGGGGTTGGGTGGTTTATTGTTTTGGTTTGTTGTTTTCTGCTTTGGTTTTGAGGTTGAGCATTTGTGTGTGTGCTTTTTTGATGATGTCTTCTATGGTTTCTTTTGTGGGTACTGTGGCGTTTAGTGCGAGTGCGTAGGCTTCTTTGTGGGCGATTTGTAGTAGGGTGTCGATGTTTTCGTTTGTTGGGTAGGCTATGGTTAGGGTTAGGGCGAATGCTTCGCTGCTGCTTTGTTCGATGTTTTTGCGGGTTTGTTCTATGTCGACTTTGAGTTGTTCTCCGGTTATGATGAGGTTTTCGTCTAGGACTACTTTCATGCTGAGTCCTGCTTCGACTGCTTTGATGCCGAGTTTTGAGAGGAGTGCTGCGAGGAGTTCGTTGATGGGTTCGCCTTTTTTGACGACTAGGGTGTCTTTGCTTACCCATACGCTTCCGGATTCGATTCTGGTGGGTAGTCCTACGGCGTTTAGCTGGCTGATTATGGGTCCTGGGGGTTGTCCTGTGCTGCCTTCGGGGATGGTTACGTCCATGGCTGCTAGGTCGCCTGATTTGGCGGTTGTTTTGACTTTTCCTTTTTCTAGGAGGATTGCGAGTTTGAAGGGGTTGATGTCTGTGAATAGGAAGAGGTTTGCGCCTTCCAGGTGTTCGTCGAGTTTTTGGAGGTTTTTGTCGTTTGAGCTTTCGATGGCGAATTTGGTTAGTGTGTTTTTTAGTACGCGCATGTAGACTTTGCCTGTTAGGCTTTTCTTTAGTTCTTGGAGTTGTGCTGCGCGGACTTTTTGTAGGCTTGCGATGCCTATGTACTTGTATTTTTTGAGGAGTTGTTTTATTTCTTCTACTTCGCTTGTTTTTTGTTGTAGGACTTGTTGGGAAGGCATGTTAATTCACTTTTTTTGTTTGGTTTGTTAGGGTTTGATTTTTATGGGTGTGCCCATGGAGGTTTTGATGAAGGCGTATTTGATGTTTTTTAGGCCTCTTTTGAGTTTTCCTTCTAGCATTCTGAGGATTGTTTGGATGTTGTCGACTATTTGTTCTTCTTTCATGTCGGCTGTTCCGACTGCGCATTGGATGATGGGTTGGTTGCGCATGCGTACTAGGACGGTTTTGCGGTGTTTCTTGATTAGGACTTTTATGTCTGCGGTTGGTGGGAGTGGTACGGGTAGTTTTCCGCGTGGACCGAGAACTGGTCCGAATGTTCGGCCGACTAGCGGCATTAAGGGAGCTTCGGAGAGGAATACGTCGTATGTGTTTGCTAGTTTGCGTAGTTCTTTCTTTTTGCCTGCTAAGTCTTGAAGTTCGGCTTTTTCGATGACTTTGTCGACTTTTGCTTTTTTGGCGTTCATGGCTAATTCGCTGGTGGCGATAACTAGGATTTTGTTTGGTTTTCCTGTGATGTGAGGAAGCTCGATAACCTGCTGTATTTTTCCTTCTGGAGATTTCATGTCAATCTCTTTAATATCCAAAATCAACTCTACAGACTGGGTGAACTTTCTTTCTCCAGACTTAGCTTTTGCCTCTTTAACAGCAGTTAACAGTGTATTCTTATCTAAGGGCATATTGAAGCCTCATGCCAAAGAGGAGTTGGAAACCAGTTATAAAAATATTCGCTTATCACAACACAAATTCACAAAGCACACCACACAAGTTTCCACAAACCACTCTAGCGCTCGGAAAAACTTATAGCCCCTCTATATATAGAGTCAACCAAAAGTTCAAAGCCCCTCTGAACCAAAGCTCACACAAGACTATAGCTTTCTCATATGAAGAGTGAACATCCGGCTCTTCCTTTCAAATTAAATTTTAATCCCGACGACGAATTTGACGCTGGAAACCTGAAGTGCTCCTGAATACCTCAAGGCACGGGTAAGGCATATGAAAAATATTTTCAGAAAGCAAGTCGGGGGTATCTTAGATGGCGTGCAGTGAGGAAAAAGCTAAAAATAACGAAAAAAGGGTGTGCAGAAGGCTTTCAGAGTATTAATTAGTACTCGAAAAGGGGGTACAGAAAGGGTGTGGAAAAGATTTCCTTAGTGTTTGCGTTTCTTGAAGTAAGCGCTATATTTGTTCTACATGAATTACACGATTATCCACTATTTCATTGCCAACCTTAAGGGTAGCAACAATGCATTGCGACCCCTCAGCAAAAGCATTGAATCCAGAATTGAGAGTGCCTTGAACAGAGATTATTTCCCCTGCACTAAGGATGCTTATAGTGCGTGTGATGTTATTGGGGTCTTCTTCAAAGTCAAGTCTTCTTACTTCTACAATGACCCCCTCAACGTCATAAGTACAGTTGTTCATTATTGTAACGTTAAAATCAACCATAACCCAAACGCCGACTGGATTCCACCAACCAGGCGACGAAAAGTCAACGATTTTTGCGTTTTTTGTTATTTCAATCTGTTTTTCAAGTTCGTTTAGTTTTCCTTGAAGTTCACTAATGTGATAGATTAGGAAAAGGGCAACCGAAACGACAATGACTGTACTGAGGATAATGGCTAATGCTGTTCTTTTCATATGCATCAACCCTTGCGTTTCTTGAAGTATACCAGCAAGCCAGCACTTACAATTGCAACTATAGCTATTGGAGCTATAACCATTGTTGTTGGAAACGGTTCAGGAGGCTCTTCAACAGTGAAGAAAACTGTTTCTGAAGTTCCAGTGTTTCCAGCTTCATCCATTGCATAAACTGTAGCATTATGCTCACCAATAGACAGACCAGTTAAAATAGTGCTGTCTGCAAGAGTCACGTTATCTAATCCATCCAAGCTGTACAAAACTTGAACAACTGGCTCGTTTATCGTAAACCTTAACGGAATCTCGGATGTATCATAGGTCGTCCTATTCTCAACAGATGTAATCAAAATCTCTGGAGGCATAGAGTCAACAGTGAAATCAACACTTGAAAAACCAGTAATGTTAAACGCGTGCATAACCCCGTGTCCAAGATAGTTACCCACTTCAAATGCGTGAACCGTTATTGTATGATTTCCCTCAGGTACGTTCAGTTCACACAAAGAGTACTCTGTTCTTTTGTGTACATCCAAAATCTGCTGGACAGGGTCATAAAACTGGTAGACGTAAGTTCGGCTTTTATTCCAATCTGACGTGTAATACACTTTGCTCATCGACGTATAGAAAGCTGATGTTGACTCACCTATTTCTGCTTTGAAGTTGATAGTGACGTTGTTTCCGTTGACAGCTACGCTGGATATTGTGATTGTAGGCGGGTTTGTGTTCTCGTCTGGTAGAACATCTTCTCCAAATGGAAACGGATACGGGTTAGCCACTGCAAAGTTAACGAGTAGTGTTCCAGCTACGCTTGCAAATAGGAGAGTAGAAAGTAAAACGGATACTAAGAGAACCTTCTTATTCACTTGCAATCCCTGTTAAATGCGGGGTTTTCTGGTGTAAAAAGCATTTTTGTCAAGGTTTCTTGACCAAACAGGTGAAAGGTTTAGTCAAGATTTCTTGACCAAGAGCCGTTTTATGTTTACCTATTGTCTGTAGAGCATGATGTAAAAGAAGCGGGTAGATGTTATTCCACATCAGTGTATCCGTGTTTTTGCAGGTATCTCGGGTTTGTTCTTGGGTCTAAGAGAGTACCGTATGTCCTCAGTACCGTCCCTTTCACTTTTTTCTCAATAACGCAAGGTCTATGCTATAATGGAGTATCTTCTGTTACAGGAGCAAAAAACGCCATACTGAAAAAATAGTTAATTGCGATATGTGTCCTTCGATGTTGTTCATTCTTTTTTCCTTTTAAGCTAACAATAGAGGCATCATTATTTTAAGAAAAAATGCAGTAATCAATTTAATGCACTTAAACTAAGTGTGACGGGGAATTGTTTTTAATGGATGGAGATTTTTTGCTTGGAACAAGTCTTAAATAATAAAATCTAGGTCATTTTTTACTGGGAGAGAGGCTTCAATTGGCGAAAAAAGTAAAGCCGTCGATACCGTTGATTATTCTTTTCGTTATTCTTTTGCTGTTGTTTTTCTTGTCAGGAGTAATCCTTGAACTTGTCAGCAACTGGTCTGGTCACGGCTCTTTTACGTACAGCTACACGGGTGGAGATGAAGCAATAGTGTCACTGGAATACGTGATACCACAGGAACTGGCTGACGCCATGGTTTTGGAACCAACAACCGGCTGGGATGTCACCGTAACAAGCAACATTCTAAGCATAACTGGGGGAACCCTGAACCCCGGAGAATCCGTCACAGTAAGCTATCGACTAAGACAGTACGTGACAGGCGGCACAAAATCAGTAACAATAACCACTACAACCGAAACAGGAAGAGAAAACACACAACAAACAACCATGCACATAGAAGAACTAGTGATTCTGGCTATAGCAAACATACTGTACCAAAACGCAATCTGGTTTCTGATTCTGGCAATAATCGTCCTCGTAGTAATCATAGTCCTGTACTTCCGCGACAGAAGAAAACAACAAGTCACCCCGGCAACCTAAAAAACACAAAAACCAGCAAAGAACAACAAGGCTATATTGGAAAATAGGCAAAAAAACAATGAAAAAAGAATAACAGAAAAAAACGGCTGTGTTGCCTACTCTTCTTTGCTGAATAGTTCTTCGTAGTTGCCTGCGTCGACTTCTGCTTGCACTTCTCGGGGGTCTTTGCCCTCAACCGTCACGCCCATGCTAACGCAAGTACCCAGTACCTCTTTGGCAGCACCCTTCATGGTCGTTGCTAAGAGCTGTGGTTGTTTCACTTTAGCTATACGCAAAACCTGCTCCATTGTTAAGTCACCAACTTTCTCAGTGTTCGGCGTGCCTGACCCTTTCTCAATCTTCAACTCACTCACGATAAGCGCGGAAGCAGTCGGCGTACCAACGGTAACCTCAAAGGTTTTGTCTTCAACATTAACAGCAACCTTCACAGGAACCTTCATGCCCGCGTAATCCTTCGTAAGCTCGTTAATCTTGTTTACAACCATCATGGTGTTAACGCCTAAAGGCCCAAGAGCAGGACCCAACGGTGGACCCGCGTTCGCTTGTCCGCCGCTTACGAGCAAATCTACAATCTTCTTATCAGCCATACTTTTTCACCTTCTACTTTTTCGCTTTTTTAACCAGTTTAACATAGTCTGAATGAACAGTAATCGGCAAAGTAAACGTAGCCTCCAACAGCTCCAACGTCACTTCACCCTTAGACTTATCAATCCGAGTAATCTTCGCCCGCATCCCCTTAAACGGTCCACCAGTAATCTCCACCACATCATCATCATCCAAATCCTCAATAACCGGCTTCCGAATGATGTACCGCTCAATCTCATCGAAACTCACCAACCCAGGAATCCGCGACCGCACATGCCGCACACCAGATATGGCTGCCTCCACATAATGCGGACCCTCAGCCTCAATAAACACGTAACCCTTCAACATCTCAGGAACAAGAATAGCCTTCACAGGAATCTTGGACATCTCAACCTTAGCAGCCACAAGCCGCGCCACATTACGCTCCTGCCCAGTCGTCGTCTTCACAACAAAAATCTTCGCAGGAAACTCTTCTTCCTTATTCTCCATAACCCAAATCCCTCTAACCAGTAATGGCTGTCGAACCACCCACAGCAAGAGACAAAAACTTAATCACAAAACCAATCAGTCCAATGACGCCTATACCCAACACGCTAATCTTCACTGATAGCCAAAGCTCAGTACGCCCCGGCTTCACCGCCAACTTCAACGTCCTCGCTGCTTGCGATAACCAAGATCTTAAGCCCATATTAACCGACACACACCATTCAATTAAACAATAATAAACGTTACTGTAACTTTCAACATTAAAAATGTAACTAAAACATCAAATTAACCTTTCCCCCCAAACTCACCTGCAAACCACAGCGAAGCAAAAAAACAAAAAGAAAACACCTTAATAACCACAAAGAACACTCAGCTACACCGCAAAACTGAGGAAAAACCGATGCATAAAATATTCTACGAAGTACACAGCAACCTGCCAAGAGAAGGCCCAGGCAACAACCAAGCCACAAAAAAAGCCTACCAAATGCTGGAAGGTCTCCCAGAAAAACCCCGCATACTAGACATAGGCTGCGGCCCAGGCATGCAAACCATAACCCTAGCTAAACTATCAAACGGAAACATAACCGCAATAGACAACCACCAACC
>CAZINA010000059.1:0-7753 GCA_964540545.1 uncultured Candidatus Bathyarchaeia archaeon
TAACGCCTTCAACAGCGCCTATACAGCAAACTGGCAAGATGTATACCTTAACAAGTGATGTGATTGGAGATATAGTAGTAGAGGCAAATAACATTATACTTGACGGGAAAGGATACACTTTGCTTGGCGGAGTTTCATTGACTGATGTATCCGATGTAACTGTGAAGGGCTTCGTAATTACGAATACTGCGATAGCATTACAAACTCCTATGATTGGCATTGAATTAACTAATGTATCAAATGCGATTATTACCAATAATATAATCACGGGAATAGAGAGCATCCTTGCAATGGATGGTGGGACATATGCGGGTATCTACGTTGAAGGCGGTAATTCAAACACTATAACTGGAAACAACCTGACAAACAATCTAAACGGCTTGGGTTTCTTGAATACATCTAATAATAGATTTGTTGGAAACAACATAATTGGTCAACAAATTTTTTTGTATTTACATACTCGTGGTATCTGGTTCGTCAATTCTTCAAACAACATGATTTACTACAACAACATTGTTAATTGCACCTATCAGGCTCAGGTTTCTGATTCAATAAATGTTTGGGATGATGGTTACCTCGGTAACTATTGGAGCGACTATAAGACGAAATACCCAAGTGCGATTCAGATAGGCGATTCAGGCATATTCAACGTCCCCTATACTATAAACACACAGAATATAGACCGATACCCCCTCACGCAACCCTTCAACAGCGAGTTCTATACACCAAAGGTTCCCCCAAAAATATCTATCATATCACCAGTTAATGAGGCGTTTAATGAGTCAAGTGTTCCTCTGCTTTTCACTGTGGACAAACAAGTTAGCTGGCTGGGCTACAGTCTTGATGGTCATGATAACGTGACGGTTTCTGGCAACACCACCATAGGCGAGTTAGCCAACGGCTTGTACAACGTAACAATTTATGCAAAGGACACGTTTGGAAATGAAGGAGCTTCAGAAACGATAGCCTTCACAGTCGCCTTTGAGTCTTTCCCAACAGCACCTGTTTTGATTGCTTCTGCTGCCACAATTGCTGTTGTGTCCATTGCCGTACTAGTCTACTTCAAAAAACTCCGTACTACCAACATCAAACGGAATAACGAAATCTGAACCTATTTAACCGTCAAAGAAGCTGTCGTCTACTGCAGCCTGAAAGTTTCCAGTATACTTGGAACAACTGTGTTTATGCCGACTTTACGGTCGAGGAAGCCTGCCATGTTCATGATTTTGCTTTTTTCTCCGTGGCACACAAAGATTCTTTCTGGCTTGGGCTTAAGATGAGTCAAGTAGTTGACGAGTTGGCGTCTGTCAGAGTGTCCTGAAAACCCTTCTATGGATTCAGTTTGCATTTTGACTTGTACTACCGCCATTTTGCCTTCGTTGTCCATCATTGCAACTTCGTTTACTCCTTTCTGAACCCGTTTGCCCATGGTGCCTTCAATCTGGTAGCTTACGAATATTATGGTGTTCTTTTCGTCGCTAGCCCAGTTTTTGAAGTATTCTATTACAGGTCCGCCCTCAAGCATTCCAGACGTCGCCAAAACAACACATGGCTCACCATCGATTATGCTTTGTCTAATGCTGGGGTGCTCCACAATCGTGAAGTAGTCTGACTTGAACGGGTTAACCTCTTCATGGAGGATGCTATGGCGAACTTCTCTGCCCAAATATTCGGGATACGCAGTGTGGATTGCCGTGGCTTCTGAAATCATGCCTTCAATGAACACGGGTGCTTCCTTCATTAACCCGCGTTTCATGTAACCGTCGATGATGAGCATGATTTCTTGTGCTCTGCCCACCGCTGGCACTGGAATGAGCACTTTACCTTTGCGCTCCAAAGTTGCGTTAATAACGCTAGTTAAGCTTTCTTCAGCTTCAACTCTGGAAGGCATGAAATCGTCTTGGCCTCCGTAAGTGCTCTCGGTGATTACGGTTTCAATCCGTGGAAACTCTATGTTTGCGGCTTCCAGCAGCATGGTTCGCCCGAACTTGTAGTCGCTGGTGTAAACGATGTTGTGCAAGCCTTCGCCAATGTGTAAGTGTGCCATGGCAGCGCCGAGTATGTGCCCCGAGTTGTGCAGGGTTAAACGAATGTCTGGCGCTATGTCGGTGACGACGCCGAACCGAAGAGGAATGGTGTGTAAAACGCATTCGCGGACATCTTTTTGGTCGTAAAATGGGGTGACTCCCTGCTTGCTTGCCACGTCCAAGTAGTCCAGCTGGAGCATCGTCATAAGGTTTGAAGTTGGCGCGGAACAGTAAAGCGGGCCGTCATAGCCGTACTTGTAAAGAAACGGTGCTAAGCCGCAGTGGTCAAGGTGAGCGTGAGTTATAATCACCGCGTCCAACTGGTCTATCTGAAATTCTGGGCAGTCAAAACGTGGGAAAGACTCAAAAGGCCTCTGTGAACCCGGGTTTATGCCACAGTCCAGTAGAACGCTGCTTTCTCTGGTTTTAACGAGGAAGGCTGAGCGGCCTACTTCTTGGGCGCCTCCAAGCACGGTCATTCTGATGTCGCCGACTTCGTAGGCTTTCGGCCTGAAGATTCTTTCGCCTACGGTGCGAAGTATACGTTCGCGTTCTTTGCTTTCTGAGTGAAGATAGTGGCGCATGTGAGTAACAATTTTAGATTTTATTGGAGGGCTTCTCAAGACGTGAGGGCGCCACTTTGTTTGCTTAATAATTTCCTGCAGAACCGTGCCGTTTCTGCCGATGACTAAGCCGGGCTTTTTTGTTTCAATTATTATTTCGCCTAGGCTGGGGTCAAAGTTTATGTCGGTTATTTCTGCTTCGGGGGCTATAATTTCTCTTGTTATCTTTTCTGCTTCTGTTTCAGGGAGCCTAACTGAAGGGTCTGGGCGGACGACTATTCTTTTTCGTATTACGCCGACGATTTCTGCGACTATGTTGCTTTGGTCTACTAAAATTTCTGGTTTCTTGGTGTAGACAGCCAGCATGGGTCCTTCGTATTCTATTCGGGTGACTTCTACTTCTCTTGGAACTTTTTCAAGTATGTACCGGCTTATCTCAATTTTGTCTTTCTCTTTGCCTGAACTTCGAGCCAAGTTTCTTAACTTCCTCAGCTTGCCAGAAGCTTCTTTTTCTCCTCTTTTGACAGCTCTCGATAACCGTTATCGTCTATTACTGTGACGTTGTAGCTGTTGCCGCTTGCTATATCGCGCTTCATAGCCGCATTGACAGCTTTCACAATGGTGGGCAGCAACTTCTCGACAGTCGTGTTCTCTTTGTACTTGTCTTCCAGTACACCGTAGGCGACTGGGGAACCTGAACCGGTTGAAACGAACTTTTCCTCCGTCAAGCTGCCGTATGGGTCTAGGTTGAAAACGTGTGGGCCTGTTGAGTCTACGCCGCCGACTAGCACTTGCGTGGCTAATGGTATGTAACGGGCGGAGAACAGTAGGTTTGCGATAAGTCTTGCTGCGGCGCTTACTGGCATGGGTCTGTTCATTTTGATTTTGTACAGTTTCGCGTTGGCGGTGAGTATGTCAACGACTCTTTGGGCGTCCGCAACGGTTCCGGCTATGGTCATGCCTAAATGGTCATCTATTTGGTACACTTTCTTTCCGAATTTGTGGGCTACATAATAACCCATGGTTACGCGGGTGTCTGAAGCTAAGATTACGCCGTCTTTGCAGACGACTCCAACGGTTGTTGTTCCTTTCAAGACTAGTTGGCTAGCTGCATTATTCTGTGCCATTATTTTCTGTCTCCCTAAAACTTGGATTGTACGTAATTTCCACTGCTAGGAAGTAGCAAGATGTAATCTTGATGTGAGATTTATTAATATTGTGGTGTAAAAATTTTGAATTAAACGCTACATACGCATCGCAAAGAATCATACGATGAATGCAACAAAAAACGTAACACAACAAACTTTGCCGTTCAATGCTTACCCTTCTTAATTTACACCCGAAACGTCTGTCGTATCAACTTTTTTATCCACACCAGTATATTTGACGCCTATTAGGATCCTAATAGAAATTCATTGCAGAAACTATAGAGGGGTCTACCCGACGGCGCGTCTTTTTGTGTTAAAAATAGCTCCATTAGGTAAGGGAGGGGGATTTTTTCCATGCGCTAGAATATGGAGATAGAGGTTAGTTTCAAAAAGCTTTAAACCTTATGTTATGAACTTATGACTACGCAACTCTAATAGTGGTTCGGTTTGTCTTCACCATATCATTACATGCAGCTTCCGAGAGAGGTCATCGTTGGGAACGGTACCCTCGCGCGCGTTACTGAAGTAGTGCAGAGGCTGGGTCTAGCTGGTTCAGCGTTGATAGTTGCAGGACCGACAAGCTGTGAGGTTGCGGGCAAACAGGTTCGTGACCTCCTCCAGCAGAAAGGTGTGAACGTGGACACTCTTCTCGTTAAGACAGCAACCAGCCAAGACATTCTAACGGTTGAAGAACGAATACTAGAGTGGAAGCCGCGTTTTCTCATAGGCGTTGGCGGCGGGACAAAAATTGACGCTGCAAAACTAAGCGCTTCACGCCAAGATATACCCTTCATCAGCGTACCCACCACCTTATCCCATGACGGCATAGCAAGCCCGCTCGCTTCCGTTAAAGGACTCGATAAACCTTACTCTGTTATGGCCCAAGCGCCTCTGGCGATAATCGCTGACACAGATGTAATCGCGCAGGCTCCATGGCGCTCCATCATAAGCGGCTGCGGTGACGCAATCGCTAAGTTCACAGCCGTGAAAGACTGGCAACTGGCACATGAAGAAAAACATGAGTACTACGGTGAATACTCTGCCAGCCTCGCATTAATGAGCGCAAAACTAGTAATAGAAAACGCCAAGCTCATCAAACCCGGAAACGAGGAAGGTCTGCGAGTGCTCCTTGAAGCGTTAATAAGCTGTGGCGTTGCCATGAGCATCGCGGGAAGCAGCCGCCCCTGCAGTGGTTCAGAACACCTTTTCAGTCATGCTCTCGACATGTTCAAATGTCCCCATGCAATGCACGGAGAACAATGTGGTGTAGGCTCAATCTTATCCGCTTACCTTCATAATGCAAATTGGGAACGCATTAGAGACGGTCTCAAACAAATAGGCGCGCCAACAACCGCACGCGAGTTAGACGTAAAAGATGACGATTTAGTTAAGGCCTTGGAAATGGCGGCGACAATACGCCCTGAAAGGTACACAATCCTGCACAAACTGAACTTGGACCGTGATGCATGCGAAAAAGTTGCAAGAACAACTGGTGTAATAGACTGAAACTAAAAAGGGAAAGAGTTACATGCTCATGGGTTGTAACAGGGCAATTTGGTTTCCCTCTGGATCTACAGCTGTAGCAATCCACCCGACGTTGGGGACTTCCTGCTTCGGTATAACTATTTTTCCGCCAAGCTCCTTAACTTTCTCTATTGACTCGTCAATAGATTCAACTGAGATGTAATTCACAGGCTTCTGTTCCGCGCGTTCCTTCTTGACCATGCCACCGTTTACTCCTGGTCTTAATAGCATTCCCTCTTCGTCAACTGGAACCGTATGTATCATCCAATACTCCATCGGCCCGGGATACTTTTCAATTGTCCATCCGAACAGCCCCTCATAAAACTTCTTCAACTTCTCAACGTCGGCCGCTGGAATTTCAAAGTGAATTATAGTGTTATCCATCTTACTCGTTCACCTCCATCAATACAGGTACTCTACTGAAAATAGAAAGAAACAACATTAACCTTAATGGAAAGCTAAATTTATTCGTAGCGGAAACAAAAAATAATTTCACTAAAAAAGAAGAAAGAACCGGTGCTAAGCCTTCTTACTTTTAGCCGAGCTTTTTGCTTTCGGCTTCGGCTTTGCCTTTGGTTTCGCTTTCGGCTTAGCTTTTGCTTTTGCCTTGGGCGCTGCTTTTGCTTTAGGCTTTGCTTTTGTTGTTTTTGTTTCTTTTTCTGGTTCGGGTTTTGGTTCGCTTATGAAAGCTTCGACAAATTTGATTTCTGTTAGTTCGGGTAAGAATTTTTGTATGTCCATGGCGATGCCGCGTTTTGCGATTTGAACGCCTTCAATGTAGAAGGCTTCTTCGGGCATGTTTACTGTTAGGGTTTTCTTTTGGATTGTGAACTTGAATTTTTCAGTGTCAACGATGGGGATTCTGCGGTGGATGAGGGCTGTTACTTTTTCCTCGTTGGCGCCGAGTTTTTTGTCTACTGTGACATCGTAGATTAGGGTTCTTCCTGCTAGTGGTGGGTTGAAGTCGAGAAGCACGCGTCCAGCGCCGATTGAGCGTATGGTCGCCATTTTTCCGTTGTAGTCAATGCGCATTCCAATGGTGGGGTTGTGTACATCTTTTGATAGAAGCTGTTTAAGTGGAACACGTTTAATTTTATCTGGGTTTCTTGGACCGAAGGCTTTGTCAGGTGGAACCTCCACAGATTGCGCCTTTTTCAGTTTCATAGTCTCTAAGCTTTCGTCTACTGCTTTCAACATCCAGCCTTCGCCTACGACTACAAGTTTCGGCTCGTACAGGTCACCTTCCTTGTAGAGGCGCTCCTTCTTAGCGACTTCTTCAAGTGTGGTGTCAAAAACCTCGTTGGTTTCCTTCACTTTAGCCGTGTAATTGATTAGTATGAAATCTCCTTTTTGCAGAGGCATATCAAATCATCCTTGTCTCGACGGTTCAAAGTTAAGTTCCACACGGTAATAAAAACTTTCCCCAGCAAAGATACTGTTAAGTTAAGTTACCTACGAAGATATATAAATAAAACAATTCCCATAGTTTTAAGGTGGCAAGTAAATTGACCAAGAGAGCATTAGCTGAAACCTCAGTTGAAGCTTCCCCCGCTGAAGTGGTGCGAACCATTGAGGAAATTTTTGCCATAATTGGGATTTCTTTTAAACGAGAGAACATCGATGAAAATGCAGAATGGATTGAATTACGTGGAGAGCGCCGTGAAGTAACCATTCGTTCTTGGGGCGAGAAAGTTAAAATTGAGATAGTTGGAGATGGAATTGGCGGAAGTAAAATCCGAGCTGAGTCAAAAGCATTACTTCCAACAACAATTTTCGACTATGGGCAAAACAAAGAAAATTTAAAGAGAATATTTAGTGTGCTGATAAATAAATACAAAAAAACTTCACCACTGGTTATCAAAGAAAAAACTTTCTAAAGCCAGCTCTACTGAAAGTGTGATTACTCATTTAATCTTCTTTTTCCTCAGCAAAGCTGCAAGCCTCTCGGATACAAAACTAACTTGTCTATCAGTCGAATGCTTTTTTACACAATACACGCATAGTTCCTTGTATCGGTGAGGAAATGCCTGAGAGAGACCCGCAGTACAAGAAGTTAACGCCAGAAGAGGAAATGGTCATAGTCCACAAGGGCACGGAAATGCCTTTCACGGGTAAGTACGACGTGTTTTGGGAGCGTGGCACGTACGTGTGCAAACGGTGCCGTACGCCGCTTTACCGCTCTGAAAACAAATTCAAGTCTGGTTGCGGGTGGCCAAGTTTTGACGACGAGATTCCCGGTGCAGTCAAGCGGACTACCGATGCAGACGGGGTTCGCACGGAAATCACTTGCGCCAACTGTGGTGCGCATTTAGGACATGTTTTCGTTGGTGAAGGCTACACAAAAAAGAATGTTCGCCACTGTGTAAACTCGATTTCGATGGACTTTATTCCCGATGAAAAAGAAAAACCTGCCTCTCACAAGTAGGCTTTTATTAGGGTTAGCTGTCTAACCGAGTTGATGAACATGACTGACGGAAACTCTAACGTGAAT
>CAZINA010000060.1:0-7433 GCA_964540545.1 uncultured Candidatus Bathyarchaeia archaeon
ACTTCCATGTAATCATCCGCAAGCTCCTTGATAGTGTCATCGCCTTCCTCTAAAACCGCGATTATCGAAGCACCCCTAGCTTTCATCTCCATTATGTTGCTAATCAAAGTCTTCCGAGTCCCATCCTTAGCGCAAATGAAAACCACTGGAAAACCCGGTTCGACTAGGCTGATTGGCCCATGCTTGCTTTCTCCCGCCGGAAAAGCTAAGGACGGCGTATAAGCTATCTCCATCAGCTTCAACCGTCCCTCATAAGCTGTGGCCGTGCTTATCCCCCTGCCCAAAAAGAAGAACATCTTCGCATCCTTGTATTTCTTGGCAACGTCCTTGACCTTTTCCTCCTGCGTCTGAATTATAGTCTCAACAATCTCAGGCAATCTCTCCAGCTGCTCCTCAATATGATCCATCTCATCCTGCGAAATTTTACCCCGCTTCTTCGACAACCTAAGCGCAATTTGAGCCAAAACCGAAAGCTGCGAAGTGAAAGTCTTCGTAGCTGCAACCCCAATTTCGGGACCCGACTGCTGACCTACGTAAACCCGAGAAACACGCGTCAAAGTCGAACCGATCCCATTCGTCAAACTCAGAATCGTTGCAGCACGCTGCTGGGCACAAGTAACCGCAGCTAACGTATCAGCTGTTTCACCTGACTGGCTCACCGCCAGAATCGTACTGTCTATGTTAACCGATTTACCATGCTGCTCAACAAACTCTGAAGCATAAACAGGATACGTCGGCAAAAACGCAAGCTTCGAAAACATGTACGACGCAGCCAAACAAGCATGGTAAGACGTACCGCAAGCCACCAAGAAAACTTCAGTAGCACGATCAAGAAACGTCGAGAGTAAATCCAGATAATGCTCCTGCATTCGCAACGTGTTGCGGAGGGTTGCAGGCTGCTCATAAATCTCTTTAATCATAAAGTGCGGATAACCCTTTTTCACTGCCATTTCAGGTGTCCAATCAATAGTCTTCGGTTTCCGCTTGACAACTTTCGAATTCTCGATTCTCCGGATTTCGTAACCTTTAACTGAAAGACAGATGAGTTCCCCATCCTCTATGAAAACCGCCTTGTTAGTTAATGGCAGAAACGCCGGAATGTCAGACGCAAAGTAAAAGCCGTTATCACTTATACCTAAAACCATGGGGCTTTCATTTCTAGCGCAAACTACCTTGTCTGGTTCCTTGGTTGAAATCACTGCAAGAGCGTAAGAACCATCAAGCCGTTTGACAGCTTCACGGACAGCATCAACCAACTTCAGTCTATGATTCCTTTTGAGAATTTCCTCGATGAGGTGGGCAATTACTTCAGTGTCAGTTTTCGAGACAAAAACGTGACCACTAGTTTCCAGTTCAAGCTTCAGCTCAGAAAAATTCTCTATGATTCCATTGTGAACCACAACTATCTTTCCCGTGCAATCCGTATGGGGGTGCGCGTTAACCTTTAACGGTGCGCCGTGCGTAGCCCATCTGGTATGTCCTATACCAAAGTTGCCGGGTAAATCGTCAAGATTCAAAAGTTTATGGACATCATCTATCTTTCCCTGGTCTTTTTTCAAGTAAATTTTTCCATTTTCCATTGTGGCTATACCTACGGAGTCATAGCCGCGGTATTCAAGCCGTTTAAGTGAAGCATGAATTAAGGGTGCTGCTTGCCCTTCTTTCAGTATGCAACCAAATATTCCACACATTTTTTGACCTAACTCCACCATCTTTACGTCTATTAAGCCCTACCCAAAGGGGCTTATGTTAATAAGGATTTTTAGGAGAAAACTTTATACTCTACAAAAAACTTTTTAGGGGTTTTATCAAGCAGAGTTTTCACGGAAGCCGCAGAAGCCTTTAATGCTCTGGTTTTCCGTCGATTACTATAATAAAATTTTTAATGGTGGACGCTGTTATGATTATGACGAATTATGCAAAAGAAATTGCTGCTGCAAGAGGACGGTAAAGCGCAAAAAGTGAAAGAAATAGGTATCATGCAGGACGCACAGAAACTGAAGATGATTTTGGGCAAGCTAAGCTGGAAAATCTTGACCATGCTCTCCAAAGAGGCAATGTACCCGCTGGAAATCGCCCGGCAACTCGGCGTACACGAGCAGAAAGTCTATTACCACATAAGAAAACTGGCAAAAGCAGGCGCCATAACCGTTGAAAGAGAAGAAAAAAAGAAAGGCGCAACAGCAAAATACTATAAAACCGTCTCTCCAGCCTTCGGAGTCGAATTCCCCAAAGGCTACAAGACTGTCCAAAGCATCTCGCTTTTGAGTATGGACGAGAAAATTCAAAGGTTCTTCAACGAGTTCGTTGACGGGAAAGGCGTTCTGGAGGGAAAAATAGTTGTGGGTAGCCCCACGCCGCACGGGCCCTTCAAAACCAGTGCCAGAGATGGACACTACGCGGCGCATTTAACGCTTTTTATAGGGCAATTCGCCAAGATGCCCAAAGACTTCGCCATAAAGTTAGACGTGGACGTGAAAGCTGAAAAAGAAGAAAAAAACAACCTGATCCTCGTGGGCGGTCCCGGAACAAATCTGCTTACACAGGAGATAAACGAGTATCTCCCAATCAGGTTTAACATGCAGTCGAGTGATCAAGGGTTCCTGCTTGGAGGTTTATCATCGAAAAAGACGGCGCGGGTTTACACTGCCGACGCAGCTGGGCTAATAGCGAAAATAATGAACCCATGGGACAAAACCAAACGCATCGTAGTTTTGGCTGGAAACAAAGCCGTGGGAACCAAAGCCTGCGTTTTAGCTTTGACAAGTTTTTGGAAGAAAACCCTGCAAGGATACCATGACGATGACACTTTCGCCGCTGTCATACAAGGTTTCGATTTGGACGGAGACGGAAAAGTAGATTCCATCGAGGTCATGGAATAAAATTGTCCACTGCTGAAGTAAAAGAGGTCGTTTTCGGTTACGGTCACGAAAACATTCAGGCAACGCACAAGACTACTTTGGAATTCACAAAGGACCCGCACCTGTCAAAAAAAGGAGATTGTATAGTCGCAGTAGCCGCAGAGAAATCTTTAGCTGACTTAACTGCTGAATTCAAGGAAAAATTGCGTAAACCACACGCGAAACTAACCATAACAATCGAAGCTGATGGAATAACCGAGCAGGTGAACGCGCGAGGTTCTCCTCAGCTGATTCTGACTCACCTAACGGACATGGTTATTAGAAAAAGCGATTACGTGTGCAGCCGAACATTAGCAGTTCACGCTGACAAAACCGCGCAGGAACTGTCCAGAGACCTCGTGGAGAAACTGAAAAACCCCGCGCAAAAAGTGAAAATTACCCTCGTAGTTCGCGCTTAGAGAATTTTAGCGTCCAAAACAATCTGGCACTCGTAAGGTGCAGTCTCGCGGATGGTTTTTGCGGAAACGAATGCATCTACTTTTCTACCTGCTTTTTCTACAGCCTCAGAAAAACGCTGTTTCGCGTCTTCTAAGGTGTCGGGAAGGCGGATGAACGCGTAATAGTGAACAACACCACCAGAAGGCTTCACTGCTTTGCAGGCGGCGTCAATGAATTCTATGGCTTTTTCAGGCAAATTCATAATCACGCGGTCTGCAACGCCAAAAAGCTTGTCTTCAACAGCTTGCCTCGCGTTTCCCTGAATCGGGGTTACTTGGTTGTTTACCCTGTTTAGTCTGATGTTTTTCTTCAGTAACTCAATTGCTTCGGGGTTTATGTCAACAGCGTAAACCCTAGTTTCAGGATTCTTTTTGGCGATTAGCACTGAAAATGGTCCGACTCCAGCGAATAGGTCTACTACGGTTTCGCCTTTCTGGATAATGGATGCGACCCTGTTGTGTTCGTGTGAAAGCCTCGGGGAAAAATACGCTGTTGCAACGTCAACTTGGTATTGGCATCCGTGTTCTCTGTGGATGGTGGTGGTTTTTTTCTCTCCCGCGATTAATTCAAGCTCGCGCAGGCGGTATGTTCCAGTGACGGCGCCGACTTTTGCCAGCACGGTTCGCACGTTCTTATGTGTCTTCAAGAGCGCTTCGCCGATGACTTGATTATGAGTTTTGAGTTCGGGTGGAATGTCGATGATTGCTATGTCGCCGATTATGTCTAGTGCTCGCGGCAGAATAGCCAGCAAGCTTGGCGACAGCTGGTCTTCGAGAACTTGGTGGAGCGTTTTTGGTTGCGGCTTCTTTTTGGTGAAAACTTTGGTTTCCAGTTCGAAGTCGGGCAGTTGTTTTTTCAGTTTTGCCAGTTCAGCCTCGTCTGGGCTTCGAACGAGGGGGATGCAGATGTGGTTTGTGTCCTGTTGGATTTTGAGTTCCCTGCTGCTTATTCCTAGTTTTTTAGCTAGAATGAGGGTTTTCTCGCCGTGAATTTTTTTGACTTTAATGCAAAGGGAGTGCTCAGACATGGAATCAACTGGTTTTTTCTATTTTGAAGAGGTTATTCACTTTTTTAATGTTAAATCGCGCTTTTAGCATCTTTTCCGTAAGCCAAATGTTTGTCTCCAAATGCTCCGAAACCGTTCTTGTCAAAATGCTTGAGTTGCCTTCTGCCATTGCCATGTACGGGACAAGCATGTCTGCCATGTGTACATCCACGGTGGGCTTAACGAAAAGTTCTGCATGAAGCTTTTCAGCCGCTTTTCTGCCAACGACTTCACTTGTTTTTTTGAGTTCTCCTATAGCGTCTGCGCCCACTGTTGCGCCTGTGTCAGTTTCAGCCCACAAGGTAATGGAGCTTCCCTTCTGAAACGGGTTTGACTGGTCATTTACGACCTGAATGTCGGTTGCATAGCCCTTTTCATGGAGAACTGTGTGTGCTGCTTTGGCTTGGCGTTCGGCGACTTTTCTATTCGCAAGGAACGTGCAGACTGAAATGCCCTTTACGTTTTTTAGCTTGCCGAAGTTGTTTAGCCTGATTGGCTGCAGGGCGTCAGGGGGGTTTACGGTCATGGTTACTTCTCCCATTCCTTTTGGGTAATAGCCGTACTTGTGCACGGTTATGGCGACTTCAAGTTCCATCTGCTTTAGCGCTGGGAGGAACACGTTTCGCAGGTAGTTTATGGTGGGGGAGTGGGAAACGTCTGTTCCGCCTTTTGTCACACGCAGGTGCACCGCGTTTTTGGCGAATACACATATGGGCAGTGTTGCCATTAGGAGCATGGGGATGCTTCCTGCGGTTCCTATTTTTGCTTCAATGTTTCCGCCTTTCACTTCGCGGGGCTTGAACCATAGTTCTTTAGAGCCCAGTTTTGCCCCTTTTACTTCTGCGTTGCAGAGTTTTGCAGCTGTCAACACGGCTTCCAAGTGCTGGGGTTTCAAACCTCGTTGCGGCCTGTTTTGCCTGATGTTGAAGATGTGTAAGGGCTCGTTGGTGGCGGCGGATAGGGCTACTGCTAGGCGTAGGATGGTGCCGCTTCCGCTTTTTTTGCTTCCGTCGATTTCGAACAATTTGGCTTCTCCCAAGCTTCATCGGTTAGTTTGGGTTTAAATTGAGGTTGCAAATAATTAATAAGCGCCTTAAGTATTTTAGAATTTGAAGGGGAAGCGTTTATGAGTGGTGAAAAAGAGAGCTTAGAAAAGCTTGTAGAAAGAATTGATGAACTTCTCGTGGTTTTGAACAAGATTTCGGAAGACCTGCGAGACGTATCTGCTTCAATCAAATCGGCTGTAGGTTCACAAGCGCCCCAACCAACACCTCAAGCGACTACACCTGTTTCTCGTGAACTTCCGGGAAAGAAAAGCTCTGTGGATGATGTCCGCTTGGCGTTTCCAGAAGATTTAGAAGCACTCCTGAGTTTCCAGGAGAAAAGCGATTACATAATGGTGAAGCCTAAACAGTTTCTCGGTTCTGAAAACTTTGCTAAAATCGCTTCGACAGTGCGGGGGCTGGGCGGAGAATACATAAGCGCTGGAAAAGACTCGCATTTCCGTGTGCCAAAGAAACCTTAACCGTACTTCACTTTGAACCTGTCAAACGTTCCAGTGTAAGGTTCCCATGCTACCTCTAAGTTTGTAACTTTTGCTCCTGTGGGTCCATGCTTGCAGAAAGCCACTAGCGTTTCCACAGCATCCTTTTCGCCTTCGAATACGGCTTCCACTCTGCCGTCTGGCAAGTTGCGAACCCAGCCTTTCACGTCATGGCGGTCCGCGTTGCGTTTGATTTCTAACCTGAAAAACACGCCTTGAACTCTGCCAGTTACAACCACGTGAGCACGAGTTTTCACGTTTTTTCGCTTCCTGCTTTATAATCTTGGCTTTCCCAACGGTTTAAGGGTTTTCACTTTAACACACCTCTCCTGGGTGCGGACGTGTCGTTTGTACCTGTTTTTTAAAAGTGTTTTTCGCCTGTGAAAGTATAGGTGGATGCAAGTGTTCAAAAACAATTCTGGGAAGCTGCTTGTGTACACGTCAACAAACGTTCCAGGCAAGAAGCGTTTAGCGTCTGTCCAGACAGCCACGGAAGAAACTGCTAAGCTTTTGAACTTGGATTTTGGTGTTGTCAAGTTCCGGGATAGTTCTTCGCAGATTTACGTTTACTATGAGTGTGGCGACGGCGGTGAGCCTATTCCGCTTTACTGTGATAAAGGAAAGGCTGGTGGCTTGCAGGAAATTTGTGCAATTTTGCGAAAAATGATGTTTGTGCTGTCTTTTCACCCTGAGCATTCAGCGTTGAAACAAGTGCGCGGTGCCATTATGAGAGCTTCTTGAATTTGATGCTTTGGTTTTCCAAGCCTACTTCGAAAACTTGGTTCACATCGAAGTCTATGCCTAACTGGTCGTATTCTTGTTCTGTCAGGAACAGCAGAAGTTTCGGTATGGAGATTTGCGTTCTCTGCTGCAAGAACGGCATCTGCTGTTGCAGGGCTTGAAGCACGTCTTGAGCCATTTTGGCTTCTTCCGTTTGCGGTCTGACTACGAAGGGCGAAACTCCGCGTTCTTCAACCAGTTCGATTCGTTTTCCAAGGTTGCCGTCCAAATCGCGGACAGATTCGATTTTGTTGACTCTTACTCGAAACATCGTTTATTTTCACGCTCGCATAGAGAATACTCACATCACAGATTTAAGCTATTGAGCCGAGAAAAAGGATTTTCAGGTTATCAACAGCTTCGTTGTTGCGAGATTCACGTATTTACCTCTGAACCCCTGCAAAGAGCCGAGAATGCTTTTGGTGGTTTCTGTGGTTTTCGGGTTTTCAAGTTCCACGAAGTTCTTAAACCGTACAAACGTCATCGCCATTCTACCCTGTGAAAAAGCGCAGTAGTCTTCAAACGTTTCGAAACAGCTTTCTGCACCGTATTTCCGCCATAATTCGCCGCTGTCACCAGTTACCCGTTCAATAAAGTCTGCGATTCCTCTGACTTGCATTACAGGCTTTTTCACGTAGAACAAGAGCTTCTGAGCCGATTTCGGAGCTACTTTGCTTCTGCGCACGAAAGCATAAGTTCCACTGCT
>CAZINA010000061.1:0-3045 GCA_964540545.1 uncultured Candidatus Bathyarchaeia archaeon
CAAGATTCCGCTGCTTTATGATGAGGCAAGCGACGTTTCGTACAGGGTGATAAACGCTATGAACTGGCGCAGGTACAAGGTTTCACCTGACATGCCCATAGCCATCGTAGTGCACATTTGCAGCACTAAAGTGCCCTATAAAACTGTGGGAAAAGAGTTCATCGCCGACCGCCCCGAAGTCAGAAAGGAAGTGGCAAATGCGCTGCGCGAGGTTGGCCGTCAACTCCATCATTTCTTGTCCAAACGGGAACACGTGGACCGGGAGAAGCGGCGGCTTAGCGTTTTCGCCAAGTACTTGCCTAGAATTGCCGAGTTCTCTACAACCCTTGCTGGAAAAGAGAAGCGTCCTGACATTCAAAAATTGATAAAGAGCGTGCAGAAGTATGGCAAAGAAGAAAAGTAAAGGCGTTATCGCCGAGAAGAAACATGAGATAATGGGTAGCCTGAAGAAGCTAGGCACACAGATTTATGACCAACTTGATAGTGGTAACTTCCCAACAATCACCATGCCCAGCCGCTCCACAGAGAACATTCATTATGACCCCGACGTTCGCCAGTATATTTTAGGTGGAAAAACCGTTACCCGAAGTGCACGGAACATACGCCACGTGAAACCGTTTACGCAGCTAGCGTGGGCTGCCATGTTCTCCAATGAGCTTACGTTTCACCGTAAAACCTCGACCCTGAGAGATGTCTACTACTCCGCCCAAGCTTACAACATGACCTTCAAGGACCAGCAGGAATCTAACAACATAATAACTGACTTGGAGACGACGACTGGTCGTTCCAGAGAAGACTTTAACATTTTCCCTGAAGAGCGCTCCGCAGTCTTCGGCGACCTAACCATAGAGTACACGGTTCCAGGCTACGAGGGTAAAACCTTAAATTTGTCGTCTCACCCCGACGGCGTCTTGATTGGACCAGCGTTAACTTCCTCCGAGTTCGCAAATACAACCGCGAACAAGGTGATAGCCATAGAGAAAGGCGGTTTGTTCACCAGGTTCATCGAAGAAAACGTGCATAAAAAACACAACGCCATACTGGTCTTGACTGCCGGGCAAGCGCCTAGGCAAACACGCTACTTCATACGACGCTTGCACGACGAGCTGAAAATACCCGTACACATCTTCACTGATGGCGACCCGTGGGGAATGCACATCGCTATGGTCATAATCTCTGGCTCAGCGAACGCCGCGCACCTGCGGGATTTAACCACTCCTGACGCCATTTGGAGCGGCGTCTGGGCTTCAGACATCGTCAACTACAAGCTGCCAACAGACCCACTGGACGACGTAGACATCAAACGGCTTCACGAGCTACAGAGAGATCCCCGCTACCAAGGCGACCCACTGTGGCAAAAAGAAATCAAAACATTCCTGAAAATCAAACGCAAGGCAGAGCAAGAGGCTTTCAGCAGATACGGTCTAACCTACATCGTGGATGAGTATTTGCCGGCTAAACTATACGATAAAAATAAAGGTAAAAAGAAGAAATAGTGGCGGTTCCACTTCTTTTTCAAAACTGTGAACGCCCTAGTTACGTTGGATGTGCTTAAAACAAGCATTTGCCGTCTAATAGTGGTTTATTGCAGAAAAGGTAGAGGGGTCGGTAGATTGGAGGCTTCGTGTTTACATATTGTATTTTTCTATGAAGGTTCTGGTTTGTTTTTGCAGGCCTAGTTCGTGGCAGAAGCTGTTGCAGGTGGCGCATATTTTTCCAGCGTTCACACATTTTACGTGTAGCTTTCTTAGCTCCAGTAATCTGTGTATGTTAACTATTCCAGCTTTGATTTCTTTCGCGTCTTGATGAGTTATTGCTTCCATTTGTTACACCTCTTTTTTGTGTGCTAAATAGTATATTGTTACGGGGTGGATTATCCTTTGAGGTTATGAAAGGGAACATGTTTTGATTTTAGTCACATTGAATGTTACTAAATCCTGCATGTAATTAAGGAAAAGTTAAAGTATTCGGGGCCAGTTACAATTAGTGTTACTATAATCTCAAATAAATGGAGTAAATGTAACAAATAGAAAAGAGGGTTCTGAACATGGTTAACCAAACCAATGTACGAGAAGCGGTACCCCTGCCTTTGCTGACTGAAACATGGTTTGAACAAAGGTTTCCCGAGATGGGACGTATCCGCGTTATAGAGGGAGTAGGTGAACATTGGAAAAGGCGGAAACTAAATTCTGTAATTGTGGTTGCGTTTCACGCCGATTTGGAGGTATCACAGCTTAAACATTTTTTCCCGCTCTTTTTCACAGAGCACCTCATACACAGCGGATATTCAATAAATCCTGTCGTGTATATTGGAGCACTGCGCGATATTGGTCGCGGCTATCATCGAGGAGATATCAGAGAAAGAGTTGCAGAGGCACACAATTTCTTTCAGGGCATATTCACTCCAAGTGCGCGGGTGGTTATTGTTGAAGACAGGATTGAAATTCAGAGAGACGTCTACAGCATCTTGAGAATACTTGAATTCGAAAAAAGCCTGCAAGCAATCCTTGGACAAATCAACACGCCAGAAAAGCTTCTTGAAACAAAGACGGTTAAGCTCAAAGACAAGACACACCTGCTTACAGACTACGAGAAAGACCTTCTCAGAATTTACCTTTTTGAAAGAAATAAACTGGGAACAGAAATTAAAAAATACCCATACGTAAGCTGGGGCTTGGAATCTCTGGGTTACCTGGGAGCGTCGTACAACATTTTTGACAAGTCAAACGCAGGGCTTTCTGTTCTTAAAAAAATGATTTGTGAAGACCAAGGCATCGAGTACCCAGCAACGATTGTTTTTCCTGATCCTGTTGCAGTTTCAGGCAGCCTCATGAGGTACTTACATTCAAGAGACCTGAATCCAGATGAAACCTTATTCATAAGCGACTCTTACAGCGTCATAAGCCGAAAGATATACGAGCGGGAAAATGTTTCCCTGAAATTCCTTGATTACCTTTTGCGAAATATCATCCGCCCCTTTGCAAAAACATCCCAAACCAAAGATTGTGAAGCGTGCTGGGAAAAACTTGCCTCAAATAAAAACGT
>CAZINA010000061.1:3145-4924 GCA_964540545.1 uncultured Candidatus Bathyarchaeia archaeon
GGGCTTTACTCTCTTCTTTCCACTACTATTGTGCAGTTGGTTACTAGCGCGGCTATAACGCCTAGGGCTGCCAGCCACGGGGCGATAACAACGCCTATTACGCCTACGGTGGCGGGGATCTCAAGCAGCTGTTTTCCTTTTTCGTCTTTCACGATTATTCTTGTCACGTTTCCTTCGTGGAGGAGTTCTCCGACTCGGTCAACGAGGTTGCTTGATGAAACAGTGTATTCTTCTCGGGTGACTTTGGCTGCTGATGCGCCGCAGACAGGGCAGAATTTGTCATCTTCCTTCAGAGGAGCACCACACTTAGTGCAGTAAGGCATGATTTTTCACTTCACTTTGCCAACGGTTGCAGCAAACTTAAAAATGTTATCTAATTTTTGGCTGAGTGTTTATTAACCTAAGCCGCATTATTTTTCGGTCAGTCAGCTTATGTGTAGCAAAAACAGAGGGAGTGAGTCAAATGCCTATCCGTCAGCCTATAGTGTGCGTTCTAGGACATGTGGATACTGGCAAGACTTTGCTTTTAGACAGGATTAGACGGACAAGCGTTCAGGCGAGAGAGGCAGGCGGCATAACTCAGCACATAGGCGCAAGCTTTTTCCCTGTTGAGACGCTTAAACAGCTGATTGGTCCGTTTCTTTCCGCCCTCAAAGGCGATATTCAGATTCCCGGTTTGCTGATTGTTGACACTCCTGGGCACGAGGCTTTCACTAATTTAAGGCGGAGAGGCGGAAGCGTAGCGGACATAGCCATTCTCGTGGTTGACGTGTTGAAGGGTTTTGAAGCGCAAACTTGCGAGTGTATCGAAATCTTGAGAGCCAAGAAAACACCGTTTATCGTGGCGGTGAATAAAATTGACCGTATTCCAGGGTGGAAGCCTCAGCAAGTCACGTCTTTCTTGAAGGCTTACGCGGCTCAGGATGCTTATGTTAAGGAGAATGTGGATAACAGGCTCTACGAGGTTATGGGCGCGTTCTCTCGTGAAAGGTTCAACACTAACCGTTTTGACCAAGTCAAAGATTTTACGTCTACAATTGCTTTGGTGCCTACCAGCGCCAAGACTGGCGAAGGCATGACTGAGCTTATGATGGTTCTTGTTGGTTTGGCGCAGCAGTTCCTGAAGAAGCGGTTGCAGACTACGGAGGGTCCAGCGAAGGGTTCTGTCCTCGAGGTGAAGGAGGAGCCGGGTTTAGGTTTAACGCTTAACAGCATAATCTATGATGGGACGTTGGAAAAGGACGATTTAATTGTGGTGGGGGGCAAAGAAAGACCTATTGTGACGCACATTAGGGCTATTCTTGTGCCTAAGCCGCTTGATGAAATAAGAGACCCGCGGGACAGGTTCAGCGCGGTTAACTGTGTTTTTGCAGCTGCAGGCGTGAAGATAGTGGCGTCTAACTTGGAAGGTGCGCTCGCGGGAGCACCGTTGTATGCTGTTCCTTCAGGCGAAGACCCTGAGAAGTACGTTAAGCTTGTAGCTGAAGAACTTGAACAGATCAGGATTGCAACTGACGTGAAAGGCATTGTTTTGAAGGCTGACACGTTGGGTTCGTTGGAGGCTATCGCTGAGATTCTAAAAGATAACGCTGTGCCCGTTAGGATTGCTGATGTAGGCGACGTTTCCAAGCGTGACGTGGTTGAAGCCTCAGTAGTGAAGTCTCATGAACCGTTATTTGGAGCGGTTTTAGCTTTCAACGTTAAAGTGTTGCCTGACGCTGAAGAAGAAGCAGCTAACGCTGACGTTCAAGTGTTTAAAGACAAAATAATCTACAATCT
>CAZINA010000061.1:5024-7259 GCA_964540545.1 uncultured Candidatus Bathyarchaeia archaeon
TCCGAAGCCAAACAGGGCATGCAAGTTGCCGTATCCATGGATAAGCCTATTGTGGGCAGGCATGTTTTCGAGAAGGACATCCTCTACGTGAAGGTCACAGAGTCTGACGCGAAAACTTTGATGGAAGCCCATAAGGACAAACTTACCGACGACGACCAAGCGGTTCTCATGGATTACGTGAAAATCATGCAGAAGAAAACACCCTTCTGGGGCGGCTTCTAACTTCTCGGTGAAAGAAAAGAAGCGTTTTTCCTTTTTCAAATAGGACTGTTCTTCTGCAAGAACACTTTTTCCCTGAGTGGCACATTGCTGTTCTCTGGGGAGAGTTATTAGGTGCTTATCGCAGTTACTTGTTTGGGTATGAAGTGAGACAAATGAAAAATGTCTTCGCAAAAGTTGCCGCTTCCGTTCGTGCGACCGTAACCCTATTTTCTGCACTTGTTCTTGTCTTCCTAGTGGCTTCATGTGTAATCTGGGTTAACCCTGTTTCTGCGTCTTCTCCGAATTCTTGGGCCTCGAAAGCGCCAATGCAAGAAGCTAGATTTGGCTTAGGCGTTGCGGTGGTGAACGGTAAAATATACGCCATAGGAGGCTCCTCATTAGCGAGTAACGACGGGATTGTGGGAACGAATGAAGAGTACGACCCCGCCACGGACACGTGGAGTTTCAAGGCGCCAATGCCGACTCCGAGACAGTTTTTTAGCATTGCAGTCTATAACAATAAGATTTACTGCATAGGCGGAGAAGTAATCTACAAAGATCACAGCAAACCGTTGCATACTAACGTGAACGAGGTTTATGATCCAGCCACGGACACATGGGAAACCAAAGCGCCGATGCCTACGCCTAGAATTGGCTCACGGGCTAACGTTGTAAACGGAAAGATATACCTCATGGGCGGGTCTTATCCCAATGCAGATTTGGAGTCTGAAGCGTCTACCCATAACGAGGTTTATGATCCAGTGAACGATTCATGGACTGCAAAGGCGCCGATGCTGGCTACAGCAAGCAATACTGCTTCAGCAGTCTGGGGTGACGAAATATATTTTTCTGACCAAATATACAACACAAAGAACGACAGTTGGAGTTACGGAAGCCCACTAAACCAGAGTTACGGTATTAATGCTGTTGGGGTAACATCTGGAATCATGGCGCCTAAACGGATTTATGTTTTTGGAAAGATAAACAAGGGCGGGATAAGAGACGGGTTCATGGCCCGCATAATGGTACAAGATGGGCTCTTGGATGCTAGCCAGATTGGGGAAGAACTTTATTACTATGTTCAATTTTTTGATCCTGAGAGTGACAGTTGGACGGCTGGCACTGATATTCCCACGGGACGAAGTAGCTTTGCTGTTGCCGTTTTAAATGACACGTTCTACGTGATTGGAGGCATAACTTATGCCGCCCATACGCCTTCTTACAAGATACACGCGACTAATGAGCAGTACACACCCTTCGGGTACGGCACCGTTCCACCCACTCTTCATGTTGTTTCTCCCGAAAACAAGAATTACGCTTCGAGCAATATTTCTTTGGCTTTTACGTTGAATAAACCGGTTACTCATATGGGCTACAGTCTTGACGGGCAAGACAACGTGACTATCACGGGAAACACTACTCTGTCAGGATTAACCAGCGGTCTGCACAACGTAACAGTTTACGCAACAGATGAAACTGGAAACCTCGGCTCCTCAGAAACCATAACCTTCACCATCACAGAAACTGAGCCAGAGCCTTTCCCAACAACATTAATTGCAGGTTCCATAGTTACAACGGTTTTCGTTAGCTTGAGTCTAATTGTCTTTCTTAGGAAACACAAAAATTCATAACGTTTGAAAGCGCGGGGGATGGAAATTGCATCCCCTACCTCTGGAGACATGTCCCAGTAACTAGTTTTTTTCTGAACCAAAACCATTGCTTTTATGGAAGCAAAACACTGAACAATGTTATTATTTCGTTTTGTTGTTTGGGTATTTGATGACTGAATATTCTTTGCATTCCGAGTTAAAAGACTGGTATATGGTTTCAGGAGATGAACTTGAAGTTACAGTAGAGGATTTCAGAGTTGATATACTCAGAGGCAAGCTTTTAATTGAAATTCAAACTGGAAATTTTTCTGCTATCAAAAAGAAACTGAATAAACTACTCTCAAACAATCAGGTTCGATTGGTTTACCCGATTGCTAAACTGAAATGGATAGTTCACGTGTCTAGGTCAGGCGAGTTTGTTAGG
>CAZINA010000062.1:0-7019 GCA_964540545.1 uncultured Candidatus Bathyarchaeia archaeon
AGAAGTACGGCGGAAAAGGCGGAGGACACAACGTAGCCGCAGGCGCCCAAGTGCCAATTGACCAGCTTGAAAACTTTATAACCACAGTTAACGAACTTGTGGAAAAACAGCTTAAAGGCGAAGACGTTGGAAGCAACGATAACACTTGAATACGGCGACCAGAAAACCGCAGAAGCAATAGCCAACGCGGTATCCCCAGACAACTTCAAAACGCCAGCAGGCTTAGCAATTAAAACCGAAAGAAAAAACAGCCAAGTAGTGACGGAGATAACGGCTAAAGGTAAACTTTCCACGTTCATCGCCACAATTGACGATTTACTTTTCTGCGTGTCCACCGCGGAAAAAACGCTCCACACAGTAACAAAATCTGGTCTCAAAAAGTAATGATTAATAATTGAACTTAGTGTGGGAATATTGGGTTTGCTGGGTCATCAGAAGATACATTAAAAATTGGTGACCCTTCGAGTCTGTATATCTTACACCACACAAGATCACCGTTTCTGAAGTTGCTAACGACTTCCATCTTGCTCCCGTCAGCTTCAAGACGATACTCAACGGTTTGGTCAGCAATACCGAACCCCTGGTCTAACACATCTGCTTTTTCTATCTTGTACTTCGAAATGTCGACACCTGCAACAGCCGTGAGAAAATAGAGCGCAGCATCTTTAGAAGCCACAGAAACAAGATTAACGATGACTAAGCACGACGCTACCAAGAAGACGAAAACAAGCACTAAAGCAACACTTTTACTCATGTTTAATCCCTGTTTTTTTAACGCGTTTCCAGAAGCAAACCAGAAGCACTACGCTCACCGCAATTGAAACCGCAGAAGCAGCTACAACAGGCATAACAGGGAAAGGCTCAGGCTCGGTTACGGTGAAGCTGGCTGTTTCAGAGACACCCACATATCCGAACGCGTCCTCAGCGTAGACCGTCACGTTATGCAAGCCACTCGATAACTCGCTCAAAGTAACGTTTCCAGAAGCCGTCACGTTATCCTGACCGTCAAGACTGTAACCCATCCACACAGTAGATTTGCTCACCGTAAAATTCAGAAAACAGTCCCCAGAGTATGTGGCGTTTTGCATCCCCAATAAAGCAATCTCCGGAGCACCCCGAGGATACATAAGTGGGTAATTATCAACGTTTGTCGCGTTGGGATCACCTAATGATAGATGTTCTTCTCTTTTCATTATATAGGCTGTGTCGCCTATTCCTGTGTTACCGATTTCTGAAGCATTAGGATACTTCACTAAGTAGTTACTCCAGTAATTGCCGACGGACCCATTATCCCAAAAATTATCATTTAAAATGCCAGAAGTGTCAGTCAAAAAAAAGTTGTTCAGATAAAACCTGTTATTAGAACCACTAACCCACAGGCCCTGCACATTGTTTCTTATAAACAGATTATTGTTTGAGTTCCCTAACCCAATTCTAAGGCGTTTAATAGTGCTGTTTGCAATCGTGTTGTAATTGCTGCCATCCGTGAAAATCATGCTGTGATTTGTTTGTATGTTTGTGAGTAAGCAGTTGGAACTGTAGTAGAGTTTAATACTGGTGTAACGACCAATCACTTCAACGTTTTTGACAGTGACGCCAGTAACATCACTTAAATGTATGCCAGCATTATCGCCATCTGAAGCATTAATTGTATACCCCGCGCCATCAAAAACTATATTGTCGTCCAAAATGCTGATCACATACCCGTCCACATTACCCGTCAAAGTATAAGTGAACCCTGTTCGTTTTATGAGGTCTGTTTCAGGCGTTACTCTACCAGAACTATCAATCGTAATTTCGGGCAAATATGTTAACGGAACACCGTTAGCTTTTACCGGGTTAACAACCAACAACCCAGATACTGCTGAGAATAGAAGCGTTGAAATGATAATTGCTGCTATGAGCGGCTTCTTTTCCACAGGGAATCCCTGACTGAAACAGACTTTATTTTCGATAAAAACGTTTTTGTCAAGGTTTATTGACCAAACAGCCCTTTTCCTTAGTCAAGATTTCTTGACAAGCCACTATATTTGGAGCCTAATAGTCAATCAATGCAGAAACCTATAGAGGGGGTCTACACACGGCGTGGTTCAGGAGTATTTATAGTTTATATAAGGGGGCTATAGTCTTTTCCGAGCGCTAGACTACATAACCGTCTACAGTTAACCTTTAATCTTCTTTTATCGTTAGGTTTCTTTGATTGCGGCTTATCTTGAACGCAGAAAGCATGGAAGGAAAATAAGTATGGAAAGATTCAACAGGTTCTTGGTAGCCGCCTCGAAAACTTTAAATCAGAATCATGAAGGGAATTAGCTAAATGCACAAGAAATTATTGATTCCTGGTCCAACAGAAGTAAGCCAGAAGATTCTACGCGAGCAAACTCACCCTCTTATAGGCCACAGAAGCAAAGAGTTCTCGCAACTTTACGCTGGAATCAAAGAGAAACTCGCACGGTTCTTCGAGCTACCCGAAGACTGCAAACCAACAGTCACAACCGCCTCAGGCGCTTTATGGTTCGACATTGTAGGCAGAAGCATCGTCCAAAACAAAGCCCTTGTCTGCATTAACGGTGCTTTCTCAGAACGCTTCGGCGAAGCCATCCGCGCATGCGGCAAAAACGCTGACTTCCTCGAAGTAGAATGGGGGAAAGTAGTCAAACCCGACGCAATCGCTGAAAAACTCGAAACAGGCGAATACGACACCGTAACAGTCTGCCACAATGAATCCTCAACAGGCGCACGAAGCCCAATACGCGAAATCGGAAAACTAATCCGCCGTAACTACCCAAACGTGATGCTGGCAATAGACAGCGTTTCATCCATGGCAGGCGACAAAATCTTACCTGCAGAAATCGGCTGCGACGTGATTTTCGCCTCAACACAAAAATGCTTTGCTCTGCCTCCAGGCTTAGCTGTTGCACTTGTGAGCGATCGCGCATTGGAAAGAGCCCAGCAGGTTCCAAACAGAGGAGCATACACTGACCTAGTGAAGATATTCGAGTTTGAAAAGAAGCATCAAACGCCATCCACGCCGAATATTCCGCTGTTTTACGCTCTGAACAAACGTATGGACTTGCTGCTGGAGGAAACTTACGAAAAAGTCTACCAGCGCCACAAGGACATGGCAGAATACACGCAGCAATGGGCAAAGAAACATTTCGAAATGTTCCCAGAGCAAGGCTACGAGTCAATCACGGTAAGCTGCATCAAAAACACCCTTGGAAAAAGCGTGAAGGAACTAAACGAGAAACTCGCGGAAAAAGGCTTCTCCATAGGAAACGGCTACGGCAAACTGAAAGAAGAAACCTTCCGCATCGGACACATGGGCGAATGGAACACCGCAGGAATCAAACAAGTTCTTGCTCTCATAGACAAAATTTGGGGACTAAACTAGTTGACATTCAAAATCCTGATCTGCGACAAAATCGCAGACGAAGGCATGAAACTACTCGAGGAAAAAGGCTGCGAAATCACAAAAGCTTGGGACATGCCTAAAACCGAACTTCCCAACATAGCAGGCGAATACGACGCGTTTATCGTAAGGTCAGCAACCAAAGTCAAAGGAGAACTGCTTGCTAACGCGAAAAAACTTCGTGTTATTGGTCGAGCTGGCGAAGGCTTGGACAACATCGACTTGGAAAAAGCCCGAGAGCTAGGCGTTGCCGTGGTAAACACTCCTCACGTTTCTTACGTGAGTGTTGCTGAGTTGACTATAGGGCACTTGTTGGCTCTTGCAAGAGGCATAGTTGAAGGAACAACGTCTCTTCGCGAGGGAAAATGGGTGAAAGACAAGCTTATGGGCGTGGAAATTAACGGGAAAACCTTGGGAATCATAGGTTGCGGTTACATTGGAAAAATGGTTGAGCGCCTAGCCATATCCTTGGGGATGAAGGTTCTTGTGGTGGAAGAATGCGTTATTGACCGGTTTGTTCCGTTGGACGACATGCTGCCTCAAGCTGACTTCATAACTGTTCACGTGCCACTTTCGCCTCTCACGCGGCACATGATTTCGACAAAGGAGCTTAACATGATGAAAAATGGTGTAATGCTGATTGACTGTTCCCGTGGCGGCGTGGTTGATCAGGAAGCGCTGTATGAAGCGCTTGTTTCAGGCAAAGTAAAAGCGGCAGCTGTGGACGTGTTTGAAGAGGAACCACCGAGAAACAGCAAGTTACTCACGCTTAAGAACGTGATTGCTACACCTCACATTGGCGCTCAAACGCGGGAAGCCCAGTTGAGGGCAAGCATACAAAT
Source organism: uncultured Candidatus Bathyarchaeia archaeon (assembly GCA_964540545.1). Lineage (GTDB taxonomy): Archaea > Thermoproteota > Bathyarchaeia > Bathyarchaeales > Bathycorpusculaceae > SG8-32-3. Next base: position 4,255 of record CAZINA010000062.1, read on the forward strand.
AGCTGAAAACGTAATCAAAGCACTGGAAAAACTGAGCTGACCCTGTTTGGTTGACATTAGACCCTTTAGAGCCATACGTTACACCGAGAAAGCTGGTGACCCAGCTGATCTTATAACTAGACCTTACGATAAAATCTCTTTTGCTCTGCAAAGGAAATATTATGAGAAGTCAGCTTACAATTATTGTCGCTTGGTTCTACCAGTGGAAAACGACAAGTATGAAGCAGCGCAGCAGAGAATTCAAAAGTGGCTACGCGAAGGCGTACTGTCCAAGGATAACTCGCCAGCGGTTTTTGTTTCCAGACAGGAGTTTAGTTTGTCTGGAAAGGTCTGCACTCGCACGGGGTTAATTGCTGCTATGCGGCTTTACGGTTACGGGGAAGGCACAGTTTTTCCGCATGAAGTTACGTATAAAAAGCCGAAAGCTGATCGGTTGAATATGTTGCGTGCGGTTCAGAAAGACCTTGAACCTGTTTTCTTGATTTATTCGGATCCTGAGAACGTTACTGTTGACTTTTTTGCTGAAGTCACAAGGGAGCAGCCTGCAGTGGAGGTTACGGATTCTTTTGGGGTGAAACACGCTATTTGGAGGGTGACTGATCCTGAACGGTTGAGGCTCGTGCGGAAGGCTATGGAGGACAAGCGGTTGGTGATTGGGGATGGTCATCACAGGTATGAGAGTGCTTTGGCTTACAGGGATGAAATGCGGGCAAAAACGCGGTGGACGGAGGATTCGGCGTTTAATTTTCATATGTGTTATTTGGTTCCTGTTCAGGAGGAAGGGCTTGTTGTTTTGCCTACTCACAGGTTGCTGACGGAATCAGAGTTGAATGAGGAGACTTTGGGGTCGCTTGAAGAATTCTTCGCGGTTTCTGAGGTGGCTCCAACGGTTGAGGCTTTGGACGGTTTCCTTAAGAGTCATGAGACAGAGTATGCTTTTTGTGTTTATGATGGTTCGAAAGCTTATGGTTTGCTTTTGAAGGATGAGACACGTGCTTCTGAACTTATTAATGCGGGTTGTCCGAAAGAAGCGTGTCTTCTTGACGTGGTGATTTTGCGGGATGTGGTTTTCAAGCATGTGCTGAAGGTGGGTGAGTTGAAAATGGATGAGCACATATTGTACGCTGAGTCAACGAGGAGTGCGTTGGAAACGGTTGATGGTGGACAGGCTAAATTGGCTTTCCTAGTTAATCCTGTGCATTCGGAAACGGTTTGGCAGATAGCGCAGAAAAACTGGAGGTTGCCTGAAAAATCCACGGATTTCTATCCGAAGCCAGTTTCCGGGTTTACAATGATGGATATTTCACCCGAAGAAAAAATCTAATCCACAACAGCTTTATCTTAATGATCAATGGGCTTCTAGCTTTGGCTTTTTGGAACTGCCATCAGCTGATTACACGGCTAATTCAAACTGCCTTTTTTTGATTGTTTTTCTGTTAGGGTTTACCTGATGAATTTGGTTTTGCGTTTTTTGAATTTTTTCTTGCATGCTACGCTGCAAAAATGGTAGGTTTCGCCTTCATATGTGATTTTATACTTAGCCGTGTTTTCATCTAGAACCATGCCGCAAACTGGATCTCTATATGTTGTCAGTCTTAACCTCTCGTTTGGAAGATTATGTTTTCCCCCTATTATGGTTAGTGGTTAAACAAGCCAAAAAAAGTGCTACAGCGCACTCTAGCGCTCGGAAAAGACTATAGCCCCCTTATATAAAGGAACTATACATGACTTTGAGAGAAGTAACCCAGTTATTGGTGTTCTCGGACGGATACGTTTATATGACAAAATGACGGTTGTAGTGAACACTCAACCTTAGTGGTAGATAAAGGGACATGTGAAATGTCAGTTTGGCATGGTAGTTTACGTAAAAGGAAACGCACAGGCGGTAGGAAACGAGCTTACCGAGTGAAAAGGAACTATGAGCGAGGCGGCTTCCCAGCGGAAACCACTCTCGGCGAAACAAAAAGGCGTAACAGTAGAGGTTACGGCGGAAAAGTCAAAACTAAACTTTTGAAAGACAAGTACGCTTCTGTAACTGACCCGAAAAGCGGCAAAACCGAGAAAACCGAGATTTTGCGCGTGGTCAAAAACAAAGCTAATGTGGATTACAACAGAAGAGGCGTGATAACCAAAGGCGCCGAGATAGAAACCAGCTTGGGGCTGGCTCGTGTTACTTCTCGTCCAGGTGGAGACGCCGTCATAAACGCTGTTCTAATCGGCGGCAAAGAAGAAAAAAGCTAAACCAACTACTTCTTTTTCCGTTTTTTCTTTGAGGTTTTTCTTTCAATCTTTGAAAGCTTACCCGCAATTCTTTGTATAACCTGCTCTTTTGAGCCTTGCTTCTCAACAAGTAGCATACCAGTCTTAACCCACGGTGTCTTAGGGTAACCCACATCAGCAACAACCTCATGCTTCAAACCCAGCTTCTGCACAGCCAACGCGACCTCATCAATCTTCGGATGAAGCAAAGCCAAACTCTTCGAGACCCTCCGCCCATCCTTCCTCGTCTTAGACTGGTCGAAATACGCTGGCCAAATTATGAATTTATCCTGTTTTCGCATATGTTTTTCTCCTAACTACTTGTGAGCGTAATACACCGTTAACTCAGCGTCGTTCTCGTCTACGCGAACGAAACCGAACCTTTCAAACTGTATCACAGCGTCTCGCTTTAACTTTTTGCAAGCGCTCTCCGCCACACCCTCATTAACGGACGCGTCAGGCATAACCACCCGACAAGGAACCGTTTCGCCCTCAGGTATCCAATG
>CAZINA010000063.1:0-1059 GCA_964540545.1 uncultured Candidatus Bathyarchaeia archaeon
TAGCCACATGCCCATGTTGTTAAGCCAGAAAACGAAAACGTAAAGCGTCCCCGCAACCAAACTCCATTTTATCGCGTCTTTCGGCGGTTTATTCGGCTTCAACTTGGAAGCTAGTTTGAACAGGGCAAAGGGTATGACTATTGACGACACCAAGCAAGGTATTCCCGTTGTTATCAGCAAACTCAAGCTTAATCCCGCGGTAGCGCCCAAGCCGCTTAAGTCCACAGGCATGAGACCCATTAGTCCCGACAGGAAAAGCGGCACCCAATAAAGCGCTTCCAACACCAGAATCCACTTCAAAACCTTAAACGCTGTGGATTCTGGAAGACCCTTCTTGGCAAAGTACAAGAGTATCGCTGTGACGGCTATGAGACTAGCTATAAACCTGAAAACAAGACCGAAATAAGCGGAAACATCGGTTATGAAAATCCAGAACGAAGCTGAACCGCCACCGAGGTACTCCCACTCGCCAATCCACGAGAGAGTGAACAACGCATGGAGAGTAAACAAGAAGTAAGCTATGGAGACAGCGAGTAAACCAATTTTCAGAGGCGAATAAAACTTGGGTTCTGGCATAATCTTAACCGGCACAACTGCTGGAAACAACTTCGTTCAGTTCATTTATATTATACTTGCGGTTTTCGAACAGCACGGGCGACGCTTCGACACGTCAGCAGCAAAGAAGAGGATTGTCTTAAATACACACCGCGCTTTACTATTATTCAGCGACCCTAGAAGGGATCAAGGTTGAGGTTAAGCGAAAAGCGAGTAAACGCGTTCTTGTTTGCCGCCGAAGGCGTAGGTGCAGCTTTCGTGGGCATTTTCTTAGCTGCTTACTTGGCGGGTATCCCCACAACTGTAGTCTATCATTCGGAGCCTGCTTTCAGGATTCCCCTCATCATACTTGGCATAATACTTTTGGTTATGGTGCTTTCAGCTTTTGTTCTAGCAGCTCTTTCAAAGAAAGAAGAGTAAACTTTAGTTCTTGTCGTTGTTGAGTGTTCTTCTGGGAGAACACAGTGTTCTCTGGGGAGAGTTAATAGAACCATTTCACTTAGG
>CAZINA010000063.1:1159-6945 GCA_964540545.1 uncultured Candidatus Bathyarchaeia archaeon
TTCTGGGAGAACACAGTGTTCTCTGGGGAGAGTTAATAGAACCATTTCACTTAGGATAGACTGTGAATGTTAATGACCCAAGCGATGGCTAAACTTTCAAAATGTTTTGCGTTATTCTTGCTGTTTGCCCTCATAAGCACGTTGATTGTGCAGTTTAACGTTCAATCTGCCCGCGCAGATCAAAAGACCATAATTGTTCCAGACGAGTACTCCACCATAGCCGAGGCGGTCGCTAACGCTTCGCCAGGGGACACTGTGTTCGTGAAAAACGGCATATACCATGAAAATGTGTGGATTGATAAATCGCTATTAATTATGGGTGAAGACAGCGAAAACACCGTGGTTATAGGAGAAGGCGACGTTAACGAGGGCAACGTTTTCACACTTGCAGCAGACAACGTGACGGTGGAAGGCTTCACCATTAAAAGTGTAGACTATTCCACTGCAAAGGAATATGCCAACGGCGTCAACATCAGAGGAGATAACTGCACCGTAAGAGGTAATAACATACTGAACACTTTCTGGGGCGTATTGTGTCCTATTCAATCTTATGCGCTTATAACAGAAAACAGCATCACTGGAAATCACAAGGAGGGCGTCCGGTTCTATGGGGGCTCTTTTAACACCATTTCTGGAAACTTTATCGCTGAAAACAAGAAATCAGGCATAGCCATTGAGGGTTACTTAAACGTGATTTCTGGAAACACCATCAAGAACAATACTAGGGGCATTGGACTAGGCTCGTCATACTCAGTGGTCTTCGCCAACGTAATTTCCGACCACAGCGAAAGCGGAATATACTTTGTTGGCTCCAACAATACAGTAGCCGCTAACCTGATATCTGATAGTGAGTGGGGCATCTATTTCCCTCCCTATTTTGCTGCTCCAAACGGCAACAAGTTTTTCCACAACAATTTTGTCAACGTCAACCAAAACGTCGGCGTCAACTCAGTTTACAATATTAATTACTGGGACGATGGCAAGGAAGGAAACTACTGGAGTAACTACGCTTCAGATTATCCCGACGCTGAGGAAGTGGATAATTCAGGAAAAGGAGACACGCCTTACTCTATCTGCGTTAACAACACAGACAATCACCCTCTCATTGAACCCTATGACGTTAACAGCGCTAGCACGCCGCCCACAGCGGAGCAGCCTCCATTGGCTGAAGAGCCTGTAGTGTCTTTGTGGCATTTTGACGAGGCAGAACCTAACCTTATCACCCCAGACGCAATGGGACTTAACAACGCGATTTTAGGCACAGCTTGGGAAGACATAAGCTTCACTCCCAGCTTGGTTGCAGGTGAATTCGGCAACGCTCTAAGCTTTGACGGATGGGCTTACGCGTACGTGCCTCCTTCACCGAGCCTAGAGATTCAAGAGGAAATCACCATTGACGCTTGGGTTTACTTTAAAGAATTCAAGAACGTGACATACAACAATATTTTGATACAGTCTCTTCGTGAAGCCATAGATTATCCAAACAGAATAGCAGGCTTAGCTGTTAATGGAATGGAACCAGAAAACAGCACTTCTCCAGTCGTAGGCGCGTTGCGTGGCTACGTGGTTACTGACACAGAAGGCTTCAACGAAATAGTAACCACTGAAGCAGTTATACCTTTGAACGAGTGGACACACGTTGTTTTCACACGAAGCCTCACTTCAGGCATGCACCTATACGTGAACGGAGAGGAAACAGATGTGATGGTCACTGAGGGAAAACAAAACCCAATAGGCACCATAAACCGAAGCGCTGCGCTATACATCGGGCATGACTCGAACGCCATCATTGATGAACTCAGCATCAGCAACATCGCTATGCAAAACCTTGAAACATCCATGTGGATGCAAGGATGGTTCTGGCCAGCCATAACCATTGGAGTTCTACTCGCCGTCACCACAGCAGCACTGTTCTACTTCAGGAAACGACATAAACAATAATTCACCAAAAATGCTTGCTGTCCATCAAATGAGCGAAAAAGTTTTAATCAGCAAGCAACCTCAACAACTTAAATAATCAGGGTTTTGGGGCGAAAACTATATTTCTGTTTGTATATGCTAATTTTTTGGAATACAAAAGGGGGATAAGCCTCAATGGTTAAGGAACAGAAAGAGCAGCCTATCGATTTCAAGCAACAGTTAGAAGCGGAAAAGAAGCGTTCGCAAGATTACTTGACGCGGTTGAAGTATTTGCAGGCGGATTTCGAAAATTTGAAGAGGCGTTACGACCGGCAAATTGAGGAAGCCAAGAACTACTGCACTGAACGCTTGGTTGTCCAGCTGTTGGAGGTTCAAGACGAACTGGAACTGGCTGTGAAGAACGCGGAGTCAGAGGGTTCTGCGCAAACGCTCATTGAGGGCGTTCAGATGACTCTTAAGAAACTCAGAAAAGTTCTTGAACAGGAAGGCGTTTCTCCCATAGAATGTGAAGCGGGCAAAGTTTTTAACCCGTCGTGCCATAATGCTGTTGCCGTCACAGAACGGGACGATGTTGAAGCCTGCGTTGTAACCGAAGAAGTGAGAAAAGGCTACATCATGAAAGACAAAGTGATTAGACCCAGCATCGTCAAAGTAGCAGTTAATTCATCAAAGTCACAAATGGAGAAAGAAAAAAATGAGTAAACCAAAAAGCGAAAAAGTTTTAGGAATAGACTTGGGAACCACAAACTCCGCAGCCGCCATTTATGAAGGCGGACGAGCCACCGTAGTCCCAAGTGCTGAAGGACCCACTATGGCGGGAAAAATGTTCCCCTCAGTAGTCGCCTTCACAAAGGATGGCCAACTCTTGATAGGGGAACCGGCGAAACGCCAAGCAACCGCCAACCCCGAAGGAACAATTTTTGAAATAAAAAGGAAAATGGGAACAACCTACAAGACAAGCATTTTCGGAAAAGAGTACACGCCACAGCAGATTTCAGCGTTTGTTCTGCAGAAAATCAAGAAAGACGCAGAAACATACCTTGGCAGCACCATACGGAAAGCAGTCATAACAGTTCCAGCGCACTTTGACGACAACCAGCGGCAAGCCACGAAAGACGCAGGCGAAATCGCAGGTTTAGAAGTTACGCGCATAGTCAACGAGCCCACAGCCGCGTGCCTAGCCTACGGCATAGACAAGCTGGAAAAAGAAATGAAGATACTAGTTTTCAGTTTCGGCGGCGGAACCCACGACGTTACCCTCATGGATTTCGGCAAAGGCGTGTTCCAAGTGCTCTCCACAAGCGGCGACACGCAGATAGGCGGAACCGACGTGGACAGAGCCCTGATGAATTACATGGTGGACGAGTTCAAAAGGCAAACCAACATAGACCTCAGCAACGACAAAATGGCCGCCGCAAGGCTGAAGGAAGCAGCGGAAAAAGCAAAGATAGAGCTTTCAACGCTGATGAGCACAGACGTTGACCTTCCCTTCATAGCATCCGACAACTCGGGACCCAAACACCTGCATCTTACAGTGACAAGAACCAAACTTGAAAGTTTAGCCCAGCCCATCGTTCAAAAAACCCAGAAAACCATACTTAAAGCGCTTGAAGACGCCAAATTGACGCCTAACGACGTAGACAAGATAATCCTTATCGGCGGCATGACTCGGATGCCGCTTGTGCAGCAGTTCGTCGAGAAAATCCTCGGCAAAACCGTAGAGCGCGGCGTTGACCCCATGGAGTGCGTCGCCATAGGCGCAGCCATACAGGGCGCAGTCATCACAGGCGAAGTCACAGACCTGCTCCTGCTCGACGTTACACCGTTATCGCTTGGCGTAGAAACTTTGGGCAGCGTGTTCACAAAGATAATTGAAAAGAACACGACAATCCCCACCAAAAAAACTCAAGTGTTTACGACGGCAGCGGACTTTCAAACAGCAGTCACAATACACGTGCTCCAAGGCGAACGCTCGATGGCAAAGGACAACGTGTCCCTCGGCACCTTCAACCTTGTAGACTTGCCACCAGCGCCGAGAGGAGTCCCGCAAATCGAGGTCACCTTTGACATAGATGCTAACGGCATACTGAACGTGACTGCCAAGGACCTAGGCACGGGAAAACAAGCTAAAATAACGATTACGGCGTCCACGAAACTGTCAAAAGAAGAGAAAGAACGCATGGTTAAAGAAGCGGAGCAGTTCTCGGAGCAGGATAAGAAGAAACGCGAAGAAGCCGAACTGAGAAACAACGCTGACGGCTTAATCTACACTGCAGACCGAACCAAGAAAGACTTGGCGGACAAGCTGACACAAGAGCAAACGGGCAAAATAGACACCGCGGTTACTGCTCTGAAAGACGCGTTAGCCAGCAACGACATGGCACAAGTAAAAGCGAAAACAGAGGAGCTGCAGAAAGTTCTGCAGGAAGTCGGCACAGTAATTTACCAGCAGGCAGCCGCTGAACAAGCAAAACAAGCACAAGCAGGCCAAGCAGGTCCAGCGGGTCAAACAAGCCAAGGGGCTTCGGCTTCGCAGGGCAGCGGCGGCGACAAGAAAGTTGTGGATTCAGAAGATTACGAAGTGAAGTGACAGCCGAAAGAGTTTTGATTAGGAAGTTGCATTTCGAATTTAGCGGTAAAGTGCATGGCTGAAAAAAGAGATTACTACGAAGTTCTCGGCGTATCCAAGAACGCTTCAAAAGACGAAATTAAAGACGCCTACAGAAAACTGGCGATGCAGTATCACCCTGACAGGAACAAGGCTGCTGACGCAGAAGACAAATTCAAAGAAGTATCTGAGGCATACGCCGTTCTTTCCGACGACCAGAAAAGAAGACAGTACGATACGCTAGGCCACGCGGGATTCGACCAGCGCTACACGGCAGAAGACATTTTCCGCGGCGCAGATTTTGAAACAATATTCAGAGACATAGGCTTCGGCTTCGGAGACCTCTTCCGCACTTTCTTCGGCGGCGGCTTCGGCGGAGGCGGCTTCAGACAAAGAAGCAACAGAGGCCAAGACCTCGGCTACGAACTTGAAATAACACTGGAAGAAGCCGCAGAAGGAACCGAGAAGGAAATCGTGATTCCGAGAACCGAGAAGTGCGAAGTCTGCGACGGATCAGGCGCCAGCCCCGGAACTTCAGTTAAAACCTGCCCGAAATGCAACGGCGCAGGCCAAGTCAGGAACACGAGAAGCAACGGTTTTCTCACGTACGTACAGGTAACGCCTTGCTCTGAATGTAGAGGAAGAGGCAAAATCATAGAAACGCCCTGCGAGAAATGCCACGGCTCAGGGCTGACGAAAAAGCGCAGGAAAATAAACGTGAAAATACCTGAAGGCATAGATGAAGGCTACCAGCTCCGGCTCAGAGGCGAAGGCGAAATGGCGCCCCACGGAGGCGTACCCGGCGACCTCTACGTTCTCGTTCACATAACCCGCCACGAATTGTTCATGAGGGAAGGTGATGATCTTTGGCACGTGCTGATAGTCGGTTATCCTCAGCTAGCCCTAGGCGCAGAAGTCTCCGTCCCCACTCTGGACGGAAAAACCACCATGAAGATCAAGAAGGGAACGCAAGTAGGTGAAACCATCAGGTTGAAGGGGAAGGGTATGCCGCGTTTCAGGGGTTACGGCAAAGGCGACCTCTTGGTGCGCGTTGGAACTTCGGTTCCAGAAAAGTTAACCTCCAAGCAACGGGCGCTGTTGGAGCAACTTGCAGAAGAGTTTAACCAAGACGTTAAACATAAGAAAAACAGGTTCGGATTCTAAGCCATAAACTCAACCCACTGCTACCACGCGTGTTTTTCAGCTACCAAAAGTTTTTAAACGAAATAACACGCGAATATAGTACAATATAAGGAGT
>CAZINA010000064.1:0-6922 GCA_964540545.1 uncultured Candidatus Bathyarchaeia archaeon
GCAAAGCCAAGTCTTCAACATCTATACCACTGCGGAAACTATACGTCTCTATGTTCAAAGAAGCTTGCCGAACCGCGTTAGGTCCAAACCGAGCTCCAGTCCTGTACGTGCTTGTAACGTCAAATGGAACGCCGAAAACCACGTACTTCGCCTTTTTAAAAGGACGCTGGACACCGCTGAAAACGTTTGACTGCGAAACAAAAAGTTCCCGATCACTCATTTCAAGTTCCGTTCCTTTTTAACAGCTTACCGCTGGGTTACTCTAAACTTTTTCGCTATAATCCCCTTTTTTCATACCATCGCCATCAGAAGTGGTCGAGGTGAGGTAACCTATGTTTTTGCTTCAAAAAGACTAACTTTAAGTTCACTTTTTTGCTGATTTTACAGCAAATAATGCGCAATAGGAGATCAAATTATTATATTACTTATTCGGAAGAAGAATAAGGAGGATCTGAAACTTGGGAGACCCTATAACTAAAACTATTGAAAACTTTGGCAAAAGCAAGCTGGTTGGCTATTTCTTACTGTTGTGGGCTGCAACTTTCTTTTTTAGTGCCATAAATGGTTTCATATATGTGGCGGAAGGCTACGGATCCGCTATCAACATATTAGTTGATGGACTTTGGAGCCTTGCAGATTTAGGCTGCGCTGCGATTCTAGCGATGCTTGGATTTAAAATTTTAGGTAACCAATAATCTAATCTCTCAATCTCCCTCTTTTTTATAGATTCTAAAACAAACTCTTAACTTGAGATCATACTGGATCTATGGAAAGCGAAAGTGATTGCAGAACACCATAGAATCTGTAGAAAAACCATAGAATTTATTAATTTAGCCCTAGTGCATAAGGTGTAAAGGCGATCAAAAGTGTCATTCGCGTCTAAACTTAAAACTGCTGATTTCAGGGAGTTAGCGCCAGTTATCTTTTACGGTGCTGTTGGAGTCTTACTCATAGTGTTGTTGCCCTTCGCCAATTTTCCGCCGCACATCGGCTTAACAGGAGCACTCAGCCTCGTGACCGCTTACGGCATCCTCAAAAACAGGTTCTGGGCTTTCTGGCTAGTCGTCGCATTGCTTGCGGTTGCCACAACAATCTCACTGTACACCCTCTCCGTGTTCGCATTCAACAACTGGATCGTAGCCTTAAGCATGATTGCCTACGTAGTTCTAACCTGGATTTTCACGCTTCACCTCGCATTGAAGAGAAAACCGGCGTGAACCTGACTCACAAGGCACCTTTCAAAAGTGTCACTAAAACTTCTTCGCCAGCATCAATAAACTGATAGTTCGCTGGGACCTCAACAAACCCGTCAGCCTTCACAAGAGTTGTAATAGCTCCCGAAGCCCCAGTTTCAACCGGCTCAACTAATAGCCCATTCGACTTGTCACGTTTTAGCTTAACCATGACAAACGTTCGTCTGCCTTTAGCTGAAAACATGCGCTTAGCCGCCAAAGCCTTAACGGTCTTGACTTCCGTTGCAGGTCTACCAGCCATAAGCTGGATAACAGGACGAGCAAACAAGTGAAACAGCAACAAAGCAGAAGTCGGATGACCCGGCAAAGAAAAAACAGGCTTCTCGCCCACAAGCGCCACAGTTGTGGGTTTCCCAGGTTTCACCGCAATTCCACTAACAATTACTCCTGGTTCACCGAGAGAATTCACAATTTGCGGCGTGAAATCCTTCGGACCCACAGAAACTCCTCCAGAAGTCATCACCATATCCGCAGAACCCAACGCGCGTTTCAAAGCCTTCCGCAGCTTAGCCTTATCGTCTGGAACCACACCTAAGTAAACTGGTTTTCCGCCGCTTTCACGAACCGCAGTGCTTAGGCTGTAAGCGTTTATGTCGTAAATCTTACCAGCAGGCAACTCCTCACCGGGCTCAGTTACTTCTCCGCCTGTTGAAAGAACCGCAACCACAGGAATCTTGAAAACTTTCACTTTGGTCAACCCTAAAGCAGCCAAAACACCTATCTCTGATGCACCCAAAACTTGACCGGCTTCGAGCACTGTTTCGCCTTTTTTTATGTCTGTTCCCTTTTTCATGACGTTTTCGTCTCGTGTTACAGCTCTGAAAACATGCAGTTCAGCATCTTGTCTGTCAGTGTCTTCAACCATAACCACGGCGTCAGCGCCGTCTGGAATTGGAGCACCCGTAACGATTTCCGCAGCCTCACCCTTTCCAACATGGATTCTTGGCTGTTCCCCAACGCTCACAATGCCAAGCGTTGTCAGCTTTGCGGGTTGATTCTCTTCTGCGCCGAAAGTGTCCTCTGCTTTCACCGCGTAACCGTCAACGGTTGACCTGTTAAACGGTGGAATATCCAACGCGGAAACCACGTTTTCTCCGAGAACACGGTTATACGCTTCCAACAAAGGTGTTTCTTCTTTACCTGAAACTCCAACCTTCAACTGTTCGTTGATTACCCGTTTTGCCTCGTCAAACGTCATCAACCGCCTAAACACTTCAGCTCACTTCCTCCACGTTTCCAAACAAACGAACAAGCACAACTTCCCCTTCTGTCACGCCTTCCCTGTTTTCTGGAACAACCACAAAACCGTTGCCTCGAGTCATAGTGGAGATTGCGCCGGAACCTCGTGCGCTGACAGGTTCAGCATGGAACTCGCCGTTTTTCCGGGTTACTCGGACGCGTACAAAAGTTTTTCTTCCAAGTGCTGCAGCTACTTTTCGCGTCATGATTGCGTTGACTGTTGGTCGCGGCTCTTCCCTATTCATGCCTAGCATCATGCAGATTAATGGTCTTGCGAAAACTTCGAAGCCAACTACTGCGGCTACTGGGTTGCCTGAAAGAATTACCACGGGTTTTCCGTCAAGTGCTGCGATGGCTGTTGGCATGGCTGGTCTCAATGCTAAACCGTGAACGACTACACCTGGTTTTCCAGAGTTGTTGACTGCGTCGGGAACTAGGTCTAGTCCGCCAACGCTGGTTCCGCCAGTGGTTATTACGACATCGCATTCGTGCAGTCCGGTTTTGAGTTTTTCAGCTATCTCTGTCAAATCGTCTTTTACTATGCCTAAATCCACTGGTTCTGCGCCGAGTTCACGGCACATGGCTGCGAGCATGATGCGGTTGGAGTCGTAAATCTGGTTTCCTGCGGGGTTGCTGCCTGGTTCTGCGAGTTCGTTTCCCGTGGCTAATATGGCGATTCGGGGTTTTTTTGCAACTTTTGCTTTGCTGTTGCCCATGGCTGCAAGTAACGCTAAATGGTAGGGTGTCAAGCGTGTTCCTGCTTTCAGGATTTCTTCGGCTTTTTTGACGTCTTCGCCTTTTTTTGACACGTTTCCGCCCGTTGCCACTTGGATTCTGACTTCCAGTTTTCCATTGGTTTTTCGTGTGTGTTCTATCATTACCACGGCGTTTGCGCCTTTCGGCAAGGGGTTTCCAGTCCAGATTTGCCGGGCTTGTTTAGCGGTGACTTCAGACTCTGTTATTTGGAGTGTGACGGGTTTGAATTGTGTTGCGCCTGTGGTGTCTTTGGCTTTGATTGCGTAGCCGTCAACCGCTGACTTGTCGAACCTTGGAAGGTCTTCTTTGGCGATTATGTCTGTTGCTAAAACGCGGTTTAAAGCCTTGTTAAGGGGTACTGTGGCTGTTCTGTGTTTTTTAATTTGTAAGATGTTCAGCCATTTTTGCAGTGCGTCTTCTATAAGTGTTAGTTTCTGGAATCCTTTCAGTCTCGCCAACGTGATTCCTCAACTAAGAGCATTGTGGTTTACAGTAAAAAAGCATATCGAGGCAAAGATGCATGATTTGTTGGTTGTAGTGTTCTGTAACGCGTGGGAAAAATCTATAGCCCCTTATATATAGAGTGAACCTGTTGTAGAACTGTTGCTTGACTACTAGAAGCACTGAAGCTATTATGGTGTTTTAAATGTGGTCGAAATAGAAGATTTCTGCTTTTTGGCTTTTTTCTTTGGCTGTTTCTTTCATTTTTGCGCACCGTTTGCTTTTTTGGTGGTTTAGTGTCTTCGGCGACATATAAGGGTATTTGAGATTTGTTCATAATTCTTATGAAAAACTTAAATATTATTTAAGATAACGCGTTTGGATTAGACGTTTATCCTTTTGTTACGGGTTGGATCAAACATTTGTGTGAAATCAGGCTTAAAAGGTGAGAACTAAACAAGCTAAAACCGTCCAACACGTACTGGCTATACTGAACTATCAATTCATGAAGTAGAGGCGTGTTGGCTTTCCACAATTTTCATGTAAGTGCTACGCATTTTCACGGCGTCCACATCCAACAGGGGCGTTTCACATATCATGACTGAGCGCATTTTGAACTCAGCCATGACTTCAGCCAGCATCTCAAAGTCTGGACCGTACTCAGCCTCGTCTAAAACGTGGTGGCGTCTTTCACCCTTGGCTGTGTATTCAATCTTGCTGAAGTGGCAGTGCATGGTTCTCACGGCTTCGGTTCCAAGCCTCCTTTCAACCTCTTCAGCTACCGCACGGAAATTCGCTACTTTTCTAAACCGGCCTTGATGTCTGGCGTGCATGTGTGACCAGTCGATGACGAGTTGGGTTTGCTCGACTTCTTCGCAAATCGTTAAAATCTCGTCTAAACTGCCCACTTGAAAAACTTTACCCATGGTTTCAGGACCCAACTTTACGTTGCTGATTCCCAAACTGTTCATAGTTGCGACTATGTCTTTTAAAGCGTTGACGCAGGTTCTGAACGCGTAGCTTTTCTCCAAACGCCCATAAAATCCCGGGTGGAAAACCACGACGTAAGCACCCATCCAGTTCGCCGCAGTTGCACAAGCAACTAACCGCTTTTTGCTTGCTTCCACAACCTCTTTTTCACCGCAGAGGTTCACGTAGTAGGAGCCGTGTAGGCTGAGCAAAACATCGTTTTTCCTCGCTTCAGCACCGAGACTCTCAGCGGTTTCACGTTTCATCTGAGGTTTTTGACCCCACCTGACAGCTTGATACTCAAAAGCGTCAAGGTTTTCCTCACGCAAAAGCCCCGGCACGTCAGCTAGCCGTGCCCCAAGGACTCTGAATAAAGGTGGAACCCCTGCGGGGCCAAAACGAGGGTGGTCAGCCATCCAATTCACTCTTTTAAGTTTGAAGTTAGATGTGAAATCACTGCTTTCTCATTTAAAGGTTAGCTCTACATACTAAATACATACTGCATATCTGAATCTTTTATGCCCTACATTTATTTTCGCGATTATCTACTCAAAACAGTGGGCACAATTCAAAAATATATCACCCGAATGCATAGTTTGAAGTGTAACCTACGTGATGAGACTCTCGAAACGCTTAAACATATCAACTAGAATTACTATCTATAAGTTCAATATTTAACCTACGAACAAGATATTAGTGCCTTAACCGCATTAAACGCGGGAACTATCTGAAGGACTGGATCATAGAAAGATGCAGAAAACAGAAAAAAAGGAAACACGTGAGCTCTACCGAGACCGTAATGTGCAGATGCTGTTAAGCAAGTTTCTAAGCGGAGAGATTGAAACTCTTGAACCAGTTTACAACCCAGAAGTTGGGTATACTTATCCCGTGGTAGAAAACATAGTGGGCGACTCATCACAAGTTGAGCCTTTCATAAACAAACTGCATGAAGCCGGAATCTTAGAAAAGGAACTCTACGATAAAATCCTTTTCTGTCCACAATGCAGTTCTGTCAAAGTAGCTGTTCGTTACTGTTGTCCTTTCTGCAAATCATTTAATATTCAAAAAAGCTCGCTTATTGAGCACGTGAAATGCGGATACATGGATATAGAGGAGACTTTCTATGACGGCAACAAGTACGTCTGCCCGAAATGCAACGAAGAAATGAAAAAGATGGATATTGACTACAGGAAAGCTGGAATTTGGTGCACATGCAGAGAATGCAAAAAAAGCTTCGATGGTCCTATTCCCATGAATTTCTGTAGAAACTGCGGTGAAACGTCCACTTTCGAAGAAATTATCATTAAAGACGTTTACGCTTACACTTTGAAGGGAGATATCACAGCAGAATCTTCGGTGAACCTGTTTCTGGTCAGTGCCCTACGGGAATTTTTGCTAAATGAAAAGCTGAATGTTGAAACCCCCGGGCTTCTCAAAGGCAAATCAGGGGCTAATCACTCATTTGACATAGTGGCCTACAAAACGGACAAATCCCGAGCGATAGTTGTTGATTTGGCAATGTCACAGGGAACTGTCGTGACCGAACAGCCAATTATTGCACTGTTCGCAAAGATATTTGATGTTTCACCTGAAAAATCCTACTTGGTTGCGGTTCCAAAGCTCAGCGAGAATGGAAAGAGAATGGCAGAATTATATAAAATCCACACGCTAGAGGCAAAAAATCAGGAAGAGGCAATAGCATCACTAAAAGAGAGCCTCAACACTGTTTAATTTTCTGAAAAAACTGCGTTGTGCTCGATAGAGCTGCTCTTAGGTTTTTTATCAGCCCATCTACCAATAAGAGCCTTCTGATTCAAAAGCAAGAAAAGCACAGGTTTCAGTTGTGTGAGACCGGTCACTATCACTAACTTGGTCTTCGTCAATCATCAATCCTGCTTGTGTCTGAGTGATAGTGTGAACAACACACCATCCGCCGTCTCCGCCATCTACTTCTTGATGTACTGCCAGAACCACCGTTGGAATACTTCCGAAACTCTGAGAAAAGGCTGTGTTATATGGTGGTGAGTTTGCGTATCCCCCAATGGAGTCCCCAGTTCTTTTCAGATCATATTTGATTCCATCGATATCTCCAAAGCCTTCTTCAAAAATGATGTAACCGACAGTCTCGTTAGCGTGAGACGTTGCTGCTTCTGCTCCGTTCAATGCTATACGGAAACCAGCATCACCTGAATCTGGCGGACTTGATGTAGTTGTTTCTCTTGAAACATATGTGGTTATCCAATTAGGGTCATCGTAACTCATAA
>CAZINA010000065.1:0-6921 GCA_964540545.1 uncultured Candidatus Bathyarchaeia archaeon
TGGATTAGTAATTCATAAAAACTAATAAAGCAAGCGTTCAAGGTGAAAAACATGTGCATATTACCGAATTTCGAACCGTCGGATCTCGAGGAGTTAAAACGAAAAGGGAAACGTCGTGTTAAGAAAGTTGAAGCTGAAACTGTGGAGTTTTTTGTTGCTGACCAACCACTGGAGAATCAGATTTAACGGCTGTTTTTCTGAGAATCAATAGGTCTTCACGTTTTAGCTTAACTTGTACAACAGTTTATTCAAAAAAACGTCAAGTTTTTATTTGACACCCATAAACCTGTACAACAGAACTACACTAACCCCGCGTCTTTTTTGGTTTATATTTTAACTGCTGTCCTTAGCTGTAACGCTTTCAGGTTTTGTTGTCCTGCTTTACAGTTATTACTACATGTCCCTTTTTGCGCCATTTGTCAACGTACCGGTGGGCTTCGACGATTTGTTCCCATGGATAAGTTCTGTCTATGACTGGCTTTATCTTTCCCGTCTCAGCAATTTCTTTGAGGAAAATCAAATCTTCAGCATTCAGTTTTCCTACATTATCATGAACGTTCAGGAATGTTCCCTGCGGGGTCAGTGCTTTTTCACGCTTTGCCTTCGGGATTTTGCTAACAGCGTCAAATACTATGTCATACTGTTCTCCGCTTTTTGTGAAATCCTCTTTGGTGTAGTCAATTACTTTGTCTGCTCCCAGAGACTTCACCAACTCTAGATTGGCTGTGCTGCATACCCCTGTCACTTCGGCTCCAAAGTGCTTGGCAAGCTGAACTGCATATGTGCCTACACTTCCAGAAGCACCGTAGACTAGGACTTTTTGGCCGCTCTGGATGTTTCCTTTCCTGAGAAACTTCAATGCTAAACATCCCCCGGTAGGCATTCCAGCGGCGGCTTCCTCATAGCTCAGGTTGGCGGTTTTCATTGTCACAATCCCGTCTTCAGGCAAACAAGCGTACTCGGCATAACCACCACCAAAACCGGTAGAACCAAACACTTCATCACCCTGCTTAAACCGTTTTACATCTTTGCCTATTGCTTCGACTTCCCCCGCTATCTCCATTCCCAAGATTTTCTTTCTTGGTCCTCTGACACCAAGAGCTATCCTCGCCATCAGCCACATACCACGAGGAACCATAAAACTCCGCATTCTCGAATCCCCGCGATGCACTGTTGTCGCGTACACTTTCACCAGTATCTCATTTTCCTTGGGGACAGGTTTCTCTACCTCTTTGAAATGAAGAACTTCTGGCGGCCCATATTTTTCGTATACGATCGCTTTCATTTTCATTTGTCATTACCCTTTTTTAGAAAAGTGAAGAGAATAACAGCCATCCTCCTAAGATTAACTCGAAGATCAAAATTAACAGTCCTCCTAGGCTCCATAGGGCTTTGAAGTCAGTTTTCACAAGTTTTATCCCGCTACCGAAGCCATAGATGATGCTGGCAACAATTCCGAGCCATCCAATAAGTTCTGGTACCGCGCCATAGGTGACAAACAGAATTGAGTATGCGAGAGTGCCGATGGAGAATAAGACTTGTGCAAATGTGAAAACTGTGTTTTTTGTTTTGAGAATGTTGTGACATGAATCAGTTATCGTGGTTTTTTCAGCGCCACTACTGCCTGAGTGCTGTCTTGCTATACTTTGTAGTCCCCAGTAGCTTTTTTTGTTGTAGATTTGGATCAAGGCTTCTCCTGTTCGGGAGATAGTCCAAACAACAGCAAGCATCATGTTATATGGGCTAAAAGCAATAAACAGCATTGCGGCAAGACAAATTATGCTGGCGTGCTCTATGAGAATCAGCACGGTGCCTATTTCGAATTTTCTTGGATTGTTGTTTATCTTTTGCAGTTGAGCGTCTGCATCAAGGTCACTGAATGTTTCATAACCAAATCTCCCGCTTGCAATGTTTGTGATTATAACAACCCAAAAAAGTAAACCAGATAACATTTCGGCAATCAAAAGACCACCCACTTCATCCTTCTTTTCTCCTTCACTTTGAGATTTCAATTATCGCCTCTAAGGTTGATAACATTTTGCTTCAAGAGGAAAATCAAGAATTTTGCTTGTGCCAAACGCTTTTATGCGCATCAGGTCATAGTTTTTTGACAGTGAATGTTATTATGAATTCAGTGATTGACGCCATAAAAAACAGAAGGTCCATGAGAGCCTATGAGTCAAAACCAGTTCCGAAGGACATCATCAACGCAATTATTGAAGCGGGCAATCAGGCGCCTTTTACGTCGATGACGCGTTCTCAGCCTTGGCGGTTTGTTGTTGTTGAAAAACCCGAGTTCAAGGAAAAACTTCTTCAGACTACGCTTCCGTTCTGGAAAAATGCCATCGGAGGCATGAAACAAACTGCTCCTGAACTCTATAAGATGGCTATGTGCATCTACGATGCGATGGACGACCCAAAGGATCCGATTTACTATAATGCGCCCGTCATCATTTTTGTTATAGGTCCCGCTAACAACGCCGTAAGCTGCGCGCTTGCTTGTGAGAACATGATGATTGCTGCACAATCTTTTGGTTTGGGATGCTGTTATGTGGGTTTCGGAGCCATGGTGAAAGGCAATGCTGAGGTCGTACAAGCCCTCGAATTGACAAAGGATGAAGGCGTATACGGGCCAATCTTGATTGGTTATCCAAAACTCAACCCAAGCGAAGCCTTAGCTGACGCACTAGCCGCCATCGGACCGAACAAAACGGAACCCAAGACTAAATGGATTTAGAAGTCCACTATGCTGACTGTTAGTTAAGGCAGTTGCTTATTTTTTCGTTTGAAGTATTCCTTGCTTACGAACTTGTAAGCTATCGGAGAGTAAACTGCTGCAAAAACAAGCACTATGACACCGATCACCATTAGCCCTCGAGCGATGTCGTTGGATATCCATTGCACCAGAAATCTGAGGAAATCTGGCAAAACGTCTGCGAAATATGCAAACTCGAAGGGAAAGACAACTAACAGCCAAACAAGGCTGATGGTGATGAAAATTATTCCTCCAAAGACATCAAAGAGGCGAGAAAGGAGTCGTTGACCAAGGACCCCTTCCAAGAAACCTGTAATAGCCCAAGCAGTTAGATTTCCATAAAGCATAACCATCTCCAACGCGCCAAAAGCTGTGGTGAAGAAACCAGTTGACCCCGCCTGGTGAGCAGCAAAGTACAGCATCGCCAAGATACTGACCACAACAATAGCAACGCCCACGACGCGCTCGTTAAGTGGGACACCTTTGTCCGCTTCTGCTTTCGCCCTGGAAAACCAGTTCTCATTCGATTCTGGCTTGTTCAAGATGATTTCGTCCTCAGAGAATGTTTGTTTGCATTATAACGGTTTTTTAGATTTAAGTTTGAAGATTCTGCTTCAGGTTCAGAGCAAACATTTCCGCTCGTTCGAGGTCTTCGTCATTTGGTCTTCCCTTGTTCATTCCACCAAAAAACCTCATGAAACTGTTCGTGTTGAAGCCTTTACATTGAAATTCATCAACAATCACGTAACCTTTCGCAACCAGTTTCTCCCTTAGCGCTGAGTGGTCTTCGGCAGCCTTCTTTTCTCCTGCCAATGCCGCTGTTGAGAAGATGAATGCTTTCTTGCTGGTGACTTGCGGCAGTTTATCAGCAAAATCAAGAACAGGTTTATAGTGTTTTCCACTATCTATCCCTGCACCAAACCCTATCAGGCCATACTCTTCAAGCTCTTCAGGGTCAGTTTGCTGGGGAGCCTTAATTTGTGCATCAAGAACTTTCGCGAAGACCTTAGCGACTTTCTCAGTGTTCATATGATGATACGAAAACACAACCAACAACGATTTCATCTACAACACTGAATTCTCATATGTCAAATTGGAAACATAAGACTATCTGACTCGTACATGTGCCAAAAAAGATGGGGTAGTGTTGAAAAGGGTTTTGGAGAAAAGAGTGTTACTTTTCGGTTGATAGGCATTAAAGATAGTGATGTTGTGGTGACTCCATTACCTCTTTTCAATTCTATTTTCAATTAGAAAAAGACTTTTCTATTCAGTCGAGACTCTAATTCTTAGGAGGGAGTGAAAAATGAAGCATAATAGTATGCGTAAAATTGTGATTACTATTGGCTTAGTGCTGTTGTTTGTCATAGGATTCTTTGCATTTGGATTGTTTATTGACATTCAAATAATTCTGAAATACAACTATACACCAATTTCGTTTACCTTCACACTTCCATTTGTAGGAGCATTGATTGGTTTCTTGTTAGCATTCAGATTTGCAAAACACATGAATGGGCAAAAGAAGCTTTGATATTTGCCAAGATGGCTACCTAATTTTCACTTTTTCTTTTTTTGCATTAAATTTTAATGCTGCTGCGTGGGAAAAAATGAATTCTGATACCCATTGAAGATATGTTCGTGGTTCCTTTTTTCACTTTTTCTTTCACGAAAATTATTCATCAGGTTCATGAAGTTGGTCTTTGCGAATAGTCCTAATCCTGTACGCTTGAAAACCTATTGCTGCGATTATGTTGGCCCATGCCATCGCGTAGACCAAACCAATTAGATTCTTAAATGGCGAGTACCAGTCAACATTGAAATATAGTCCATAATAGTAAAGGTCTCCATTAACTAAGATGTCCGCAAAATAGGCGGCAATCATTATGACTAGTGATGTAGCAGCCATCCCCACTAAAATAAAATTGCCTAATCCCTGAGATACTCGCAGTTTTTGCACCTAAAAACAATTTGTTATCCCAGTCAACTTAACAATTATTATCTGACAATAAGTATTCAAAAGACGTATCCTAGAGTTACATCAGGATTATGATTTCAATTTTTTATCCCAATATCAAACATCAACGTGAAACAAAGAAATTCTGGAAAGTTAATTCGGGGTTAATTTGGAAAAATCGTTAAATATTTTTGGCTGAGCACTTTTAATAGTGACAATTAGTTGTTAGAATTTGACAGAATAACAGTAATCAGGGTGTTGCGCCGTTTGTACGCCCTGTTTAGTTTAGATAATCAGCATGTTTGCTGGTGATGACATGTTGGAGGTTCCGAAGAAACAGGACAGAAAATTTGCTTTCAGCCTTGTAGTAATCGTTTTAGCGGTTAGCCTTTGCACAGGCGGGATAGTGGGTTACTGGGCTGGTAACATGTCCAATTCAAGCAGAATTGATGACTTGACAGGTCAATTATCAACGCTTCAAGAACAAATCAGCAATATCCAAACAACGCTGGACACATCGGGTCAGAACCAGAGCGATGTTTTGGAAACAATAAGCGCGCTTGAAGATGAACTCTTGGAAATCCAAGATGCAATAGATGATCTGGAAGCAGCTAACAGCGGCGGCCAAGACATCGACGAAATTATGGAGGACATAAGCAGCCTAAAAACCCAGCTGGCGACACTGCAGGAGGCCGTCAGCAGCATCAACGCAACTACTGTAGTCTATGAGAATGTAACTTATGTTCTTGGAGAGAATGCTTCGCTCTCTGACCTTTTCGAGCAGGTTAGAGCGTCGGTTGTCGTAGTCGAAACGGTACTTAGCCCAACCACTGGTTCTCAAGGCTCCGGCTTCGTCTACAACTATTCAGGACAGATGATTATCCTGACAAACAATCACGTAGTCGAAGGCGCCATAAGCATCGAGGTGACCTTCTCAAACGGCCACACATACTCTGCGTCGCTTGAAGGCTCCAACCCCGACACGGATGTTGCAGTGCTCACAACCAGCGCTCCCCAAAACGAGTACACTCCCCTAAGCATGGTCAGCTCTTCAACCCTGAAAGTCGGCGACCCCGTGGTGGTAGTCGGCACCCCCTATGGCCTATCTGGGTCAATGAGCAACGGCATAGTAAGCGCCCTAGACAGAACAATAACTCTGGATGAGACTACGCTGACAAACATAATTCAAACAACTGCTCCCCTGAACCCAGGCAACTCAGGAGGTCCACTGATGAACTACATGGGGCAAGTGGTTGGCATGGCTACAGCCATAGTTGAAGACTCTCAAGGCATAGGGTTCGCAATACCCTCCGACACAATCCTGCAAGACATCACGGACATAATGAATTAAAACTGACAGCCGTTTATTTGCCTTCAGACGTGAATGTTTCATGAAAAACTGCAACAAGCTGCGTAAGTCCGTGTAAGTCATGTTCTTTGTTTGTTTAGTTCTCTTTGCATTTTTCTCTGTGAAATCTTACGCCTGAGTCTGTAACTTCTTCTCACCCGATACCAATTGCCGTGAGTGTTTTTGTAACATTTCTTACCTTTAGCTTTCTTTTTTGGTTTTTTTCTCATTTTTAAGCCCGAAAAAAAAGAGTTAGTTTGTTGGTTTAGAACCGGTTTTTTCACCCGATTTTGCACTCTTTAAGATTTTTCAAATCCATAAGAGTCTTGTTGAGCGTTATCACATCGCCTACTTTTTTAACTGCGTTTACGGGCAAGCAAACTGTTAGGGAACCGAGAAAAGGTTTCTTGAAGCCAAGTTCTAATGTAGCTTCTTTAGTTAGCTCAACGTCGAGGTGTGTTATGTTCCAAGCGTTTATGTCTGCGTGTGCACCGTCAACTTCTCCCAGAGTGTACGCGTCAGATGTAATAACGTTCATTCCGTTTAATTTAGCAACTTTCATGTCAAAACAACCAGCCATTATATTCTCGCTATATTATTTGAATATTCTGGATATTTGTCCAACTTGAAAAAATAAAAGTAAAAGCAAGTACAAATTGTCAATAATGCAGCTAAACATTAAAAAAGACCCCTCCATACATTACTGTTGTGATTTAATTTGTTTGAGAAGGCTTCTGAAAAAGTATTGATGGGTAATGAGGTAGATATAGATTTAACTCTTCGTGCCGCCAATGAAGTTACAGACTTTTTAGATAAAAACTTGGAAAAACCGTTTGAACGTTACATGGTGGCGCGGCTTGTCTC
>CAZINA010000066.1:0-6807 GCA_964540545.1 uncultured Candidatus Bathyarchaeia archaeon
TTTTCACTTGAAATAAGCACCGAACTTGGCAAAATCATTGACAGATACCAGAGCAGACTGGACATAATATACGATGATGGTCTTGAAGCTGGCAACTCGTACGGGTACCGTCGCCTCATCTTTTGGAATGGGACAGTGTGGAAGCCATAAGTTCGTGTACGTCAACGAACGGTTTAAGTTGACATACTGCGAAGTACCTTCTGAGGAATAAGTGCATTGAAGGAACTCGTGTTTGTAGGATTAGGTTTACACGATGAAAAGGGAATAAGCCTCCAAGGCATAGAAGAAACAAAAACAGCAGATCAAGCTTTCATGGAACTCTACACAAGCATTCTCCCATGCTTTTCAACGCAACGTTTTGAAGCAATTGTCAACAAGCAAGTCCACGTGGTTTCAAGACGTGACCTAGAAGAAGAAAACGGGGCAGTTATTTTGAACGCTGCGGAAAAAGGCAAGGCTGTTTTTCTCATTCCAGGTGACCCATTTATAGCCACAACGCATGTGGCGTTGCGTATCGAAGCGGAAAAACGAGGTGTCAAGACGCGCATAGTTCACGGCGCTTCCGTGATGTCCGCGATAATCGGCGTGTCAGGTCTGCACAACTACAAGTTTGGAAAAACCGTCACCATACCCTTTCCAGAGAACTCTTCAGAAACACCTTACAACGTTATCGCCCAAAACAAGAACCTTGGTTTGCACACGTTGTGCCTGCTGGATATTAAAGCGGATAAAAAACGCTTTCTAAGCATCAACGAAGCCTTGACGTTGCTCTTGGAGATTGAGCAAAAAAGAAACGAAGGTGTAATCACGCGAGATACGGTAGCTGTTGGTGTGGCGAGAGCTGGAAGCAACGCTCCAACTTTAAAAGCTGATTTCATGAAAGACTTGGTTAAGTGTGATTTTGGGGGTCCGCCGCAGAGTTTGATTTTTCCTGGAGACTTGCATTTCATGGAGGCTGAAGCGTTAGTAGCGTTTGCGGGAGCACCTAATCAATTGAAGAGGCTAGCAAAATGAGTTTGGAAGCGCTTGTAACGAAGTATATAGTTTCCGCAGAGAGTGTTATGGAGGAAATGCAACGGACTAAAGGCGTAATAACTGTGGCTGAGGAGTGTGTAGATGAAATTTTTGATTATGCGACGGCGTATTTGGAAGATGCAAAGTATTATAAGGATCAGAAAAGGTTTGAAACAAGTCTAACTTCGGTTGCTTACTGCGAAGGATTGTTAGACGCGTTAAGACTGATGGGAGCTGTAAAATTCGAATGGTCGGCAAAAACGGGAAGAGAAAAGTAGTTTTGGCTTCAGGTGTATTCGACCTTCTGCATCTTGGTCACGTTCGATTCTTGGAGGAAGCTAAGAAAGCAGGAGGCAAGAACGCAGAACTCATAGTCATTATTGCAAGGGACAGCACAGTGGAGAAGAAAAAGGGTCGGAAACCAGTTATGTCTGAGAACCAGCGCCGCGCCTTAGTTGAGTCTTTAAAGGTGGTTGATGAGGCTGTGCTTGGCTTTGAAAAATTCGATTTGGGCGATGTCGTTGAACGAGTAAAGCCCGATGTTATTGCTTTGGGTTATGATCAGACGGAAGTGGAAAAGGGCACAAGGGCGTATGTTGACAACCACAAGTTAAACATACAAGTTGTTAGAATAGGCAAATTCGAGGAAGACGAACTGGACAGTTCATCAAAAATACGGAAAAAAATCGTTGAAAAATTCGTCAGGTGAACAAACGTGCCCAACAGCAAGAAGTTCAAGCCCACATACATACTCATCGCCTTAAACATCGTAGTTTACGCTTACACTTCTTACATTGGAGGCGACTTTCTTAATACAAACATAAATGTGCTAGTAAATTACGGTCAAGTTAACGACTTAGTTATCAATTCTGGGTATTATTATCAGCTTTTAACATCCATGTTTGTCCACGCTGACCTTGCGCATATAGTAGGCAACATGCTTTTTCTTTTCATTTTTGGGTTAAGAGGTGAAGAAATGTTTTCCCTGCCTGAATACCTGTCTATTTACGTTTTAGGAGGATTAACCGGTAATTTGCTATCGTTGCTTTTGTTGCCTAGTACTACTATTTCTGTTGGGGCTTCTGGCGCCATTTTTGCTATGTTCGGTGCTGCAATAATTTATGCTAGACGGAGTTTTCGCCAATCTATAATTGGTGCGTTGATATACGCGTTCTTTCTGTTGTTTCTCAGTTCAGGAATAGGTGTGAATAACTTTGCGCACCTAGGTGGGTTAGTTACAGGCTTAGTGATAGGTTACGTGTTGGCTACAAGACGTAAACCAGAGGTACGGTACACGGTAAGCTACTCTTACTCCAGTTTTCCTTAATGGTTTAGGGAAGCGTGAAAACTTCAACTTTCACTTTATGCCCGTCTCTCAAGTTAAGCTGTTTTCTGAGACAGACAGGAGCGATTATTTCCAAGACTGAGACGTCGTAGTGGCTGCGCAAGGCAGAAATTAACGCTCCTTTAATCTTGTTGTCAATGGTTGCGGGGTAACATTTTACAAGTCCGAATGTGCGGTTTTCGTTTTTGAAGCCTTCAACCTCAATTGCCGGGTAGGTTTCTAGTTCTGTGCGTGTTTTAAGGTCGTATTCAGTTGTAAGCCTGAGGTTAAGCGTGCCTGGGTAAGGGTCAAAGCCAAGTTTTTCAATGAACTGTTTCCTGTATACCTCTTTTGAGATGTAGTATGCGCCTTCGCCTAAACCTTCGAAAACTATCCCTTCAAGAGTAACTGACGGAGGGTAGGCTGCTTCGACTAAAAACCGCAGGTGAGCGTATAACTTTTGGACTTCTTTCATGCCTGAATCCGCGATTTTTATCAGGCTGCCTTCAGGCGTTATTGTCCTCTGAATCCACTGTTTACGTTCCAGTTCTATCAAGTAACGTGATGCGGTCTGCTGTGAAATTCCCATTTTTTCAGCTAAGTATTCTGTTGAGATTTTAGCGGTTCGCTTGTGAGCGCCCATTTCCGCGAGTTTAAGAAGTGTCTGAATGTGTTGCCAGTCGTGTTTGTTCATTAGCCTTAGCTCTCCATTTGCAACTATGAGATATAAAGCAGGGTTGGTATTTAAGCGGCTCGAATACGATTCAGATTGCAGGACTTGGCGGCGAGAGACGGATGCGGGTCTTGGGGCGTTGCTGTATTACTTGCCAAAACGGTTGATGTTACATCTTTGGTTATAACGTAAAGTATATAAGATGCCATTAAAAATGCAATTTTTAGATAAGAGACATGAACGCTTGGAAACTTCGCCTTTCTATGGTTGGCACCTTAGCTGCAATCATTGGATTATCCACACTAGTATTTACGGTAATCCTAAGCCTAGCAGGAGTATTCGACGTTTTAACGCTAGGCGTAATCGTAGTAGTCTTCAACGTAATCCAATGGCTCATATCACCATACTTGGTTGGCGCGATATACAGAGTCCGCGAACTTCCAGAAAACGAAAACCCAGAATTGCATCAGATGGTTGGAAACCTGAGCGAAAAAAGTAAAATCTCTAAGCCAAAGCTCATGCTTTCGCAGATTCCAATTCCAAACGCGTTCGCATATGGCTCACCCTTAACAGGTAGCCGCGTCGCCGTCACTAAAGGCCTTTTAGAGTCATTAAATGAAGATGAAGTTGAAGCTGTTATAGGACATGAGCTTGGCCACTTAAAGCACAGGGACGTGCAGGTTATGATGGTGGTTTCTTTTCTGCCGGCACTCTTTTACTACATCGGCTTCTCGCTTATGCTTTCAAGCATGTACCGCGGACGCAGAGACGACAGCGGTGGAAGCGCCCTCATAGGCATAGGCTTCATGATTTTCTCTTGGATACTGAACATGTTCATTCTCTACTTGAGCAGGCTACGTGAGTACTATGCTGACAGACACAGCGTTTCAGTCGTAGACGGCGGCGCCCAAAAACTCTCCACGGGGCTGGCGAAAATAGTCAAAACCACGCGCAAGGTCAACAGTACCAGAAAGGCTCAGCAAAAGAAACCAAACTCAAGCGCGTACAAGGCATTATTCATAGCTGACCCTGACCGAGCAAACGTGGATTCAGCCGAGTTAGCTGCCATGGAAGCTCACAGCGATCAGAAGCTGGTTGAGGAAATTGCCTCAAGGGAATTAACTTTTGCAGATAAGCTGCTTGAAGCTTTCTCAACGCACCCGAACATCGTTAAACGCTTGCGGGCACTCAAAGAACTCAACTAAGCGCAAGCCTGCGTTTTTTCTTCGTTTGTTGCAAAACGATTTTAAACCTGAGGCGGGTTTTACTCAACACAAATCCGCGGAAGTTGTAACCTTGAACAAGACGTCACAAATTATTTCTCAAGCTCGCCGAGAAGGCAGAAAAGCGCTTTTGGAAACCGAAGCCAAAACCATCTGCATTGAGTACCAGATCCCCGTAACACCCTTCAAGCTGGCGAAAAGCGAGGAAGAAGCCGCCGAATTCGCCGAGCAGATCGGTTTTCCAGTGGTTTTAAAAATCGTTTCACCCGACATCATCCACAAATCTGATGCTGGAGGCGTCATAGTTAACCTGAAGAACACTGACGAGGTCAGGAGCGCTTACAGAAAAATTTTGGAGAACGCCAAAAAATACGCCCCCGCAGCAAAAATTACTGGTGTCGTGGTTCAGGAAATGGCTCCCCAGTCAACCGAAGTCATAGTGGGCGCCATTAAAGACCCCCAGTTCGGGCAGACCTTAATGTTCGGGCTAGGCGGAATATTCGTTGAACTTCTGAAGGATGTCACTTTCCGAGTTGCACCCATAACACGCGAAGACGCACGTGAAATGGTGACAAAAGTCAAAGCATACCCACTCTTAACGGGCTACCGAAATACGCCACCAGCAGACCTTGAAGCCATAATAAACGCCTTGCTAAACACATCAAAACTCGTCATGGATTATCCCGAAATCAAAGAACTAGACTTGAACCCCATAATGGCTTACGAGAAAGGCGCAAAAACAGTAGACGCACGAATCATACTCGAATAAAGACGCAGTCGATAGGCTGTGCGAGCGAGTATAGCCCCTTTGTTTAAGGTATGAATCAGTTTTATTGTTGCTGTTTTTGGTTGAAAAAAGCGTCATTACGGGTAGACCCCCTCCCCTCTATAGTTTCTGCAATGAATTTCTATTAGGATCCAAATAGGCTTCAAATATGCTGGTTTAGTGCTTACTGCTCTCGCTGACATTGTTCTCTCCTTCCTCTAACTGACTGTAGTGAAATTCTAAAACGCTACACATTATGGAAAGAGAGCTTATAGATTGGCTATGGTGGGGGTCTTTTTTGGGCGTATTGGTATCGGCGTGGTTTGCCTTCTCGGTTTAGGATGCCGTCTTTGACGAGGTCTATTAGGGCGTGGGCTACGGCTGTTCGGTCGTAGTGGAAGCCTTTTCTTGCCATTTCGCTGTGGACTTCGCTTAGTCCTCGTGGTTGGCTGAACCAGTTTTCTTCCCAGAGTTTTTGGATTACGCCTTTGCATGTTTCTGCTCTGGGTGGTGGTGCTTGTCTTTCTGTGGTTAGTTGGGTGTCTTTGAGTTTTGTGGTTACGGTGGAGAGTATTTGGTCTACGGCGGTTTGCAGTTGGTCTTCTTGGGATTCGATTTCGAATTCTATGTTGCCGATTTTCATTTTGACTTTTATTGGTGGTTTTTGCGGTTTTTCTGTCAAGTTGACACCTATTGTTTATTGTATTGTGCAAGATGCACATGCACAACACTTAAATATTTCGCCCATGCCATATTGCTTATTGGTGAATGTTGGTGATTGAACAATACACTATAACAACAACCCCGAAATATAATTTTCCACAACCCACCATCGACACAACATTACCCCAACGCTTCCTAGAACAATCACTACATTCACTCAAACAAGTGCAACGCCAACCCTTTCAACTAAATCAACAATTTCAACAATTCAACATCTCAGAACAATCCCCCTCAAACCTACACCTCAAACGCCAACCAATCACCCTGAAACCCAACCACCAAGAAACAACAATCGCCGCAGTCGACACATCAACAATAAAAATCGGCGAAACAAGCACAGGCATCATCATCGCCATCCGAGGCGCAACCACTTGGAAACAAAACCGACGCTACAAATACACCCGCCTCGGCCCATTCATATTTCACATAACAGAAGACAACAAAAACGAAGTCTACAACACCCTCGAAAAATCCTACTTCAAAACGCTTTACACAAGCAACCGCCACGCCACACCCCACATCATGCAAATGCCCACACGACTCGCAAGCCTCCTCGAACGATGGCTACAAACAATGCTCGCAAAAACAGTGGAAAACGGCTTAATCCTGTTCGACGGTAGCTTAACCTCAGGCACCATCGACACCCCAGTGCAACGAATGAAAGACATCCTCACCCTCGCAAGAAGAAACAAAAGCACTGTACTCGCCTTCAGCAAAATGACCAGCCTCCGCGTAAACGGCTACCTCATAACAGACCAACTCCCCAAACACGACCCACCGTACCTACTGGAAACCACCGGTGTCCAATTCAAACCGCCCACCGTCGTGCTAGGCGGCGTCTACGTCGCCAGACTCAACAAGGCTAACTACGCGTTCCGCTTGGACATCGACAGGGAAATCCCCCTCCAACACAGAATGGCTGCGGTTGAGAAACTTTTAGGAAACGACCTGTACATGCAAGGCTACCCTGAAACACTGCGCCTATCACATATACTGTGCACTTTCACCGCCAACGAAGTCTTAGCCATAAAACACTTCATCACCCGCAAGCACGGCATCCAAATAATCAACAGGCCAGACATGC
>CAZINA010000067.1:0-2841 GCA_964540545.1 uncultured Candidatus Bathyarchaeia archaeon
CATCGTTGTCTTTGACGATGGGTTGGTTCGGCGGGTTCGCGCTTGTCATCACGAATGCGGCGTCATCCACGCGGTCGAAAAGCATGTAATGCAACCCCGTGTAAGGCAACATCACGCCGACGTTGTGCAGGTCAGGCGCAACCAACGGCGAAAGATCATAAGCATCACTTTTGTTCAGAAGCACTATCGGCCGCGCGTAGGAAGAAAGCAACGCCTGCTCCTTCGAAGTTACTTCGGCGAAACCTTTTGCAGCTTCCAAGCTTCGCGCCATGATGGCGAAAGGCTTGGCTCTTCTGTGCTTCGCCTTTCGAAGTGCCCGTAACGGCTCGGCTCGAGTTGCGGAAGCGGCAACATGGAAGCCCCCGTAGCCTTTCACGGCGAGAACTGCACCTTCACTGAGCAAGCGTCCAGCTTCACGCACTGAATCCTCGTGCTGAACGTGCTCACCATTGCTCGTGGTTAAGTAGGCTTTGGGTCCGCATGTTGGGCACGCGACGGTTTGCGCGTGAAAACGCCTGTTCAACGGGTCACTATACTCGCTTTGACAGAAGCTGCACATCGGGAACTCACACACGGTTGTGTTTTCGCGGTCGTACGGCAAACGCTCAATAATGGTAAAGCGTGGACCACAGTTGGTGCATGTGATGAAGAAGTAGTCGTGCCGCGGGTCTTTCGGGTCCCGTAGTTCCCGCAGACAGTCATCGCATATAGCGACATCAGGCGGGATAACTGAGCCAGAAAGCTCCGTTTCCTCAGAGCTTCTGTAGATGGCGAAGCTCGTGTGCTCGTTCTTGCCCGTGAGTGGTGCTTTGATGATGTTGTGTATGTGGGTTAGGGGCGGCTTCTTCTCGTTCAGGTCAAACAGGAAATTCTGGATGTTTTGTTCCTTGCCCTCCAGAAGGATTTCTACTCCTGCGTCGCCACGGTTGCGCACGTACCCCGTCAACCCGTTTCGCACTGCTATGCGGTAAACGAAGGGGCGGAAGCCAACACCTTGAACGATGCCTGTAACGTTGATTTTTACTCGCAAAGATAAGCGCCGTCTCTTAACCAAAGAGGGAGAGTTCTCTTATACATTTCGAAGTGTATCCGGTTTATTAATTTACTATTCAGCCTCAGTTATGGCTGACAAGTTTTTTCTCGGTTTTGCGCAATTGTTATTTGAGCCTACTTGGAAGTATAAACTTGATGAATATTCTATGACCTTTTTGGTGGAAAGTGGCGGTTAATGGGAATACGTTACATTCAACCTGTTAAGCCTAATGCGGCTGAAGGATTAGTTGCTGAAGTTTACGATCAGATAAAGCGTGATTTCGGCAGAGTTGTAGAGCCTTTTTCGCTGCATTCACCCTTGCCGAAGCTTTTGGCAGGGGCTTGGATGGCGAGCCGCGAGTCAGAGCTGGTTGGCGACGTTCCCAGAGGCTTCAAGGAAGCGGTGGCAGCGGCAGTTTCGAAGTTGAACCATTGCCCTTACTGCGTTGACGCCCACACGATAATGTTGACCGCTACTGGAGAGAGCCAGATAGCGAACACAGTCAGTGAAGCCAGATACGACCAAATTTCTAATGTTGAAATACGTCAACTGGTAGAGTGGGCGTTAGCAACACGAACGCCGGAAGCCAAGATTCTTCTTACGCCACCTTTTTCTCGGGAAACTGCACCAGAAATTATCGGCACCGCTGTTTTCTATCATTACATAAACCGTATGGTAAGTGTACTCCTCACCGAGACCCCATTGCCATCCAACAGAACTTGGCTCAAAAGACCTTTAAAACGCGTGGCAAGCCTGATTTTCTCTAGCGCAGTTAAACGCCCGAAAAAAACTGGAGCATCTCTGCGATTCTTGCCAGAAGCAGAACTGCCCGCAGACCTGAGTTGGGCGAAAACAGCAGTTAATGTCGCAGGGGCTTTTGCACGTTTTGCTGCAGTCGTTGAAGATGTCGGCAGTCTTGCTTTGGCTCCAGAAGTACGCTATTACGTCCAAAAGAAAGTTAATGCTTGGAACGGTGAATTCCCCGAGCTCAGCAGAAGCTGGGTTGAGCAAGAACTACAAGAGTTCACGGGTCCGTCACGAGCAGCAGTACGCCTTACTTTGTTGACTGCACTAGCTCCGTATCAGATAGGTGAAGACGTTATTCTCGCCTTTAGAAAATGCTTCCCAGAAGACAGCAAACTCGTAGGTGCTTTAGCCTGGGCAAGTTTCACGACTGCCAGAAAAATAGGAACATGGCTACACACGTCTCCAGCGTGATAGCATATTTGCCTTTTGCTTCGCTTCTTCCTGTAGCTTTCGCCTGAGGACTTTGCCTGCGGCGCTTATGGGCAACTCTTGCCTGAGCTCCACTTCGCGCACCGCCTTGTATGGGGCTACTTTCTCTTTGACGAACGCCATTATCTCCGCTTCCGAGGCTTTCGCGCCGTCTTTCAACACTATGAAGGCTTTCGGAACCTCGCCGACAACTGGGGTGGGCTTGCCGACTACGGCGCAGAGCTTCACAGCTGGGTGCTCGTAAAGCACGTCTTCGACTTCGCGCGGGTACACGCTGTAATCCTTGTACTTGATGAGGTCTTTCTTACGATCGGTAATGTAGAAGAAGCCGTCCTCGTCCATGTGTGCGATGTCGCCTGTTAAGAGCCAGCCGTCTCGCAGGACAAGCTCGGTTTCTTCGGTGTTCCTCCAGTATCCACGCATTACTTGGGGCCCTTTGACGGCGAGTTCTCCTGTTTCGCTGGGTTCAAGCGTTTTCGTGCCTGTTTTCGCGTCGACGATGCGGGCGTCGGTGTCTGGCAGGGGCAAGCCGATGGAGCCTACTCGTACGGTGCGCATGGTTTTGTCCACGG
>CAZINA010000067.1:2941-6801 GCA_964540545.1 uncultured Candidatus Bathyarchaeia archaeon
GGCAGGGGCAAGCCGATGGAGCCTACTCGTACGGTGCGCATGGTTTTGTCCACGGGGTTGCAGTGCGTGACTGGTGACGCTTCGGTTAAGCCGTAGCCTTCCGCGAGGAAACCACCTGTGATTTGCATGAATCTCTTCTGAACTTGCGGTGGAAGCGGCGAAGCCCCTGAAATGCACACTCGAATGCTTGTCAGGTTGAACTTTGCCAGTTCAGGGTTAGCGAGAAGTACCGAGTACATGGTGGGGACGCCGCAGAAAACCGTGACTCTGTGCCGCTGGATTGTTTCTAAGACGGTTGTGGGGTCGAAGCGAGGAAGCAGCACCATCTTGGCGGCTAAGCTGACGGGCGTGGTCATGCTTGTGGTCATGCCATAAATGTGGAAAAGTGGCAAGGCAGTCAGAAACGTGTCTTCTGCAGTGCCTTTTATCCAAGCTGCAAAAGCAATAGCGTTCGAAACCAAGTTCAAGTGGGTCAGCATGGCGCCCTTAGCGGTGCCTGTTGTGCCACCCGTGTACTGTAAAGCAGCCAAATCCTCGCGGGGGTTAATGTCCACGCGGGGAGGCTTTGCGGGTTGGTTCATCATTTCTTGGAAGGAGTGAACATTTGGAGCCTGGGGGGTTACAGTAGCGGCGGGGTTTTTGGAGACGTACTCTTCAATGTTGGTAACTACGGCGTTTTTAAGCTTGGTTTTTCTCCAGGCCTTCTCCACGATTGGGTAAAGCGTGTCTAAGGTGACTATGGTTTCAGCTTGTGAGTCATTTAGTTGATAGGCGACTTCGCGTTCCTTGTGCATGGGGCTTATGGCGGTTAAAACTGCGCCTGCCTTGAGAACGCCGAAGTAAGCGATTATGAACTGGGGGATGTTGGGTAGGAAAACTGCAACTTTGTCTCCCTTCTTCACGCCTGAAGCAGCAAGCGCCGCGGTGAACTGATCCGAAAGCAAATCCAACTCGGCATAGGTGATTTCACGTCCAAAAAATCCAATAGCTGGGGCTTCAGGATGTTTTTTTGCGCTCTTCCTTAGAAGTTCGTGAAGCGGAACCTGAGGATAATCAATGCTTTCAGGCACGGTGGCAGGCCAAAACTTGGACCAAGGCTTATTCTTCATAGACATGCAGTTAAACCCGACTCAGAGACTGCAAGAAGCATTAATAACATTTTTCAAACATCAGAACATCGCATGCTATTTGCCGCGCTAAGAATTCATCAACGATTATACATCCATGAAGTGTACTCGTTTGTTGACGAGAATGTTTGGTCCATATAGTCTGAAAAGACGCGGTACACGCGTACATCGCTGCCCATTTGTGGTTCCCAATAGTTCAGCCAACTGGTTATTTCTGTTGAGATGTCTTTGGAAACTAAGTCTCCCATAGAGCTTGTGTAATAATGCCCGGCGGGATCAAGAATAGCTAGTTTGCCGCCGGACACGGGGATTTGTACCGCTGCGTGACCAGAAGAAGAGCTAACAATCAGCACGCATTCTGCCCAGTACTCTTGGCTGTAGCCGCGCACCAACGAGCACAACAGGATGGCCATGTCCTCGCAGTCACCTCTTTCAACGCTTAAGGTTTCGTTGGGAAACTGCCACATCTCTGTTGTGAAGTCAACGTCACCTGACATAATTGAAGGAAGCACTGGAAAAAGTCCATCGTAATTGTATGGAATGTTAGTTACAACCCAATCATACAGCGCCTGCAAGTCTGTCCAGTACTCATCCCAGTCTGATGGGTCGCTCCAGCCGCCCGTGACCAGATTTATTGTCTGCTGCACTGAAGTGTCATTGGGCGTAATGAACCGTTCTACGTCATAGTGCTGCGAGCGCTGATTAAGCAGATACCGGATTTCAAAATAGTCTGAAGCCACCGTTTGGTAACTTTCATAGAGTTCGTCAAACTGTGATTGAAGAACGGCGTACGACGAGTTGAGAACGTCATAAGAAGAATCCAACTCATCATAAGAAGCATCCAGCTCGTCATAACTGTCTTGCAGAGAAAGATATTCAGAATTTAGCGATTCATACTGGGAAGCCAGCTCGTCATAACGTGATTGAAGAGCCATGTACTGCGACTCAAAATCTGACTGCTGCGAAGCGTTCAGCTCGTCATAGCTAGCTTTAAGGGAAAGATACTGGAAATTCAAGCTTTCATAATCCTCCAGCAAGCTCGCCAGTTCCGACTGCAACAACAAGTAATCCTGATAAAGAGATTCATAGGAAGACGTCGAATCTTCTTGAGGCTTTGTCAAGAGAAAACCTGAGAAAAGCGCCTGCGCAATAACAAGCAAAACTAAACCTAACGTCAAAGCATGCCACTTAGTAAACCGCTTGCCACTAAAGGGTTCCGTTTGCATTGCTAGCAGATATTCTTGCAAAGCCCCCACAAGTTACACTGCATCCCACGTTAGCTTAATAGGTTGTGAAGCACGAATCTTGACCATACATTAGCAAAAATTTGATGAGCCAAAGGCTGAAAACAGCTGCAGACGAGACGGGTTACAAGGCAATGGTGCTTATTGAAAACAGTAGCGCCAGATGTAGCGGATAAAAAATGTAGAAGAAGTATTTTCTCAGGGAGTAAGCAAAGGAGTTTTCGGGAATAAGAATTTCTTTTGTTAGCTTGTTTTTTATGTGAAGAAAGATTAGCGGGACCGCAAAAAGCGACAGTATCTGAATTTGGGTGTGAATGTCAGAGGAGAGGAACACAAATTGGAAGTTAAGGACGAAAAGAAGAAGCGCCCCGAGTTTCGCATTGTCCTTCAGAAGCTTCATGCCTACCGCGGTTACAACCACATAGTAGCTTCCTTCAGTCGGCAAAATCATTGACACCAGCAGGGGAAAGAAAGCTATGGGACTTCTCTTATCGTAAAAGTATATGGTTATGGCGCTTAGCAACAGCGAAAAAAGAATGTTAAGCCGCTCGAAAGGTTCAATCCCGAAAGCCAGAAAATAGGGAACCTGAGAAGCCACTGCGAAAACGAGAAGCGTCATCATATACTTCAACGTTTTCTTCGTGCTTTCCACACCTAACACTATCAGGTAAGCAAATATGGGAAAGGAAAGCCTGCCAATCATCTGGAGAAACAGCAGGTCAGGGTAAAGAATGTTTCCAACGTGATCTATAACCATAGTCACAATTGCTATTATCTTAAGCAATTCTCGCCCGAAATCAAACCTTCTCATCGGTGAAACCACTTTTACATCGCACACAATGTTGCCAACAGCCTCTTATCACCCTTTCGCAGAATACCAGAACAAACCTTCAAAAAACAAAAAGACGAAACCGCGACATACCATCCAGCAACCTTGAAAACAAACTACACAAAACACAGAGCAAACGCCGCAGAGACACGAATAACAACTAGCATATTTGCCGCCTATTAGTATCCTAATAGTGGTTCATTGCAGAAACTATAGAGGGGGTAGGTTCCCGTGGAGCCAAATGTTGTGAATCTTGGTTATGAATGAAGTATCATGAGTCTTTTTGGATACGCTTTAAAGTTTATATAGGAATAGAACTTTGTTTCAAGTCGCTCAAAGTGATATTAGGAGGATTCTAGTTGAGTGAAATTCAGTTACGCGTTGGGGATGCACGCCAGCGAGATGTTGGTCGGGGCATAGCTCGTATAGATCAGCGGACAATGCAGAAGCTAGGTATAAGCGCTGGAGATGTCATAGAGATAGTTAACAAGCGAACAACCAGCGCCATTGCGTGGCCTGCTTATAGTGAAGATCAAAACCGAGAGATCATACGGATTGACGGATTTACCCGTAAAAACGCGGGGGCAGCCATAAACGAGTATGTAGTCATTAAACCCGCGAAAGTTAAAACAGCGCTGAGTATAACGCTTGCGCCGGTAG
>CAZINA010000068.1:0-5379 GCA_964540545.1 uncultured Candidatus Bathyarchaeia archaeon
GCTGTTGGCCACGACCGCTTCAGCAGAGTCGAATGGCACTTCCGAGAAAACTGCCTAAACGGGTGGCCGTGGGGAGGCATACTAACTACAGGCGCAGGATGCTTCATGGGGTATCTGCAAAGATTCTCGTACTCCAACATTGAAGACATAAACACGTACATAGCAACCGTTGACTCTGGTAAACTGCCCATAAAAAGGCTTTCCAGATCCTCAGATGAAGACATGATGCGACGAACAATGACTAGGCTTTACCTGAGACTTCCAGTTGACAAGACAGAATTCAAACAGAAATTCGGGAAAATACCTGAAGACGTTTTCCCACAGCAGCTTCAGAGATTGAAGGATAAAGGTCTCATTGAAATTGACGACAAAGAAATTCGGATAACGAAACACGGCGACCTATGGAAAGGAAACATCGCGTGGGAATTCGCACCAAAACCCACACAAGAACCAGCCTAAACACTTGGACTTCAACGACTGAAAACTCTTCTGTATAATTCTATTTACCTAAATTGGCATATACTGTTTAATAGAAAAACGAAAAAAGAAAAGGGTTGTTTTAGGAATAGCCACCAGGCAGTATTCCATACCAGGTAAACACTTTCGCAAGTATTGGTCCTATTACTCCAAGGATTGTCATCGGCAACACTTGTAAGTAGAACGCCTGAAACAGATCAGCTTGTGCCATCCATGCTCCAGAAGCAACTGTAATGTTGAGGAAGAACTGCATTACGCCAACGGTTAATGCGGCTGTCAAACCTGCGCCTAACATTCGCTTGAAATTGAATGCCTTGTTGCTTAAAGCGCCTGCAATGTACCCTATTAGAATTCCGCCCACGATGTAGTTTCCTATGAAGCTTGGGTCGGCAAACAGATTCACGGTCCAATCTATCCCTTGCTGAGCACCTAACCCGCCCAATTCAACACTTTTACCGAATGTTAGAAGGGACCACCAACTGTTGTAGGCAGCGAAAGCAATGTAGTATAATGTACCCATTATGAAACCTGCAGCGCCTCCAGCCCACTTGTTCCAAAGCAAGCCCAAGATAAGCGGAACGCCAAACATGACCATCATAGCAAAGCCGTGTGTAAATATTTTTGTTATGAACGCAAGATCAGAGGCACCTTCCATTGTCACTGGGTCCCCAGCTGGGAACCAACTGTTCAATGCAGGACCAATCACTATCGGAAATGCAAGTATCAGCACAGCAACGAGTACTGGAACGACAAAGCCATAGAGGATATCTTTTATCTTGAAAGGTTCTGTCGACATTGATTTTGTCACCTTTTTACTATTACGTTTAGGTGCATTTATAAAGTTAATGCCCAAACAACGATTATGGCGTCGCCGCCATTAGGGCATGTAAATTAACTGTTATCCTACTCGGGTAATATGGTGAGCGGCAAATAGAAGCATGAACCCAGAATTTTGAACCGTAAAAGTACGCAGATATCAGTTACAGAGTAAATTTTGGTATAATCTTTTGTTTAACAAGAAAGAAAAGGGTAGGGATTTGAAGTTCAAGCGGTTATTATCCGCGTAACATTGCTTTTGACCTGAGTACGCTGCCTTTGAGGTCTATTCTCGCGGGGCAAACGAAACTGCAGTGTCCACAGCCGTCACAGAGGTTAGCTTGAAGCTTTGATAGTTTCTCTACGTCGGTTTTGTCAAATGCTTGTTTGATCAAGATTGGACTTAGTTTGTGGCAGCACACGCGCATGCATGCTCCGCATCTAATGCACTGGGTGACTTTGACAGACTCGAATTGCTTGGCTTTAGGAAGCTTCGGTTCTGTTTTCTCCGCAGTTGGACTCATCTTTCCGATTTTATCCAGAAACGGCGAAGTCAGGTTCATTATGACCAACGCTAGTATCGCACCGCCGAAGAAGCTCATGTAAGTTTGAATCAGTAATGTCAACACGCCTAAGCCGACACCGAAAATCAATTGACCAATATGTGTTAGCGGAGTGCTTGCTGGATCCGTAGCCATGAAGAACGCTAGGAAAATCGAACTGCCGATGAACAAGTGAAAGACCACTCTCAAGAGAGGATCAGGATCTGCGAAAGCGAAGGCGAAAACAAATGCGAGCAAAGCAACAGTTCCAAGGTAAGCTCCTGTGATTCTCCATTTGATATATCTGCGGCAAATGACGAATAAAGCGATTCCAACGATTATGACTGCGATGCTTGAAGCGCCACCGACCCATCCGTGAAATTTCTGCACTATCATCAGATTGTATATTTCATTGGACGTAACAGTTTCAGCCATAGCAGCGGTAGGATCACCAAAGCAGGTTTTCAGATAACCAGCAAAGGAGAACATACCGTTGCCGCCCACTATTTCGTAGCCTATAGGACCGGCCAACGAAGGCAATCCTAGCATACCAGTGGTAAGGTGGTCTTTAGCTAACAGTATCGTATTCATAAAGGGGAGCAAAACCAAGAGTTTCGCTGCTGCCGCGGGATTTACGTATTTTCTGCCTGCCATGCCTTGAACTTTCTTGAAGAGAACCATTCCAACTGCGCTGATGCACATGACGAAGAAATATGAATCTGTGGCCGCCAAAGCCGGAACTTCCTCAGAGAACATCGAAGGAATCCCCAAGGAATAGCATAGAGCTACGATCAAACCGAATACAGCTGCAGACATTGTGTTCAACTGGCTGTCCTCGGCTACTTTGGCAATCAGAAAGTCGATACCTACAGCAACGAGAACAGCAATTGCAGATATAATGAGAGAAGTTACGCCCCAAGAAATATATGAAACTCCTACGAGCACTAAAAGTGCAATAAACGTGTAGAGCATTAGCCTATCTTTAGTCATCGCTGAGTATTCTTTTACTTTTGACATTCTTACGTACACTCTCCTCGATTAAACATGTCCTCACTCTATATTGGAAGGTTTATAAGATTTTCTGAAAGCAAACTTGAAAGCTCCAACAGCAAAAAAGTAGCCACGGGCAGACTAT
The DNA here is from genome assembly GCA_964540545.1 of uncultured Candidatus Bathyarchaeia archaeon. GTDB lineage: Archaea > Thermoproteota > Bathyarchaeia > Bathyarchaeales > Bathycorpusculaceae > SG8-32-3. The sequence continues at coordinate 2,971 of CAZINA010000068.1, forward strand.
TTTTCGCAGCAGTTACCCAAAGAGGAGGCAGATGAACACCTATTTTATGTTTTATCGGTTAGGGTAAGGAACTGGGGTTTTAATCGTAACTCTTATATCGCAAATGTATTATCTAACATTGCTGTGAGCTTGGATGGCCTCAAAAAAAGCGCCATTATACATGGTGACTTGGCGGTGTACCAGAAGATGCGTGGGCAACTGCCTATACTGCAGTTACACACCTGAATACGCCAAGGATTATGAAATAGACACTAAAACCGCTTACAAAATGGTTGATGAAATTCACAGGTTTGGCTCTCCGTGGTTCGGAATAAGCGGTGGAGAACCCCTTGTGAGGAAAGACATTTTTGACGTTATAGATTACGCGAAAAAAGAGTACGGGATGGAAGTTAGCCTAATCACAAGCGGTTTCGCTTTTGACCAAGAACGACTGGACAAACTCGCCAAATACGAGGTGCACACTGCAGTCAGCGTGGATGGAAACAGGGAGTCAAACGACATCATCAGACGTAAAGGAAGCTACGACAAAGCAATTCACGCCATGGAGAAACTGTCGGAAAACGGAATCTTAGACTGCATAGTAACAACCATGACCAAATACAACATAAACGACATGGCTCACCCAGCAGCTTTAGGAGAACAATACAAAGCAAGAATGGTGGTCTACCACAACCTTGTGCCAGTTGGCAGAGCAGGCTCAAACATGCCCGATTTAGCGCCATCTCCGGATGAGTATGAAAAAGCGTTCCATGAAATTTATGACTTACAAGTAAAGCTGGCGAACAAAGTCAAGATCAACGTTTACGCCCCGTTCTATGCGAGAATCGTGAAGCAGAAGAATCCAGTTGACTTCTGGGACTGGTTCCAAAACGGCTTCCTGGGCAAATGCACCATCGGAGGAAAATACATCAGCGTAACCGAAAACGGCGACTACCGATCATGCGGCTTCCATGAAGGCTACAGACTGGGAAACATGAAAGACAAGGGATTGCCGGAAACGTGGGATGCGTTGCAGCGTTCTGAATTGCACTTGAAGCTGCGGGATAAAAGCAACATCAAAGGCAGGTGTGGAGTCTGCGAGTACAGAGAAATATGCGGCGGATGCAGAACACGCGCAGAATACTACACAGGCGACCTCTTCGAATCAGACCCAGCATGCAACTACATACCAAAAGTACTCCGCGAGCAATAAAACAAAATCAACACTTTTTTCATTTCTTAAGTTTAGTTCTAGAGAGGTTATTTTACAGAATACCACAGGGTTTATGGGTCACTTTTGATTTTAAAAATGATGTATCTGTCATTTGAGTAGACCAATTCTAAGAGTTTACATCGGACAATCTTGGTGTCTAGCTGGTTTTTATCATAAACTATGAAGCCTATGTTTTCGTCTTCTATGTATTTGTGGTAATCCCGTGATTTAAGCTCAAATGTGCTGGCAGGCTTGAAATCGAACAGGCTCATTAAGTCGGTAAGGTTTGGCATTTCGGGAAAGCTTGTTTTCGAAAAAGTGGTATATTGATAGGTGAAGGAGGCTATTTGGTTTATGTCAACTTTGTCAAAGTTGTATTGGAAGCGAACGGCGTCTATCTGCATGTTTGCTAGGGCACCTACGTTGCCCCAGTCGGGTAACTCTTGGAAGTTAAGTGCGAAAACAACCTCTTCTGTCGCATCGTAAAAGCTGAGGCAACTACCTGTTAAGGTTGAACGAGAGAAATCAACAACTGCCCACTCGTTTTCCTTAAAGCTTGAATAGTTTTCCCAAGGATTCTGCCAGTCCAACAGACCCGGGATATAGGCTTCTGTGAATGAGAATTGAAGGTCAAAGAAAGTGCTCACATACAAGGCAACATCGGTGATTTCGGTTGCTATAGGAGACAGTGACCAAGCAACGTTTATTGGGTACATGTCGTTCTGGACGAGAATGGTTTGGGTAATGCTTACTTCATCGTTGAAGTAGCGGAACGTCACTTTCTTGGGGGAACTTTGGTCTTCGAAGACGGATTCTCTGGTAAAATTGGAGAGGGAAACATTTTCCTTGTAAACGCCGTTTGCTCGATACGAGATTTGGTTTCCATCTGCCGCGGAATATGAAACCTTGTACCAAACATCGTTTATGGAAACGTAGTTCTCGTCAGCGACAGCGCCTTTCGTCATGTCGTACGCTCTGACTAGGGTTAGTGGATGTTCCAGTTCGTAAGCTAATTCCAAGACAGCCGCGGCAATCGCGTTTCGTTCTATGATGGGATCAGTTTCCGCGATTATGGTCTTGCCTGAATACAGTCTGAACCAGAAACCGGGAACTTCGGTTACAACCACTGTTGTTTCGTCAGGGTAGTTGTTTCTAAGCCAAGTACCTGCATCGTACGCTTTTATGTCGGATGTTGAATAGTACACGCTTCCCTCCAT
>CAZINA010000068.1:5479-6732 GCA_964540545.1 uncultured Candidatus Bathyarchaeia archaeon
ATGCCAGCGATGGAAATTACGAACACGAAACCGAAGTTCACCATGAAAGCGTTGAGAGTGGTGCCTGGAATCTGATATAGAGTCGTTTTTTGCATGAAGAACACATGCTCGATAATAACTCCCAAGTAGGGGAACATTGCTTGGGAATAGTATAGGAAAAAGGCTATTCCACCGCCCAGAATCACCGCGATAAGCGCCTTGAAATGTTTGCCTCGGGACTTTATTAACATGAACAGAATAATCGGTGGCAGGATTAACACGGTTAGAAACGCGGTCAACTGATGGGACAAGACCAGTGAAAACGCCACGAAGAAAGCAATTATGATATGCTCCAAGTTCTTCAGTGCAAAGGGCAAGTACACTAGCAGCAAAAACAAGAACGCTAAGCCGAGGACCGTAGTGTAGCCGCCCCACAAGTTAAGTTCGTACATCGGAACACAGAAAAGCAGCAAAACAGATGCAACAACCCCAATTTTCTTGCCGAAAAACTTGGAGGCGACCAAATAAACCGAGAAAAACAGTAACCAATCAATAACCACCGCCAACGCCTTCTCCAGAAAGATTAATTGCGAAACGCTAGTTGCACCTGTGAAGGAAATAAGCACAGCCAGAACTATCTGAAAAAGGGGAGGAGTCCACCCTAAGTTTTCCAAGGGTATCTGTCCAGTGTCAAGAAAAATATGAGCTTTTTCCATGTGCACAGCGGGGTCGTTGCCCATGACCAAACCGTTCATTGATGTTATAGAGTAGAAGAGCACCAAGATTACGGCTGAAAAAACCACTGCGAACGTAGTCTCAAAGATTTTCTTCTGCTCAGCAGTAAGTTTCAACGCGGTTATGCCCTTCCCCACCTAGGCGACTTCGTTTTTCACCTTGAATATGGCTACTTCATCATTAATAAACACCAAACTAAAAGCAGGGTCTTTTACAAATTTCGGTAATATTTCAGAATCTCTGCATGCAACGTATGAGATGTTCCAGTCGCTCACGGCTTTCTGATAGTCGAAGACGTCAAGGGGTAGATCAGAGATTTGTTGTTGTGATGAATTGAGGTTATCTGTCATGATTGTGTTGAAGTATTCTACAGTTTTTTCTGAGTCTTGATAATAGTATGGGTCATCGGTAACTGAATAAGCAGTTAACAAAATTTGCATTTCACCTTTAGATTCGCCCTGCAAGTTATAGAGTAATTCTAAGATGCAAGGATTCTCATCGTTAATTTCTTCTACTTCGGGTTGTTCCTTGTTGAAAAT
>CAZINA010000069.1:0-6694 GCA_964540545.1 uncultured Candidatus Bathyarchaeia archaeon
ATATTGAGGCTGAGACTCCGCCTGACTTGCTTCCTGACGGTTTTGATTATTACGCGGCGGGTCACGTGCATAAGCGTTTCACGGGCAAGTTTAAAACTGGGATTTTAGCGTACAGTGGCTGCACGGAAACCGTGAGTTACGATGAAGCTGAATTGAAAAAAGGCTTCTTTCACGTTAAGGTGGACGAGAAAGGCAAGTTCTCGCAGGAACTCGTCGAGCTCTCTTCTCCCCGCAGGTTCAATGTTCTGGAACACGAGTTTTCAGGCATGACCTCAGATAAAATCACGGACCTGGCGGTTCAGCTTGTCAAAGGCGCAGACGAGGAAGGCACTGTAGTAATTCCGGTTTTAAAGGGTGTGTTGCCCGCGGAGGCAAGCCGCGCAGAAGTGGACATCGCCAGAATCAGGGGCGCCGCGGAAAAAGCTTTGCTGGTGCACCCGGTTGTTTTGCTTAAGGAGAGCGCGGTTTCCGACGAGATTGTCCGCTCGATTTTCGAGAGCGAGTTTAAGGATTTGAAGACGAAAGCGTTTGAGTATTTCCTGCAGATTTTCAACGAGAGGTACAGCCGGGAGGAAGCCGAGAAAATCGCGCGTTCCGCTATAGCGTTGATTGAGCCGTTGACGAAGAAGCAGGAGGAAAAAGTGAAACAGACCATAGAGGAGCTGCTGCAGTGAAGATTGAGATAGTTCAGTTGGAGAACATTCGCTCGCACGTTAAGTCTACGGTGCCTTTCACGCGGGGTTTCAACTGTCTCGTGGGCGGCGTGGGCACGGGGAAATCCAGTGTTTTGTATGCTGTTGACTTTGCCTTGTTCGGGGAGCCTCTTGGCAGAAGCTTCGAGTACCTGCTCCGCGAAGGCGCAGACTCAGCTAGAGTCACGGTGCAGTTTAGTCAGAATGGGCGAACTTACAAGCTTGTTCGCGGTCTTAAAAGGCGCGGGAAAGGTATAGGTCAAAACTTTGAGGAGCTTAAGCTGTTTGAGGATGAAACTGTTTTGGCAAGCATGAAAACTGATGCCATAGCGGAGCAGTTTAAGGCGATTACGGGTTTTGATAAGGAGCTTTTCCGTGAAATCGTGTGGGTCAGGCAGGAGCACTTGAAGGAGTTGTTGGATGCGGCGCCCAGAGACCGGCAGAGGCGGTTGGATGAGTTGTTTGGCTTGTCTGATTATGAGGTGGCGTGGAGTAACATCGCCGCTTACAAACGCGATTACGAGACGGAGAAGCGGGTTTACGAGAAGGACCCTGATGTGGTGGGGTTGGAAAAGCTCAGCGGTGAATACAACCGCGTAACCGAAGAGTTCACGCTCTTAGAAGTGGAACTGCAAGATGCAGTAGGTAAGCTGGCTGGAGCTAAACGAGCGCGCGAAGAGGCAGATGCGAAGCTGAAAAAGCTGGAGGAAAAGAAGCGGCAGATAGAGGAACTTAGAAGGAAGGAGGCGGAGGTTCAGGCTAACGTTTCAAGCGCCTCAGATGCTGCGGCGTCTCTGGAGAAGCGGGTTGAAGGCAAAAAAACCATAATTGACAACTTGCAGCAGCGCCAGAACTCGTTGGAGTCTCAGGTTGCAGCCTGCAAGAAATCACTTGAAGAATCGGGTGTTTCCGCGAATCAGCCTGTTGAAGCTTTGCGTGCGCAGCTGGCTGCTTTTGACGACAAGCTGTCAGGTTTGAGGGCTGAACAGGAAGCCACCATGCAGAACCTGCGCGCTGACAGGAAGCGAACCGAGTCGTTGTCTATGGAGAGCCGCTGTCCCCTTTGTTTGCAGTCTTTGAATGACGAGTACAAATCTGGTTTGATGGAGAGGATTCAACAGGAAAACTTGGACCGCCAAGACAAGATAAAACAGTTGCAGGGTGAAATCGAGAAGATGCAGCGAACTAAAACCGTAGCGAACGAAGCGTTTTCGAACCTGCAAACACTCACGACGAGGGCTGAAGACCTGCGGACGCGACTTAGCGAAGAGGAGAAGAACCTTGGCGACTTGACGATTGAGGTTGAGGGAAAGCGGCAACTTGAAGCCGAGTTGGGCGGGCAGCTTGAGGCGTTGCGGTTTGAGATAAGCAGGTTCGAAATGTCGGACCTTGAAGCGGCACGCGATCAGCGAGAACAAGCGTTTACACAGTACTATCGTGTGGAGACTGATTTGCGCACTAAGGAAAACCGCAAAAAAGACCTGATGCAACGGCTGGACGAAGTAAAGGAGCGGATTGACCATGCGCAGGAAAAACTTGAACGCGTGCAGAAAATCACCCGAACAGTTGAAGTGCTCGGTGCCATACGTGACGCGTACAGAAGTATTCAGCCTAAGCTGCGTAGCGAGTTCGTGAAGGTTCTTAGAAACTTTGTGCAGCAAGTGCTAGACGGCTTAGTTGGCGGAGAAGCGCCCCTGCTGAACGTGGTTGTGGACGAGACGTACACGCCTTACGTGAAAAGCGAAAGCGGCGCCGACAGGGATGTTACGAACTTGTCTGGGGGTGAACGGACTTTGCTGGCTTTCGCCTACCGCTTAGGGCTTGGACAGCTTATCATGCAATCGAGGACAGGCCACAGCTTGAGCATGCTGCTGCTTGACGAACCCACGGAAAGCCTTGGCAGAGAAGACGGAAGCATTGACCGCTTAGCCGAAGCCATCAGTCGATTCAAGGCGATAGAGCAGATAATCGCTGTGACTCACAGTGAAGCCTTTGCGGAAAAAGCAGAACACGTCATAATACTTGAAAAGGAAGCGGGAATAAGCAGAATATCCCTAGAAAGATGAAATGAGTCAACCTTTTTCGCATTATCAAAAAGCATAGGTGTTATACTTTAACTCATACTCTACAGACAGAGGTAAACATAATTCGCTTGTCAAGAAAGTTTGAGTCAAGGAATCTTTACGAGAATGCTTTTACCGCAAAATATTCTATTTGTTGCATGTGGTTGTCTTGGTGAAAAAGACACTCTGGTTGGTAGTATTCTTAGTGGGTTTCATTATTACAGTTGCTTCGTTATGGTTTGTTTTCCATCAATTAGAGTTTGTTTTGCATCAACCACCAGACACATCCAATAGCAATGTCCAGATTACTGCTTTTTCAGTTGACCCTGAAGGATGGAAAAATACTGGTGGTTTGAGGTATAGCTGTCCCTTTGATATCACTTTTCAGAACATAGGTACGAGCGATGTGAAACTGTGGCTAGAAGTTACGATGTATCGGCTCGGCGAAAATGTGGGTGCCGGAAAACAGGGCATTCCCTTGGCGATAAATTTAGAGTTGCATGGTTTCACTCTTCCTGCAGGAGAAGTCAGAAGCTTCCAAGGAGTAATGTATTGGGTTTCATACACCGTTGACACTGGCGAGGGTCATCCTTTTGGAGCCACTTATATGGCGGGAGTAAAGTTAGAAAATAGTATATATGCTTCAGATACAGCCACATTTACAGAGCCATTCTCAACCTTCTCAGTTGTTGCTGTTATAATTGTGGCTGTAATTGCCATAGCCATTCTGATGTACCGCGAGAAACGCAAACACTCTTTTAACAGAGGAAGTGTTTGCCATTTTCTTTTTCTCGCTGAAAAACATAGGTAATATGCTTTAACTCATACTCTACAGACAGAGGTAAACATAAACACGGGCGCTTGTCAAGAAATGTTTACAAGAACGCTTTTTACCACAAGAAGAAGATATTATTTTTCGGTGCTGTGAGCGCGCGCTTTCTTGACTAAACTAGAGCTTGTGTTTGTTGGCAATATTTAGGTGAAGATATCAAAGTATTTGGTAATCCTATATTAATAATTGAGAATTCACTTGATAGTGGGGAATAATTATCTATTTTTTCTTTTCAGCGCTGCCATGACTGCACATGTCAAGCTAAGTAATAAAACAGTAATCAAACAGGATATATTCTCTGGAATAAGCATTGGCGGGGCTTCAGGATTAGGCTCTGGTAGTATTGGTGCATAATTTACTTTGCCAAGGTTAAAATCGTCATAGAAATCATAGATTAGTTGATCTATTATTGTTGTGTTGGTTGTTCCCCACCAGTTGTAAGTAGCGTTGTATTCGTCGTAAATTCCAGAAGCGGTAGCAACTTGAAAATTATAGTCCATATTGGAGTAAATATTGTTACTATTAATGAATAGCTCACCGCCAGCATATAGATTATACAACTTTACGTGGATACCGATTCTATTTTCTGCAATAGTGTTTTGTAAAAGGTAGACAGGTGAGCCTAGACCCAAACCACTGGCCGTACCCCCAATTTGAACTCCGATATCATTTGCTGCAAACAGATTCATTTGCATGTTTGCATCTGTATTCTGGTGCACGCCATCGTCAAGACAAAAGCCAATGGTATTATTTATGACAGAATTGTTGAAAATGCTTAGTTCAGAACCGAAAAATGGGCTAACAAGATTTATTCCGATACTATTTTTGTGTATGGTTGAGTTTTTTACCACGATCGTTGCATTGTCAACCTTATAGCCAGTGTAGAATCCTACGCCTTGGCTATTATCGGATAGCCTACTGTTTTCTATTGTAACAACAGAATTATTTATCTCACCAGACACAAGGAACCCTATGGCTTTCTCAGCGAAAGTAATCTCGGTATAATTCAAATTCACACGTGAGTCTGTACCAGCAGTTATCAATATTCCCTTCCATGCGCCTGGTGAGCTAGACATATTGTTGGTAAATGTTACGGAATTTTCGTTGGTTCCAAATGCTTGTAACGTTGAGTTAGAACCCAAGAATATTCCATAATACCCAACAACTTTTACCTCTACTCCTTGCTCTATAGTTAGAGCAATATTTTCACCTATAAAAACGTCTTCAGTTATTACATATGGGCTATTTGCCATAGTCCAAATTGTATCTGTAGTAATGATTCCGCCAACTTGAGTGCCGCTTTGTGCATTGCTTAAAGCTATACCTGAAACGAGCAGAGAACACATTAGAGTGAATATCAGGATATGCTGAGCTGATTTTTTAATATTCATTCCCCAAATTGCTTGCTTAATAGGTTGATTTGCTCTTTTAAAACTTGTTAACAGATGGGAATTACAGGGCTATGTCAAATTTTTCTTCCCTGAAAAATAAAAGGATGACCAGCTTGCTTTTATATAAGCAGGTCTCACAAAAACAGTTTGTGTATATTCCACAACAAGTCTGCAACTAAACCAAACCCAGAGACAAAAAGCAACATTTCACACAATCAACAGGTTATTGTTGTAAGGAGATGGGTCTATTCAACAACTAATACTAGAAAAACAAAACAATGGTGGGCGTCGTCGTCGCTGTTTTTGGTGTGGGTCTGCTGGTCTACTTCAAGAAACGCAAACATTAAACAGAAACGTTTGCTTCACGTTCGCTTTTCCAAAGCTTTCTGATGCCACCAAATTCTAACAAGGGTCTACACTAAAGTTCACTCTATATATAGAGGGGGTATAGACAAAAAATCACGCGTTAGAGAATAACTGGTTTGAACAGCTATACGGGAAAGTTGGAAAAAAATTGTTGTGCTGAAACGGGGAAAGATAGGTGTTTCTTGTAGTTTTGCTTAGTCTTCTTCGAGTTTGCGTTCTTTGACTTTTAGTGTGTCTTCGTCTCCGCTTATGACTCTGTAGTATTCTTTCAGTTCTGTCTTGTGCAGGTACTTCTTCACGAGCACTCGCAAGTACTTTTTAGAAACTGCTGCTCCTTCACCTTTGACTGTAACATTGTTTGATTCTTTGGTTACTTCTGCACCTGTTTTTTCTTTCATGAAATCAGCTAAGCCTTGAATTACTTCTTTTCCTTCATCTTTAAGTTCGGAAGCGTCAACTGTTATCTCCATATTACTGTTCACCTCGTTTCGTTTCACGCTTTCATCAGCGTTTCATCTCAGTGTTTCACAACTGCTTCACTGATAAATTTTCCGCATCATGATTGTTTAACAGTTAAGCTTTCAAATGACAAATAATATTACTATAACATACCATTAACTTCAATGGTGGGTTTAAATGTCCGATTCAACGGAAGAAACTTACTCGGCCATGTTTAGCTCTTTGAGGCATCCAGCACGTCGAAAGATACTGAAGATGCTCTCGGAAAAAGAGATGAGCTTCTCGCAGATGCTTGACGAACTTGAAATCCCAGGATCCCATTTGACATATCATCTGGAGAACCTCGGCGAATTCTTAATAAAAATGCCAGATGGAAAATACAAGCTATCCAACATTGGGGAATCCTGCTGTGCCATTATGAAAGGCGCAGAAGAAGTACCAAACAAGCATGGACAAAAATTCACGGGATTGCCCTTAAAGTGGAAAACGATCCTCACAATCTTCGCCATAGGCATTATCCTATCGGCAACGGTATCCGGTGTTCAATACTACTTCTTCAACCAATTATCAAGCGACTACGAAACTTTAGAAGCCGAACTACAAGAAGCAAAAATGCAAAATCAACAAATAATATCATGGAGTTCCGCAGAAAGAGCAATGACCCTCATCAGAGACGTTGCCCAAATCGACACCACAAAATACGAAACAAAACTGCTTCAAGCATCTGTAGAAGAACGTGCAGATTTAGGCGGTGCAGTTGAAGAAATACTCAAATACTCACTTACAACCAGCGAAAGCAAAATTGACTTGGTCTTAAGATTTAGAAACGACCACTTTTCACTCTACCAATTATCCGTAATTGAAGGCATAATACCCTTCGACCCCATCTAC
>CAZINA010000070.1:0-6397 GCA_964540545.1 uncultured Candidatus Bathyarchaeia archaeon
ATAGACTTTTCCGAGCGCATCAGTGCTATGGAATACTGTTGTTGTCAAAAGTTTTATAGCTTACAAGTTGTACATAGCCGTTTTTGAGGAAGCTTACTCGTGTTAGTTGCTGGTGTTGATGAAGCTGGTCGTGGTTGTATAATTGGTCCGTTAGTTGTGGCTGGAGTTTTGGTTAAAGAGGAGAACTTGTCTGTTCTTCGCCAGTTGGGTGTAAAAGACTCGAAGCTTCTTTCGCCAAAGAAACGCGAAGCCCTCTTCAACGAAATCACCCGTTTAGCCGAAAACCACCATGTCATAAAGGTCATGCCCAGCGAAATTGATCGTGCAGTGGAATGTAAGATAAAGCTGCACAAGCTGAACAGGCTGGAAGCAAAAACCATGACCAAGATAATAAACATCCTAAAACCAGATGAAGCTTACGTTGACGCTGCAGACGTACTTGAAGAACGCTTCACACAACACATCAAAGAAGGCTTAACCGTTAAAGCAAAAATCACTTCCAAGCATAAAGCTGACAAGATATACCCTGTTGTTTCCGCTGCCTCCATAATTGCGAAAGTGGAACGCGACAAAGAAATCGAAGCGCTAAAAAACGTTTACGGCGACTTCGGCAGCGGATACCTAGCAGACAAAAAAACCACTCAGTTCCTGAAACAGTGGCTGCAAACACACTCAGACTACCCAGATTGCATAAGGAAATCATGGAAAACCGCGAAACAAATAAAAAACGAAAAAGGCACCGTGCAAAAAACACTCATTTAAGCAATAACCAAGTCTTCTGAAGTGTGCATCGCAGATAATTCATCCATGCAAATACAAGAAACCGCTTTGCTGGTGAACTTGGGTTTTTCAGTAATCAAAACCGGATGAGCATGAATCACAGTGCACAAACTTATGATTTCCTCAACTCGCTTATCCAAACACCTTTCATCTCTCGCGGCAACACTACCCACAACCACCCGCTTGCTTCTCGGAATATTCATGATAAAATCAAAAGGTGCCCTGTACACAGGAGAAATATCACAGCTAGCAAACTTTTTCAAAACCTTTTGAAGAATAACCTTTCGGATAAACGCGTGACGCGCTTTCATAAGAAGACACTGCTGATGCTTCCGCTTTCTCTCAAGAACATTTATCGGCTTCGCCACCGGAACCCCCAACGTCTCAGCCAACTTATAAGCCGACTTCACCGAAGCCTTAGCCATACCTCTCTCATAACCATAAAGAGTCCTACGAGAAACCCCAATCATAACCGCAAGCTTACCAATAGAAAGACCCAACTCTTTCCTTCGCCTCTCAACAAGCTCCCCATCAACCTCAACAGAGTAACCACCTGGACCAGCATAAATCAACGGATTCGCCGTTCTAAGCGCTATATTCCGAATAGTTTTCTCAGTCACCACAAAAATCCCGTTCCGCGAATACACCGTATCATCTTCCAACGGCTTACCATGCGCCTGCTGACTAATCAGCAACGAAGACGCAGAAAATCGGTCAGCAATAACTTTCAACTCGCGAGCACCATGAGACGAAAACGTATCCACATCAGACATCACCTTCACTAAAACAGCCGTATCATTCTTCCTCGCCGCAAAATCAAAACAGCTCTGACGCGAACAACACACCTGGGAAATCTGGAAACCTGCTTCTTTCAACGCAACCCCAAGATGGACAACGTTCTCCATTTCCCAGTGGTTCATCAGCTGTCACTGCCCTATATCCACTGCGATGAAAAATATAAACCATCCTCTCAACCTTAACCATCCAAAACACCTTTTCTTATCATAAACCAATAAACCATCAAAAAAAGAGGAGAAATAAGGGATTACACCCTTATGGAGCTGCATCAACTGTTAGTGCAGGAGCTGGGAAAACCACATATTGACCTCGGGAATAGTTTAAGCCGAATAGGTCTTGAGCTTTCCAGTATCCATTGCGGTAGTGGCCCCAGAAGAATTCACCATCATAGAATCCAGCGAAGACGCCTTTACCGTATATACCCCAGCAGCGTTTACCAAAATTGTCGGTGCCTACGAACCTTCCGTTACCGAGAACACCCCACATCACGTGCACGCCGTTACCAGTATACAGTATGAATCTGTGTCTCACAGGAGAGATGCTGTTTTCAGCTTCTTCGTATGTTTCAGGGGTTAATTCCTTCAGTTGCTCCGCATCTTCTACTTGTTCAGGCGAAATCACAATGCCGTCTTCAAGGATTACACCTTCGTCAACTGTAACGCTTTCTTCAGAGTCTAGTTTCTCCACCGCTTCCAAGTTGTTTGCTTCAATAGCAGACGTGTTTGCAAAAGACGTTGCGCCCATCACAAGATTTACCGCTAGAACCACCAGCATTAAAGCAGCGACTGCAGCCATTGACACTTTTATTTTTTTCTGCATGTTTTTTTCCTCACAACCCATTTGTCACTGCGATACTTTAGGAAACCCGTGGAAAAAAGTGAAAAAACTCTTCCAAATCCGAAATAAACCCCAATTTAAGCTTAAAATTGCGTGGGCTGCACGCTACTTTTTCATGTATTTCCTTCGAACTGAAACGATGTTCTGCCGTCTGGATTTCCGTATGTCCACTATCTCCATCTTCTCCAGCCTTTTCAGAAGACGCCAAGTTGTCGTTCTTGGAAGATTCAGTTTTTCGTAAAGTTCCGCCTCAAATGCGGTTCCATGTTTTTCAGCGAGAAAACGTATAACTTGCACTTCTTCTGGTCGCAAGTGTTTCTCTCTTTCAAAAAGTTTCTCGACATCTACTTCATTTGCAGTTTCTTTTGGTTGTGGTGCTGGCGTTTTTTTACGTCTAAGGAACCAGATGGCAAATGCTATAACCGCTATGGCTGGGAAGGATGCTATGGCTATGAGTTGCCACACTTCAATATTCTGGGTGTCTTGGTAGAGGCTGTGTTCGGAGATGTACGTGATTTCTATGGTTCCCGAAGGCATAACTACAGTAACTTGTCCGTTCGAGCTTTCAATAAGTTCGGGTACGTTGTTGAGGCTTATGATTGAAGCGTCTTCTGGCAGTTTAACGGTGGTGTTTGTAGTAACCTCTGTGTTCAGCGTCCAGTATTTACCCGTTTTTGACGTTAAGTCTGTGGTGAAGTAGGACATTTTGATTTGGGTGGCGCCAAGACTGTGAATTAACGCTTCACTTTCCGTTATCGTGTAGTCTAATGGGAGGTTTTGTTCGTCAACAATAATTATTTCCTCGCGAGTTTCACCCAGCAAACTGGCGTTGATTGAGGGGAAAGTTTGGTTAACCTCTAACTCGTGGTTAACTAGAACGTAACCGTCAAGATATACGGTGAGCGTTAATGCTTCTGACGTTACGGGGTTGTTTGCCATGGCTAAGGGGGAAAGCTGTGAAGCTATTATCAAGAGCAAAGCTCCCAAAATTGCTCCTGCACGTTTACCCAACCACATCATTTTTTCTGCAAACGCCTGATTTATAGTCCCTATACTGTTTGATGATACTTATGCTTGCCAATTAAGATTGTTTTTTTCGGATTTGAGTCTTTAGGGAGACTTAACCGCGTCTGAAGCCTTGTTTGATGTAGCATCAAATGAAGACGCTGTGGGACTAAGGTATTCAACCGCTTCGTCTTCGCTTGCTCTAGAGTTTGCAAGCTCATTGAGCGTTTCGTTTATCCGCTGTTCTTCCAAATACTCTTTGGCGTTGTTGAGGCTTGCCTCAGCGTTGTCCACAGCGGCAAGGGAAGCCTCATTTGAGAATGCTTCTGCAGTTTCTCTTATTGCATCTAGACGTTCTTGCGTTTTAGCTATGTAAGCTGCTATTCTTTGAATTCTCAAGTCAGCGGCAAAGTTGTTGACAGCGATCAGTATTCGGTCGCTGATGTTTTTCGCTTCAGCAAGGTTCTGTGCAGCTGCTTCAAACCGTTTTTGCTCAAGGTTGTTTGCCGCCATGTTCAGTAGGTTCTTGATTGTTTGAATTCTTTCTTCCAATATGGTGGTGTTGTATCCCACAGAAGCAGCAAGCCGCGTTAGGTTTTCTATTCTCTCTAGCTGCTCGCGATACCTGTTTATGGAGCTTCTTAACTGAACAGTTCTTTGAAGGCTGATTTCTGTTTCAGTTGGTTGCTCGGGTATGGCGGAGTCAACTATTGTTAATGTTTTTTTCAGTTTTTGGAGGGCTTGAATGATTTTTTCGTTTGCTTCGGAGTAGTTGCCTGTTTGCAAGAGGGTTTCGGATTCTCCAGCGAGGACAAGTGCTTGGTTGTATTCGTTTAGGCTTGCTTGCGGCACTGTTTTGTCATCTGCTTCTAGTTGGCTGAGAACTTTTGAGACAGTGGCGTTTGCGTTTTGGAAAAGCGAAAACAAATCTTGCGTTTTCTCTGATGTGGTTTGTTGAAGTGAGGCTTGGGTGGAAGCCAAGATGAAAGCGGAGAGAGTGACCACTATCAAAGTTAAGATGATGAACCATTTTGCTTTAGGTTTCAGGTGCATGGTGGTCTACTCCGTGAATAGACTTATGGTGTGGGGATATATGAGGAAACCCCTGAAAAAGAGTGAAAACATCGTTTAAGATGCAACCAGAAGCAATGGGGGACTAGCGCTTGGATTAACTTAAGCCCCCCTATTTATAGCTTCTACTTCGGGTTGAATCAGTGTTTGACGGGTAAATGTAAGATTAGATTTGAATCTGCAATCAGTATAGTTATTCATTTGTCATTTCGGTTTTTTTACATTATCAAGTTTATCTGTGATTCGTTTCACAAGTTGTTTTACTGCGAGGGCGCCGCAGTTTGGGCAACTGCTCAAGTTTTCGTCATACATATTGCGGCAATAAGGACAGCGGCGAAACTTCACAACCACTTCTTTTTCCTTCACAGTGTCTTCGGTGATTGTTTCCTCCTCGGCTGTATCGAGTTTTCCTCTTTTTTTCAGATTGTCCAGAAACATGTTTCGCCAAAACTCTGGCTTGTGCTTTACATCCAAGAGGTCCATGTTGCCTTTGCTCCCGGTTTTTTTCAGCACTGCCCACTGCATTTTCTCTTTCAATAAGCTGTGGTATAAATGCCATTTAGCCCCACAAGAGGAACACGTTGCGGTGTCCGAAGCACTCCAATTATCTCTGTGTCCCTCCACAGTCTTCTCTAAGCAAAAAGGGCAGCGTGGGAAGTATTTCGCAACCTCGTCTTTAATAGCGCTTTCTCCCCACCACTCGGGCATATAATTCACCACTTAACGCTTATTAAAGCCAAATTTAAAATTTTGCACTCCATTAATTATTTCTAACGGATCATCAGGGCGTTTTCATTTTTGGGCTACTATCATGGCGTGTGCCTTGTCGTAAGGTTCCAACTGAACGATTTCCTTAACTTTGAAGCCCCGTTTTTTCAGGATTTTGGCTTCTTGCTTGTAGACTGCAAGTGGGTCTTTGGTGACGTCGATACTTTGGGCTTTCACAGCCAACATGGTCCACCCAGAAGGTTTGAGCAGGACGTCGGCGTTGTCTGCTAGAAGTTTGGCTTGTTCAGGTTGTGCTACGTCGCAGTAAATGCAGTCGACTTTTCCCGGGATGAACATGGCGTATTTTTCTGGGAAACGGGCGTCTTCGAGAAATGGTGACATGTTTAGCCTGTGCGCTGCGACGTTGTTGACTAGTTCTCTTAGGGATCGTGCAGCGAATTCCACGCAGTAAACGTGTCCTTCTTCGCCGATTATGTCTGAGACGTGGCTTGGTGTGGTTCCGGACGCTGCACCTAAGTAGAGAACGCGGCTGCTTGGTGTTATGGGTACTGTTTGCACGCCTTTGATGATGGCTGCCGCCAGTTTGCTCCTGAACGCGTCCCAAACGCGGTACTCAACCTTCTTGAAGCGGATGAGCCGTTCGCCGTAAACGGTTCTGCCCGGAGTCAAGTTTCGCGTGGCTAACCGTTGCGCGCCGTCTTCGAGAAAAGCTTGGTAGATTCCTGGGAACTGAGGGTGAGGCTTAACCTTAGCGCGCACGCTTGTTCTTTCTCCACTTCTTGTCTCGCCGCCGCTGGTACCGTCTCCTTGGCCTCTGGTCTCTTCGTTCTCGCCGTTCAGGTTTCACAGTTTTCTCTTTCGGTGGCGGCGGCTCCTTGTACTTCTCGCGAATCTCCTCTAACCTCTTGTCTACGTCCGCCTTCAACTTATCTCCCACGTATTTGCCTCCGAAAGCGTCGATTCGTGCGGCAATGGCTAGTTTTCCAGCTATGACTCTGGCGATTTTACCTCTTTGCCACCTTTTAGCGTCATGTAATAGTGCGTGTTGGAAGATTAAGCCGTGTTTGGGTGGTCTTGCTCCCGTTTTTAAGGAGCGGAATAATGCTTTTTCTGCGCCTAGAACTTGGATTGTGCTGGCTGGTTTCATGGCTAGATTCTGGAGGCTGCCAGCTATGGC
>CAZINA010000071.1:0-6361 GCA_964540545.1 uncultured Candidatus Bathyarchaeia archaeon
TCCAAACCAGGAAGTACTCGCTGGAGACAACGTGAACCTTTATTTTGGAGACGTGACGTGGGACGCCAGTGAGTTTTATTTGCTTTTGAGCCATGACAGCACCTCAGAGATATCCGCTGGTGATTCCGTTTACAGTCCAAAATTTTCAGTTTACGACGTTGCTACAATGGGTTCTTATATCAACTACACGGCCGATAATGGTTATTGGACAGTTGGCGATAACTGGATTAACGGTACCATCCCGTCCGATATACCAGTAGGAAACTATACTATCAAAGCCTTTGATACAATTGAAAATGTTGCAGTAACAGATGCATTCATAATAGTTTACACGTCGGTTCATGCTTCGACTCTGGTTATTTCTCCTTCTTCAGGTCCAGGTGGTGTCCCTGTCCAGTTTACTGGCTCAGGTTATGGTACTAATGCAAATGTAACGCTGTCGTATTATGATCCGACTTTCGGTTTATGGTATCCTTGGGCCACCACTACTAGCGACTCGTCAGGAAGCATTTTGGTTAACTCTGTAATGCCTGATTTGGGAAAATCGGTGGGTTCAGGTGATTGGTCTGAAACTTATAGTGCCGTTTCTTTTAAGACGCAAGTCGGGGGTATCGACTATTGCTACGCTGATTACAATCAATATTCAAGAGGGCTAAAAACTGTTGGAAACGAAACTGCCTATGGGCTTTACGGAAATGGAACAAACTTGGCTTCAACTGTCAAAGTTAAACCGGGTGACATCTTGACTATTTCTGGCAAATGGTTCTATTATAATGATGTAATTTATGTCAAGTGGGACAGCGAAGCCATTGTGGGAACAGTAACCAGCGAAGAATGGAGTGCAATGGATTATCTTAACAGCACAATCGCTGACTCCGACGGTTCTTTTGAAATAACAATTACTATTCCCGAAGCCTCGGGTGGTGAGCACTACATAGCTGTTGAGGACTCTGAAGCCCGCGTAATAATAAAAATCTCCCTGTCTCGGGGTACATTGCAGATTTCTCCGTCTTCAGGTCCAGGTGGCGCTTCTGTTCAGTTCACTGGTTCAGGTTATCTCCCGGAAACTTCTGTGGACCTTATGTATCTCGATCCCTATTATGGCACATGGAATTATTTGGGTTCCGTAACTTCTACAGTAGAAGGAAGTATCACATATACAACCGAGATGCCTGATCTGGGGCAATCTTTATGGTCGGGTGATTATTCTGAGACCTACGATGTGCTTTCTTTCAGGACGGAAATTAGCGGTAGCATTTACTGTACTGCAGATTACTATCAGTACATGAGGGGGATAAAAAGAGTTGGAAGTGCAATCGCAACTGGGCTCTATGGTGACGCCACGAACTTGGTTTCAACTGTTGAAGTTAATGCAGGTGATACAATTACGGTTTCCGGTAAATGGTTCCATCCTGGCGACGCTATTTACGTCAGGTGGGATGGCACAACTGTTGTAGGAACTCTAACTGGCAGCGAATGGCTTGAAGCGAACATCATTGGTACTTCAATCGCTGGTTCGACAGGTTCTTTTGACACAACCGCCACTATCCCAACAGCTGAGGAGGGCGAGCACTGCATAGCTATTGAAGACTCCGAAACTCGCATAATAATTAAAATATATCTCCAATCATCACCTGAACCTACCCCAACTCCCACGCCTACTCCGTCTCCTACCAAACCAACGCCTACTATTGATGTCTCTTGTAAAGGCACAGCCACCTCATCTACAGACTTCAAGGTTGACATCAGTGGTAAATTGTCGTATAACGGCGCTGCTATCTCCGGAGAAACCGTCTTGATTTCGTACAGCGTCACAGGCGGCGATGATTGGGCAAGCTTAACCTCGGTGAACACTGGTTCTGATGGTGGATTCGCGGCTGTGTGGACGCCGCAGGCAACAGGGGACATCAAAGTTAAAGCAAGCTGGGCAGGCAACTCAGCATTTAATCCAACAAGCACAACAGTCAACCTTGCATTAACACCCTACTCAGAGGAAACCCTGTTTTCATTGAACTCTAACTCCACCATAACAGAGTTCGCTTTCAACTCAACCACCAAAAAACTAAGCTTCACCGCATCCGGCCCTTCAGACACCACAGGATACGTTACCCTCTACATTCCAAAATCCCTCATAAGCGACATATCCGACCTCACAGTCTACGTTGATAACCAACAAGTAACATACACCAGCGAATCACAAACGGACTCGTGGGTTCTATCATTCACCTACTCGCACAGCGAACACAAAGTTGTCATAGACCTGAGCGCCGCTTCCTCTTCCGAAACCGACGAGACAACACCACCCGACTTCACCCTAATAGCAATCATCACAATCGCAATCGTAGTAGCCATCGTTGCCGCGACGCTAGTTTTCAAAAGAAAACGACAACACACACCAACAAAACAACAGTAACCCCCAATCAAAAATTCCCTCAACTTTTTTAAGAAAAGCCTAAGTCCGCATAACCACTAGTCTAAACACCAGTTGACTCTATATATAGAGGGGGTATAGACAAAAAATCACGCAACAGAAACATTGCTACACTATGGAAAATGCAAATTAAGCCGTTTAATCTCCTAACCTATTGGACGATGAGGAAATCGAGGTACGCTGAAGCTGAATGCGGGGAATTTAAGCTGAAGGCTAGTGAGTGCTTTTTCCGCTTCTGAGTCCACCAAGAAGCCTGAAGTCAAACTACGCTCTACTCCTTAAGTTGACTCATGTAAAACTAAAAAATTGAAACCAGAAGGTTCCATAAAGTAGGTTTTCGTTGCTGAAATAAAGGAAGTGGAGGTTTTGTTGTATTTATCGAGTTTTGTTGCCTGTTAAGTATGCCCATACGCTTACGATTCCAACAGTTAGCACGGCACCAGCAACTCCTGAGATCAAGTAGCTCGTCAAAGGACCAAGTGCTGGTAGGATTGAGATTACCCAAGGGATAACGAATACTGCTGTCAGCTGCGCTATTACTCCTGCCATGAAACCCAAAAGTGCAACAATTGCGAATACTTTTAATCTTTCACCCATTCGATTCACCTTTTTGTTTTAGGATTGGATTACGCCTCTTTTTAGTCTAACTTACACGTTTTTGTCTAATATCCGAATAGTGACTACCCTGTCTTTTAATTTTCTAATTAAAGCCGAAAACAAGTTTTTCCACCCCGTATATCTCTACGTATATACGTGCATATTGTCAACATATTAACAATGTATAAGATATTTCAAATACATCGTTTGTGCTGGAGGTATTAATTTGTCAGAAAGATTTGCAAAAAAATGGGAAACTAAACGGGGTGAACAACCTTTCACAGACCGCATAAAAGAAGCTGTAAATCCGCCAGGACCACTGAAGCCACGACTCGACTTCGCTGTCAGACGAATAGAACTACAAGTGCAGAAACTCGACCAAGCCACAGACAGGTTCAGCCAAAGAGACAAAGCAATCTTCGCGAGAATAGTTGATGCTTACACCAAACACGACACCGCACGAGCCAACGTCTTCGCCAACGAGCTTGCAGAAGTCCGCAAGATGGAGAAGCTAATAATAAACGCCAGACTCGCCCTTGAACAGATAGTGTTAAGGTTACGAACCGTATCCGAACTTGGAGATGTAGTATCCACCTTAGGACCAGCCGTTGGAGTTCTACGAAACGTCAGAACAGGACTAGTAAGCGTATTCCCTGAAGCAGAAACTGAACTAGGCGAAATCGGAAACATGCTGAGCGGAATAATGATCGAAGCAGGCCAAGGATCAGGAATGACACTGAACTTCGACACTGTAAACGAGGATGCATCAAAAATCCTTTCAGAAGCCGCAACAGTTGCAGAACAGAAAGTCAAAGACAAGTTCCCAGATCTACCCGCAGGTATGCCAGCCACCGCAGCAGCGCAAACAGAGAAAACAACAGAGAGCTACTAAACTAAGGAGAAAAAAACATGGCCAACAACTCCAATCTTTTTCTTTCCATCGGTAAACCAATCAAAGATGAATATGGACGCATCGTCGGAAAAGTTGCCTCTTTCGCATTAACCCCAAACGGGAAATTCGACGGTGTATACGTCGAATCTAATGACGGAAAATTCATGAAACAGTCTATGGAACACCTGAAATTCAATGGTGCCGAAGTCATTTTCACATCGAACCTCAAATCACAAGCAAGCGTTCTCTGTAATCAGATACCACTCATCTGGCGCAAAAACCAAGCTCTTAGAGACTTAGCTGAAAAAAGAAAAATCTCTCCAGACCTTTACCAAGAACTACATAACAACTTTGAAGCTGTTTTAAACCAACTGAAGAAAGACGCGCAGGAACTCTCAGAAGAAGCTGACAAGGAAATCACACGCTGCAACCAAGAGATAAAAACACTAGGATACGCAGTTGTCAACCTCGAACTGGAGCATGAAATAGGACAAGTTGACGAAGAAGCCTACCAGTCAGCTTTCACACTGCTTCAAGAAAACCTCAAACGAGCCAACACAGAGAAAAGCGACATCGAACTCACCAAAAGCAAACTCTCAAACATAATGCTAGGCGACTCAAACAAACAAGAACAAAAAACCAGCCCAATCTCCAATGAGCCAGACAAAGAAGAAGCCCCAGCAGAAACAAACGAGACAACCACAGAAATAACCGAGGAAACAGCTAACGAAACCCCAACCGAGACCTCAACCGAAACCCCTGCGGAAACTGCTGAAGAAACAATAAACGAAACCCCTAAAGAAATCCCTGATGAGACTCCTGAAGAGGCGCCTGAACTTCCAGAGCCTCCAGTGGTCGTCTACGTGAAAGAAGTCGGAAAGGCTGGAATATAGCCTAACGCGTGAGGTAGCGGGCGGAGGGAAAAAGCATACGCGGTTTATCACGGTCAACCCCTCCACCGGTACGTGAAATTGCTTCTAAGTCGATATATACACTTAGGATTCAGCAGAACAAGCTAGAACAGGCAAGCTACAGATTAAAAGAGCGAGATCGCATACTTTTTGAATCTTGCACGGGTGCTTTGAAGAGGAATAATAAAGAAAGAGCCTCGATGTGCGCTAACGAGATCGCTGAAGTAAGGAAATTGTTAAAGTTTCTTTACAGCGTGCAGTTAGCCATTGAACGTGTAGTTCTTCGGCTGGAGACGTTGAAGGAACTTAGCGACATCGTTATTGACTTGAAGCCTGCTCTTAAACTTCTGCAAAACGTTTCATCAGATCTGTTCCAGGTTTTGCCTGATGTTTCCACTGAATTAAACCACGTTAACGAGACGATACGAGACACTCTTTGCGCGACAAAAATCTCAGCTGACGAGTCTTTGATTCCTGTTGGCAAAAAGACAGCCGCCGGCGAAGAAGTACTGGACGAAGTTTCAAGTTTCCTTGAGCAGAAGCTGTCTGAAAGTCTTCCTGAGCCACCTGAACCTATTGCAGCCGAAGAAAAAGCAGCTCCCATACGCGAACTTGTTGCATTGTCAGCTAGCTCCTCGCAAGTGGTCGGACGCAAAACTACTGAAGAAACCGGGATGGATTTCAGTGAGGAAGCGTCAAAAACCCTGTTTTCTTATAAGAAATCTGAGATTAAAGAAATTTCATTGACGGTTGAGAAGCCCTCTATTGAGGATATGCTTCTTGAATACGTACGTAAGAGTAACGGTGAAATAGATTTAACCCGTTGTTCGAGTGCTTTGAACACTTCGAATGAAGAAATTGAGAAAGCCCTTGAAAGTTTAGGGACTCAAGGGAAAATAAAAATCGAGTTGAGATCTCCTGAATAAAATGGTGTAAACATTGAGTGCTTCACATGAACTTGAAAAAGCCGCGACGGCTTACGCTTTAGATGCTGTGCGCTTGGATAAGCAAGGGTCGAAAGGTAGAGCTATAACGCTGTATCAGAAAGCAATAGAGAGCCTCTTGCAGCTTGTCCAGCTTTACCCTGAATACGGTTTGAACAAAGTCTATGTTCAAAGAGCAATTGCATATCAAGAGCGAATCAAAGCCCTGCAAGGTGCTGTTTCACCTGTTGAAATGCAGACTGAGTCTAATAACGGTGGAGACGGTGGTGAAGCCGCCACTGGTGGAAACGGAAAGCCTGGCACGGAGCTTGTGGTTACTGAAAAGCCTGAGGTGAACTGGGAAGAAGTTGTGGGCTTGGACACTGCCAAGAAAGCTGTTAAGGAGGCTATTGTTTATCCTGTGCAGAGGCCTGACTTGTTTCCGTTGGGTTGGCCGAGAGGTATCTTGCTTTTTGGTCCGCCTGGTTGCGGGAAAACTTTGCTTGCGGCTGCGGTTGCTACGGAGATTGATGCTAACTTTTACTCGATTGATGCTGCTTCGATTATGTCTAAGTGGTTGGGTGAGGCTGAGCAGAATGTTTCTAAG
>CAZINA010000072.1:0-6042 GCA_964540545.1 uncultured Candidatus Bathyarchaeia archaeon
AATTTTTTGCAATTTTATTCTTTTTTTGGGTGTTTTCCAAGACACGTTTTAGATTCCTTCGAAGTTGTTCGAGGTCAAGGGCACCATCCCGAATCATCAGGAGTTTAAGCAAGATCACTGTTTTTTCATTTTTCAAATTCAAACGGATAACACGTTTACGACCTTCGTATCGTTGAGTAACATTGCCTTCCCTTTCTAAAATGCGCAAGTTGCGGTCAACTTCGTTATATGTACTATTGACAATGCGCACCAGCTTCATTATTGTTATCCCTCTTTTCTCCGATAGTGTTTTCAAAATCTTTTGACGACAAGATGAAGCTAATATTTTATATAAGTTCAACGTAATCGTATGCTCCTTAATGGATGAATTCTATTCCGCAGGTTTGACTTGGCAGGGAAGCAATCAGTAAATACGCGTAGATTTAGAAAGAACATTGGCAACATTATAATTCTCCTCTCCAGTCTCTTCTAAAGACGCCAGAAGGTACTAACTAATAAACACTGCCATTGAAATGTTCAACACACACGCAAAACACAAACAGCATGGAATCATACTTTCCACATGGTTCATGGGCAGCGCTTCTTTTTTTGTTCAACATGTTTCTGGAATTTCGGGTCACGGTTTCGTTGAGGCGCGGGGGCTGTTTTGGCTTTTCAGCTTTCAGGAATTCAGAATTTTCAGTGCTTGAAGTAGACGCAGCGTTTTCGGGTTTTCTTTATTCAGCTTTATCATTCGCATTCGGCCTAAATGCTCATCGAAGATAATTTCTTCCTTGTGCAGAATTTGCAGGTTTGAGTTGACTTGGTTGTAGGTGCTATTTACGCGCCGTACAAGATCCATAACGTTGGTTTGTCCAATACTTAAGAGAACCTGCATTATTCTTCGTCTGCATGAAGAAGCCATCAACGTCTCCAGATTCATATAAAATCGGCATTGATTTTGAATGTTTCAGCTTATAATAGGTTAGAGGAAAAGACTATTCTCAACTGTAGAGAGAGTCTGGTTAAAGTGAAAAATCTTTCAAGACTGGATTGCCTTTTATATTGAATCCACAGGGTCAGACCAAGAGAAGTCCCTAATCCTTCCCGTGATATGCGAAGATAAGTCTTGACTGTTGAATAATAGTTGAGACATCGTTGCCTTCAGTGTTAGAATTAGGGCTTATCCAGCTTGAACCTCTTTCGGTTGCACGAGTCCACGTTTCAAAGCCAAGAAAACGAAAAACTGTGAAAAAGCGGCCACAGCAGCTGATTCTATCATATTTATGCTGTTGAGTCCTGCTACGGCGCCCCCGCCTAGAGCGCTGAAAAATGTGATTGCACTCGTGATGGTTGCATCAATTAGGGCGTTTCGCCAATCGAACTTCTGTTCTTCAGCATGGGTGATCTTGTTCGTACAGTTAAGTATGAAACCTCTAGTTGTTAATGTTAGGGTTCTCCTGTTGACTCGTTTTATACAATCGGAGTATTTACTTCTAATTTTCAGTGTCGATTTTTTCAAGGATTGCGCCACCTCAGAACAGCTATAGCGCCGTTAAACTTATTAGCAAGACGAAATATTTCCCAAAGCCAGAATTTTTGGGACATCATGTACTCGTAAAACTTTTCTTAAATGAAGATGTAACTTCAGTCTGCCTGGATTTCCATTGAATTGAACCTTTCGGGCACACTTTAATTTACCTCTATATTTCCGAAACTGTTCGTCTTACTTTAAAGTTCTTAACAACTTATGTTAGGTTGTGGGGCTCAATTAGGTGGCTTAATTTGGAGCTTACGAAATTATTAGCGTCATCCCTCAGGCAGAAGATTCTGAAAGGGTTGTCCGAATGCAGGCAAATAAATGTGATGGGTCTTGTGCGTAAAATAAACAGCACGTATAATGAAGTGAACAGGAATCTTATCATCTTAGAAAAAGAAGACATAATTACGAATACTCGTTGCGGGCGAATGCGATTGATAAAGTTGAATCGGGAAAATCCTAAGACAGTGCTTTTGCTTCAAGTGCTAGAACAACTAGAATCTGAAAAAGTGTTGCAAGCTCCCTAACACCTCTTTTTTGTTGGTGCCACCCTTTCCTTTGTATAGTTCAGAGTTGTTAATCGCCACTGTGTTTTCGATAGCTCGTTCTGAGTTGAGCGCCGATCGCGCTGGCAGAGTGTTTCGTAAACATTTCGTGTTCCTTAATGGATTCAAAGGTAATTGGTAATCTGGATGTGTGAGAATGATAAGCGTTAAGATGCCAAAAACTGCTCTTTTGCTTGAAAAACCAAAGCGTCTCTATGAAGACAGATTTGTTTTCACCTACGAGTATAGCTTGTCTGAATTCAAAAGCCCATGTAATTCAAAAGAAATAGGATCACAACAAGTAACAAATACTAATCTCAATATGCCTGTTGACTGCTCTTGGGATAACATCGCCATTAGATTTACAGTTAATCAACAACCTGGAGTGACTGGCTGATGGCTGCACCTAACCTCGTTTGTCCCGCCTGTGGAACATTAATGAAGCAGAGCAAATGCCATAGCTGCCGAAGGAAAATTCACAGTTACAAATGCCGAAGATGCGGCACAAAAATCAATAACCCAGAATATGCAAAAAGCTAGCCTATGAGACTGAATGATGATAGATTTCCCGTGATTTTTCCAACGAACATTTGTCAGCATAACTCAATCTAACTGAAGTAGACGATAGAAAACGAGTGAAAACTGTGTGTCCGAAGAGGGTTGATTGTTTGAACCACAGAAAGTTGCTTGCTTCGTCCTTGAGGCAGAATATGCTAAGAGAGCTGTCTATGACAGAAGAAATTCGGATAATGGAACTTGTGCGTAGGGTTGGTAGTACCTATAATGAGGTGAACAGGAACCTTGGAATACTGGAAGAGATGGGTATAATATTTAATGAGTATCCTGTTAAGGTTAAACATGGAAAAATTCGAGTAATAAAATTGAATCGGGAAAGCCCTAAAACCAAGGTTCTGCTTCAAGCACTAAAAATGCTTGACAATCAGCTACCTGATAAGTAAAAGAAAGGGTACTTCCTATTTTTGTGTTAAGCTGTTATAGTTGTAAGTTGTAGTGACGCCGGTCATGAAGCCTTTTTCTGACAAAATTGTATTGCGTTGATTAAGAACGTAGAGTTGTTGCTCTTCATCTGGAGGATGCTTAGTGTGTAGTGGAGAAAAGGTTTTTCCGACAGTTTGAAATATCGTGTTGCTTAATATACTATTTAGGTTGGTTTGTCTAGGTATGTCAAAGGTTAACTGGACCCCTCTCCTCTTCATAACAACCCTTCTATTAACAGCTTACTTAGCAACAACAGATTTAGCGGTGCAGGCTTATTCGGATGACAACTGGCCAATGTTTCACCATGACCCTTCCCACACGGGCTATTCTAGGAGTTCTGGATTGACAACACCGGTCGTGCTGTGGACTGCCCAAAAAGGGCATGGTGGTTCTCCGGTCGTAGCAGATGGCTGCGTCTATATACTCGATTTAAGCAATCTTTATTGTATTAGGGCATCAGATGGGCGCCAAGTGTGGAATCAAAGTTTACCAGCAGGTTTGCCAGCTTCGTCTCCGGCATTCTATGAAGGCTGTGTCTACACGCCACTTACTGCTTACAACGCATATACAGGCGAACCGGTGTTAAATTACACTGACTTTCAGGGGTATACCTCTCCTACAGTTGCTGAAGGCATGATCTACTTTGGCTCCGCTTTGGGCAAAAGTATCTTTGCTCTCAACATAACTACTGGCAGCAAAATATGGAATTACATAACCGGAGGCGAAGTAACTTCATCCCCCGCGGTTGCGTACGGTCGTGTTTACTTCGTGTCTGGGGATGGCAACATTTACGCTCTTGACGCTTTGACCGGCACAAAACTATGGAACTACAACATGAACGAGCCCTCACGCTATATGGATTCGTCTCCGTCAGTTGTAGACGAACAAGTTTACGTAGGCGGACGTGACAGCATCTACTGCTTAAATGCTTTAACTGGAGACAAAATATGGAATTATTCGATTCCGGGCGTATTTAGCAGCAGTTCGCCTGCAGTAGCTGACGGTTATGTTTATGTAGGCTCCATTGGCGTCAACATTTATGCTTTTAATGCTTCCACAGGAGAACTACTGTGGAATTCAACAGGCGGAAGCGCTTCTTCTCCAGCTGTTGCTGGTGGTGTAGTTTACATAGGAGACAGC
This sequence comes from uncultured Candidatus Bathyarchaeia archaeon, assembly GCA_964540545.1. GTDB lineage: Archaea > Thermoproteota > Bathyarchaeia > Bathyarchaeales > Bathycorpusculaceae > SG8-32-3. The sequence continues at coordinate 4,204 of CAZINA010000072.1, forward strand.
ATAAGCATAGCTGCTTTTAATGCTTCAACAGGCGCTGAAATATGGAATTACACCTTTCCATCCGTCGAGTACTATAGTGTTTCCTCTCCAGCCATTGTAGACGGCGTAGTTTACGCAGGCAATGGTAATGCACTTTACGCTTTTGGCGATTCAGAAGAAACCCCGTCTCCTTTGCCGTCGCAAGATCTTTTCCTTATAACAGGGGTTGTGGCTGTTATAGTCTCAGTGGTTGTTATTGCAGGTTTTATAGTGTACTTCAAAAAACTCAAATGTTAACTATTTCTAGTCCATTCTTCCACTCAGTTTTAAGGTTGTTTTCTGGAAAAAAGACGGTTAATTTCACAGAACATGTTGCCGAAACATTTCGTCTTTCTTAAGTTCTCTTGCGATAATAGCGTTAGCAGGCGAAAAATGCCTGATCGAAAAAACGGCTGGAATCCAAAATACGACAAGTAATGAATTCTCGGAACTCTTGCAAAGAAACCACCAGTTCCATCAAGCGGCACCATTACGCAATCCTATTCTTGGCTTTCAGGCCGTCGCCAAAATTGAAACAAACCAAAAGAACGATTAAATGAAAAGGAGGTGATATTTATGGTAGTGTTTAATGACCATATACCAGGTCCAGACGAAGGAAACTGCAATCAAAACTATGGCACTCAAGGGCAAAAAGGAATTACGATTTGGGGTCCTAAGGCTACTGACATTTACTTAGCACCCAATGGTGGTTCCAGTGGTCCTCTTTACTTCACCTTTACCCAGCCACAATGCTACCACGAAGATGGAAACAATGGAAAGGCAACCCAGACTTGCAACGTTACCTACAAAATCCACACTACCTCAAGCTCTACAAGACCTTTTGTTGGACCAATACACTTCAAGATAAATGGCAACGACTTAAATTGGATGTACCGTTACCACAGCAAACGGGCAGGATACGACCTAATAGAAACCATTGAACTTGTACCTTTTAAGGATATCATACCTGACATTTTGACTGAGCCGGGTACAAACTCTATTGAGTTTGTTAACATGGACCCAGATGTTGGCGTCTATATCCAAGGATTCACCATTTTCCGAACATACCAGATGTGCTATCTACCGTGCGACGAGCCCCCGACAAAATGTACTGGTGTGCCTGGGGCGTGCGCGCCGAATATAATATGCAGACCAGAGCAGTCATACCCAGAACACGCACAAGAATTTTCTCCGCGCCAAGATTACCCCTGCAACTATGAAAGCTGCGGCGGTCTTAGCTGGACCGATTTTGGTTATGATAACCACATAACGAGAGTTTCGCCAGGACAGACTGCTAGTTGGACATGGACGAACCCACAGAATCCATCAAATAACTACATTGACCGCAAAAGTTGCCTCTTCAATTTCAACAACGTCACTCTGAGCGGTTATTCTCAAGGACCTGATGTTAACTTCAGAATTAGAGTTAACGGGGGTCACTGGCTTAACTTCTACCACACCCGATTTCCATGGCATCAAGCCCACAGCGTCGACTTAGCCATACACCCCGCATGCGCGCCCACCTACAATGACAACCCAGGCGCGGTTAACACTTTAGAGCTGCTACTTGATTCTGGCGCCGATGTTGACTTAATATTATGCGATGGATGCGATACTGACTGCCCTCCATGTGAAGGCGGAAGAGTGAACATTTACCGCATTTACCAAACAGAAAGCGTTTGTCCGCCGCCATGCCATGTTGGTTGTGAGGTTTCATGTCAAACTAGCTGTGAGACATCATGCCAAGTTGGTTGCGAGGTCTGCGAATCATGCTACGCTTGTCAATACTGCCTTGCATGCTACAGCTGCTACATAAGCTGC
>CAZINA010000073.1:0-3417 GCA_964540545.1 uncultured Candidatus Bathyarchaeia archaeon
GCATTATGCCTCAAAAGAAGAACGCTGAAGTCTTGGAGGTTATCCGTGCAAGAGCCAGCCACGTGCTAGGCGATTTTGTGGCTTCAGTCGCTGCAGTGAAGAGTCTACCGTCCACGTATAACCTTGACTTTCAGGAAATCACACCTAAACTATGGGCATCCATAGAAAATGTGCATGCTTCGCTGGACATGTTCCACAAGCTGCTTCCCAAACTGAAAGTAACTGCCGATGTCTCGGACAAAGCCAACGCAAGTTTTGTGGCTGCAACCGAGCTGGCTAACGTGCTTGTAAGAGAATATGATGTTCCGTTCCGAATGGCTCACAAGATAGTGGGTGCCTTCGTCAAATCGTTGATAGAGGCAAAACTGACTTTCGTCGATGCTACGCCCGCGATGTTGCAGAAAGCGGCCAAGGAAGCTGTAGGCATCAAGTTAACTGTTAAGGCTGAAGACCTGAAAGCGCTTGCAGACCCGCTTGCGCTGGTTGAAGCCTGCAACGTCAAGGGTGGACCTGCTCCAACAGAGGTTAAAAAAACGTTAGATGTATGGAAGAAAAAATGGTTTGCAACAAAAACCGATATAATTCAGATGGACAAGAAGCTTGAAGAAGCGGAAAATAACCTGAAAAATGCTGTCCAGTCATATTTACCTGTGAACTCCGGTGAAAACGCAAAACTTAAAAACATGAAATTGTAGGTAGAATAGGGCTTTGGTCCCAGAACATACTTCCATCAAAAAAAGCAAAAAAGCGGTTCTAATTTTAGAAGACGGCACCCTCTTCGTCGGCAAAGGCTTTGGTTCGTCGAAGAAAACCTCGGGCGAAGTAGTTTTCTCAACATCCATGGTTGGTTACCCCGAAGCGCTCACTGATCCGTCATATAAGGGTCAAGTTCTCACCTTAACTTACCCGCTTGTTGGCAACTACGGTGTGCCGCCTTACGACCTCAACTTCGGCATCCCCCTTTACTTCGAGTCAGACCGCATTCAAGTGCAGGGTCTGGTTATCCATGAGTTGTGTCATAACCCGTATCATTGGGCTTCAACAAGAACCTTGGACAAGTGGCTGTCCGACGAGGGCATTCCGGGAATCTACGGTGTAGACACTAGACGCCTCACAAAGAAACTTCGGGCACACGGTGTGATGCTTGGAATCCTGAAGGTATGCGAGGCTGGAGAAGAACCCGACTTGGACCAACTTTTGACGGAAACGAAAAGCATACCTGACCCTAACCTAACCGATTTGGCACGGCAAGTTTCCGTGAAAGAGCCTGTTCACTACAAGGTTGACGGGAAACACACTGTCGTGCTAATCGACTGCGGAGTAAAATACAATATCATCCGGAACCTGTTGAAGCGTGGAATCAGCGTGGTACGTGTTCCATACGATTTTTCCGCTAAAGAAATCATGGAGTACAAGCCAAGCGGAGTTTTCCTGAGCAACGGTCCCGGCGACCCGAAAAATTGCGTCAAGACAATAGATGCCATTCGTGAAGTCGTTGAAAAAGTTCCGTTGATGGGGATTTGCCTCGGCGCCCAGATATTGACGTTAGCCTTAGGCGGAGACACTTACAAACTGAAGTATGGGCATCGTTCCCAGAACCAGCCTGCCCTTGACTTGAAAACCAAACGCTGCTACATTACAACTCAGAACCACGGTTACGCTATCGCAAACGAATCCATCAAGGACACGCCTTTAGAAGCTTGGTTCATGAACCCCAACGACAAGACGGTTGAAGGCGTCAAACACAAGAGCAAACCAGTTTTTGCGGTGCAGTGGCATCCTGAAGCTTCACCTGGACCCTACGACACAGGTTTCCTCTTTGACACTTTCGCAAAAATGTTGGAGGCTGCCTAAAATGCCAAAGTTCGAGTGGATAAAGAAAGTTCTGGTGCTGGGAAGCGGCGCCATAAAAATCGGCGAAGCCGCCGAATTCGACTATTCAGGCAGCCAGTGCCTCAAAGCCCTGCGGGAAGAGGGCATCGAAACAGTTCTCATCAACCCGAACATAGCCACCATACAAACTGACCCTCGTCTGTCAGGAAAAGTGTATCTTCTCCCTGTAACTCCCGAGTATGTGGAAAAAGTAATCCAGAAAGAAAAGCCCGATGGCATCCTCTTGGGGTTCGGAGGGCAAACCGCGCTCAACTGCGGCATTGAACTCGCAAAAACCGGCGTCTTGGAAAAACACAACGTGAAAGTGCTGGGGACGCCTGTTGAGGCTATAGAAGATACTGGCGACAGAGAGCGCTTCAAGCAAGTTATGATTAAGGCTAATGTTGCCCCGTTGAAAAGCAAGGCTGCCCGAACCGTTGGGGAGGCTTTAGAAATTGCCAACCAGATAGGGTACCCCGTTATAATTCGAGTGGCATACACTCTCGGCGGCAAAGGTGCAGGTGTAGCTCGCAACGCTTGGGAATTAAGAGAAATAGTTACACGTGGTTTGGCTCAGAGCAGAATAAGCCAGGTGCTTGTGGAGGAGTATGTGGGTCACTGGAAGGAACTTGAGTACGAAGTCATGCGTGACTACGCGGACAACTGCTTGATTGTTTGCAACATGGAAAACTTGGATCCGATGGGTGTTCACACGGGCGACTCAATTGTTATTGCGCCTTCTCAGACGCTGTCAAACCGTGAATACCATCTTATGCGGTCGGCAGCGATAAAAGCCATACGACGTTTAGGCATAATCGGAGAATGCAACATACAATGGGCTGCACACCCGAAGTCTGAAGAGTTCCGGGTTATAGAAGTTAACTCGCGCATGTCAAGAAGCTCTGCACTTGCAAGCAAAGTAACAGGCTATCCATTGGCGTACATCGCCACTAAGCTGTCTATTGGCTATCTTCTTCCAGAACTCATAAACAAAGTAACCAAGGTAACTACCGCCTGTTTTGAACCAGCCTTGGACTACGTTACAATCAAAATTCCCAGATGGGATTTGCAGAAATTCAAGAAGGCAGACCGTCACGTAGGACCCCAGATGCGTTCTGTAGGCGAAGTTATGGCTATTGGGCGCTGTACGGAAGAGGCGTTGCAGAAAGCGGTGCGGATGTTAGACATAGGAAGAAAGGGTTTGGTGTGCAACGAAGACGATTCGGAAACTGAATCAGCCGAGAAAATCAAAGATGTGCTGGCTAACCCGACTGACGAGCGGCTTTACAAGATAGTAAAAGCCTTGAAAATGGGTATTTCCATCGAGGAAATCTATCATCTGAGCGGTGTTGACCCGTTCTTCCTTTATAAAATCAAGAACATCGTTGACATGGAAAACCAACTATGCAATCTAGACCTTGCTGATAGCGATGCAGCAGAGATTGTGAAAGAAGCAAAGCGCATAGGCTTCTCCGACGAACAAATCGCCATCTGCCAGAAAACCACCGAGTCGGCTATAAGAAAATTCAGAAAAGACGCGAATAT
>CAZINA010000073.1:3517-5608 GCA_964540545.1 uncultured Candidatus Bathyarchaeia archaeon
TCTGCCAGAAAACCACCGAGTCGGCTATAAGAAAATTCAGAAAAGACGCGAATATAATCCCAGTTATAAAGCAGATTGACACGTTGGCGGCTGAATGGCCAGCCAAAACCAACTACTTGTACTTGACGTACGGCGGAGACGAAGACGACATCGACCTAAGCAACGACAAGAGCAAAGTTGTCGTGTTAGGCTCGGGGGTCTTCAGAATAGGCTCAAGTGTAGAGTTCGACTGGTGCGGCGTCAACACGATTTGGGCGCTTAAGAAGAACAACATCCAAGAAGCCATAATGGTGAACTACAACCCTGAAACCGTGTCAACAGACTACGATGTCTCCGATAAACTATACTTCGAAGAATTAACCACCGAGCGCATTCTAGACATTTACGAGAAGGAAAATCCGTTAGGCGTAATCGCCAGCGTCGGCGGTCAGATTCCAAATAACTTGGCCTTGAAACTAGCGAATTCCGGCGTGAAGCTGCTAGGCACTTCCGCAGAGGACATTGACGTGGCCGAGGACCGGTCAAAGTTCAGTGCGCTCTTAGATGACTTGGGGATTCCCCAGCCGAGCTGGAGCAAACTGAAATCCATAACCGCTGCTAAACGGTTCGCGGAGAAAATCGGTTACCCAGTTATTGTGCGCCCCAGTTATGTGCTGTCAGGTAGCGCGATGCGTGTGGCGTATAACGAGACCGCGCTGGAAAACTTTCTAAAGTTGGCGGCCAAGGTTTCCCGAGACCAGCCAGTTGTAATCTCAAAATTCGTTAACAAAGCCAAGGAGGTTGAGGTTGACGGCGTCTACGACGGCGAAACCTGCTTTATAGGCTCTATAATGGAGCATGTGGAAAACGCGGGTGTTCACAGCGGCGACGCAACCATGAGTATTCCGCCTCAAACGCTTCGCAATGAGGTTCAGAAGAAAATTGAAGATGCAACACAGAAAATCGTGAAAGCCTTAAAAATTAAAGGGCCCTACAACATCCAGTATCTTGTCAAGGACGGTGAAGTCTCAGTTATCGAATGTAACCTGCGTGCGTCGCGGTCGATGCCTTTCGTGAGCAAGACACGGGGTGTGAACCTGATTGATCTTGCCACGTTGGCTATGCTTGGCAAGAAATTTGAAGAAGTGTTGCAGGTGTGTGGTTTGCCGCTTCCAAACCATTTCGGCGTGAAAGTGCCCCAGTTCAGCTTTATGCGTTTAAGCGGGGCTGACCCGGTGTTAGGTGTTGAAATGCTAAGCACAGGCGAAGTAGCATGTCTAGGTAAGAATTTCGATGACGCGTTCTCGAAGGCTTTGCAGTCTGCCGAGTTCCGTATTCCCCCCAAGGGCGGTTCAGTGTTGATAACGGTTGGCGGTGAAGAACCGAAAAGAAGGGTTGTTCCTTTGGCGAAGGCGTTTGAGGAGATGGGCTTCAAAATTTACGCTACTGAACACACGGCTGAAGCGCTTCAAGCCTCTGGAATAAACAGTGTAGCAGTGCTGAGCAAAGTTAAAGAGTCTGGTGAAAACCCGAACATTCTTGATTATCTTCAAAACCAAAAGATAGATTTGGTGATAAATGTTCCAATGGGGAACAAGAGTAGAAACTACTCGGATGTCTTGACTGACGGCTACATCATCCGGCGGCAAGCGGTAGAATTCAACGTTCCAGTGATCACGAATTTGGAGTTGGCTTCTGCTCTTGTGCGGGTGTTGAAACAGAGAGGTCACAATGGCAACTCTATTCGTTCTTTGAACGAGTACATGGACGAGTTGCCGTGGAAGCTGTGGTGAAACTTCCTATACGTAAAACCTATACGTATAGTCTAAACGTATAGAAACTTCCAAAAGACTTTAATACACGTTTGCCCCTTTCGGTTGGTTATCGGTTGGAGGTAAACGAAACTAAAAACCAAACAAAATACCCGAACAATCGACGAAATAAACACGAAAATTAGAAAGGGCGATGCCCAAGTTTTAACCGCCGAAGAAATGAAAAAGCTCGTTGAAAGCAGCGGCGTCGAGGTTGCTTTCCGAGAAGTAGACGTTGTAACAACCGGAACTTTTGGAGCGATGTGTTCTTCAGGCGCCATCATAAACGTTGGGCATTCGG
>CAZINA010000074.1:0-5600 GCA_964540545.1 uncultured Candidatus Bathyarchaeia archaeon
ACAACCCGGTATATGCGTCCAAGACCTGGCGCGGCGAGGATGTATCCTGAAACTGATATTCCGCCATCAGAGATAACAAGTGCTTTGGTGGAGAAAATCCGCTCGAATTTGCCTGAACCTGCAGAGACGAAGTTTAAGCGGTTAATGAAGCAGTATGACCTGAACGAGAAGTTAGCTACGCAGATTATTGATTCAGAATACGGCGGGTTGTTTGAGGTTATCGTGAAGGAAAGCGGTGTGGCAGCCACAACGGTTGCAGTGTTTCTTACTGAAACTTTGAAGTCGCTGAGACGTGACGGCGTCGCAGTCGAGGAAGTTACTGATGGTCAAGTGATGGAGATTTTCAAGGGTGTCGGCTTGGGAGAAGTTGTGAAGGAGGCTGTGGCAGACGTTTTTGTCTGGCTTTCAGAAAATGAAGGTAAAAACCTGCAAGATGCGGTTGATTGTCTTGGATTGAAAATGTTTTCAAAAACAGAGTTAGCTCAGCTTGTTGACCGGGTAATCGCGGAGAACAAGCAGTCGGTTGACCAACTGGGGAAGAAGGCTTTCGGAATGCTTATGGGTGTTGTGATGAAGGAAGTTAGAGGAAAGGCTGATGCCGGGGTTGTTAGTGCACTTTTGAGAGAACGGTTGGAGTAGTGAGCGGGTTTACTTTTTGTAGTCTGTGACTGCCATCATTTTTTCTTGGAGAGTTATGTTTTCGCCGCAGTAAGGACACAGTTTGAAGTCTGCTCGTAACATTTTTCCGCAGGCTGGGCAGATTATGTTGAAGAGAAGTTTTTCTTCAAGCGTCTTAATTTGCCTTTTTAAGGTGGTTAGCTCTGTTTTTGTTTTTTCCATTGTTTCTTTCATTGGTTGTATGTCTTTGACTTCGACGCGTACGTTTCGCATTAGGTCTTTGACTTGTGCTAGTGTTTCGCTGTCTGCTTCTATGGTTTCGTACATGAGGTCGAGGACTTCGCTTCTGCTTTCTATGATTTGGGCTTCTGTTGTGGATTGGTTTTTAACGTCTGATAGTACTTTGTTCAGAAATGTTTCTACGGGGTTGTCGAATGCTACTAGACATGTTATTGCCCATAGGATGATGGTTGAAGTAGCTGCTATGTAGAGGTAGATGTCTACGGGTATTTGTTGCAGTTGCTGATTTATGAGTGGGTAAAGTTGGAGAATGTATGCGGGGTTGTTGAAAAGTAATGCTGATGCTGCGTCGATTAGGTGTATGAGGGATATTACGGTTAAGCTGCTGAAGAGCCAGATTGCTATTCCTTTTTTTCTCAAGTGAGTGTCTCCTGTTTTAGGCCGCAGTTAGCTTGAATATTGTGTCTCACTATATAATACTATATTCCCGTAACGAAATATTTCAAAAGACACAAATCCTAAAAAGCATAAGATACGTGTATATCCGTGGGATAGTATTGCCAAATAAAACAGCTAAAAAGAAATCTGAAGGTTTTGCCTTCCGAATAAAACTCGGCGAATACGAAGTGGAAATACAAGGAACACATGAAGAAGTGACAAAAACCCTCAAGGACCTTCCCACTATAGTCGCTAACGTTCACAAAGCTTTTGAAAACATGAAGCCGAAAACAGTTGCAACGTTGACCGTGAAAACGGAGCCAGCAACCAAAGGGAAGGAAACTGGCAAAGCGCCTGCACAAGCATACCCAACAATTGAGGGTGTGGTCAACTGTGATGAGGCTGTTCGTGGGCTTTTGGAAACTGATTGGGGGAAGTGGCGTCCGAGAACCATGGAAGAGTTGAAAGACGCCATGAAAGCGAATAAAATTACGTATACTAAACGTACTTTAGAGAGGACATTGAACAAGCTTGCCGACAAGGGTATGGTGCGGCGGTGGAATACGAATACAGGTTTTGTTTACATATTAGCTGAAAAGAAGCCCACAAACGTTGGAGGAAAAGCGAAATGAAGCGGATCGAAGCGAGGATAAAAACTCCTTTCGGCGAAGTCGTTATTGAAGGGGAAACGCCTGAAGAGATCTTGAGCATGTTGAAGGCGATGCCGGAGAATTTTGTGGAGAAGCTTTCAGATTTTGTTTCTGACAGGCTGATGCCTTCGGGAGCGCAGTTGAAAGGCATCGTTGAGTTGACAACGGAAGGTCCAGTTGTAGTTACACGTGAGAAGCTCACTCATTACGAGGCAGTGGGTTTGGTGCTTTACGCTTCTGAAAACAAGACTAACACTGCTGCTCACATAACAAGGCTGTTGGAGTCTAGTGGAATAAAAAGCATGGTTCCTGCGCGGTTGAATGAGATGACCAAGCGTGGGCAAGTGTTCAAGCCTGATCCTGGCAAACCAGATTTTAAGCTGACGATTCAGGGTGAGAAGTGGATTGAAGATGAGGTTCTATCGAAGCTCAGAGGCAAAATGGGTTGACAGAAAATACGGAAAAAGTCTCAGTCCACTTGAAATATAAAGATGTTGAGAAAACGTTTTCTGCTCCACTTGAAGAAGCTTGGCTTTTGCTGAGCAAGTTTTTCAGCGAGCTTCTACCTTCGTTTGAAGTGGCCAACAAGCTTTTGCTTAGCGTTGACTTGCAGCAGTTAGCCAAGGATTGTGAAGGCCTGATTGCGTTTTCGGAGGAAGGTGCAAACTTGCTTGTTTCTAAGAACAGGTTGACGGATAACGAGACTTTGCTAATGTGGCTTTTGGTGGGTTATTTGGGGCACAAACTGGGATTGATGGCGAGTGACGTTGTTTCAAAGGAGGAGTTGCAGGCGAAACTGGGAAAAAGCGGTAAGATAACCAGTACGCGTTTAGGTGAACTTGTGAAAAGCGATATGGTCACGAAGACGGCTGACGAGAAATTCAGAGTCACCACCTTTGGCGTTGTTCAAATGCAAAAGGAATTTCTTTCAAAAATCAAGGCGAAAACAAACGCTTGAAACGTTGTGCTGTGAGGCTTTCTGGAAAAAGCATATTACTGTCTATCGGTATTAGTTGGTGAGGAGGTTTTATTGTGGACGAACTTCTTCCAGTAATCTTGGCGGTTTTGGGAATTTTCGATTCTATTCCTCAGATTGACATAATTGCTCTTGTTGTGCTCGTTATAATCGGCGTAATAATCATCATGCTCATTCGTTTGCTCATTATGCTCATCCCAGCAGTGCTTCTCGCGCTCGCAGTCTGGTTCTTCACGGGAAGCCTGTTCTGGGCAGGAATAACATTTCTCGTGGTTGCGGCTTTATCGGTGCTGAAAAAGCTTTGACAATGTACAACGTAGTGCTTGGTGTTTAGGCGATAGTGGACTATCTGCTCGGAAAAGACTATAGCCCCCTTATATAAAGGAAACAACATGCTATTGGCGTGTGAAACCGTCAATACGGGTAGACCCCCTCTATAGTTTCTGCAATGAATTTCTATTAGGATCCTAATAGGCGGCAAATATCTGATTTCATTCGAGAGACGTAAAGTTGAGTGGATGTCACAGTTTTTTGCCGCAGCTTGTGCAAAATGTAGCTTCTGAGAGGTTTTCTGCGCCGCAGTTTGGGCAATATCGTGCTTGTCCTGCAGCAGGTGCGGTTGGAGGCGGCTGGTTTGTTGGCGTTTTCATGGAGAAGAAGGCTTTGGCTGCAAATATCCATGCTAAGGAGTTTATTGTTATGCTGGCGAATGGTAACGCTAGTATGGCAGCTGTGGCGGATATTGAAGCCGATAGAAACAGCAAAGCCCCGACAGATGCGAGAATTAGTGCCAGTACGCTGCCCGCAACGAGTACCAAACCTGAAGTTCTAAACAAGCGCACATTTGACTTGGCGGCGAGCAGGTTGAACGCCCGCATCATGAACAAAGCTTGGATCAGGCCGCCTACAGAAAAGAAAGGTATGGCAGGCACCGCGTAGCCAAGAATAGATTGGAAGTTAATTTGGGAGGGGATAGGGTTAAAAGTGGAGACTATGTTGCCCCAGTTCATGAGCAGGATAGCGAGCATTAAGACGGCAGCCACCACGCATACAACAATGCTGGAAAGAACGCCGTAAAGCGCGTTATCAAAGATGCCGGGGGTCTTGTAGCCGCCAGAAAAGCGTCTCATCGCAACCATGAAAAGAATTATTCCAGCCAACCCTGCTACACCCAAAATCGTCGAGAACGGAGATGCTGAACTTGCACTTGTTGGGTACTCATCAAAAAGCATGGGAAGAACCAAAAGCGGACCTATAGCGCTCACCACGATTAATGATGCACCTACGCCGCCGAGCATCCTGTTTGACTCAACAGTCATAAACTGTTGCACCTCACGTTACTATTAGCAGAGTTCAGAGAATAAGGTTTTTGCAAGCTAACCGAAAGGTTGTGACTGTGCTAATACAACAAAAAAGAGTTAAATGGCGAAAGATGCGATGTAAACGTTGGGCTTTTGACATGGAACAAATGGAAATGTCACCTGAAGAAATGAAAAAACAGGAAGAAATGGTAAACTCGATGTGTATCTGCAAAAGCTGCCCCACATACAAAGCCTATGGAAAAGAAGATGACTACATAGCTTACTGTTTTCCCACACACGGAAAAAGCAAGAACTTGACGGAGCACGGCTGCATATGTGGCACGTGCCCAGTGTACGAGAAAATGAATTTCGTGACCGCTTACTACTGCACCCGAGGCGTCGAAATGAAGCAGAAAACGGCGATTGCGGAAGCAGAGTGGAAGGGTCACAGCGTCTGGGACCACCTCAAAGGAAAGAAACCGTAAGCACTGAGCGGTTCTGCCCTTTCTCTTTTTTTAATCAAGCATTCAGTTGATCTGTGACAGTTAAGTTATGTGCGTGTGAAGCGCCTTCTTAATGGCTTCCCCCGCTTTTGTGTTCGGATTTGCCTGTATAAAGACGATGTGATGTTGTTCCAGGATCTCAGATGCACCAACCCCGAGTTCGTTCGCAATCACCGCGTTCACCCCGGCATCAATTAAAGTTTTAATTGCAATGGGTCCAGCTCCATGGGAGTAGGATAGCGCAGGATTCTCCAGCACTTTTACGTTTAGTAGTTTTTCTTCTTCTGCTTCAACGATAGTAAATGTTCTAGCTCTGCCGAAAACATTTGATACAGCATCCTCTAAGCCATTCTTTCCATCCGTTGCAACGGCTATCCTGAGTTTCACCATGACCGTTTCACTTTTCTCTGTTTTTTTTAAAAAAAAATAATGATATCCAGATTTACGTTTTTGTTTGTGGCTGTTTGTTTTCGAGTTTGGCCTTCAATTCTTCAATTTTATCTTTGATGGCGACTATTTCTTTTTCAAGGTCTGCTTTCTCTGCTGTTAGTTCTTCGCGGTAGTTTTCTAAGGCTGCAACTTCTTGTTCTGGAGTATGCTGTTGTGCTACTGGTGGATACACATATGGGTAAGTAGGTTGAATAATTGCGGGCGGCGGGTAAGCATACCAGCCTCTGCCAAAGCCTCTACCCCATCCCCTGCCGAAACCTCTGCCCCAGCCTCTTCCGAAGCCTCTGCTGTATCCGCGGCGTGGGTTCATGTATCCGGGAACTGAGTAGCCTGCGCAGTAGCCCGCTGCTCTTCCTGTCATGGGTCCTGCGCCGTCTGGTCCTGTTTTGTCTCCTCTTGGCATTTTTTTGTTTCACCCCTATTT
>CAZINA010000075.1:0-5540 GCA_964540545.1 uncultured Candidatus Bathyarchaeia archaeon
TGTATGGTGAAAGTTTTTATTTGTTGGGTGTGCTGATATTCTGCCATGTGCCTCGATAGCTCAGCCTGGTAGAGCGGCTGCCTTGTAAGCAGCAGGCCGCGGGATCAAGGCCCGCTCGAGGCTTCTCTTTATTGTTTTTCGATGAGTTTGTATTTGCGGGCTTTTGTGTCTATGAGTTCTTTTTCGAAGAGTTTGCGGAGGATTTTGAAGACTTTTTTGGGTTTTATGTCGGTTTTGTCGGTGATTTCTTGAAGGGTTAATTCCCCGTCTTTCAAAACTTCTAATACGAGTTTGTCGTTTTTGTTGAGTTTTGCCATGTTTTTAATGATCCCCTTTTCAGCTTGTTAGCTTGGTGTTATGGTCTGCTGGGGTTTTTCAATTTTGCGGTAAGCAAAAACGCAAAACAAAAAAATATTATAGTTGCAAGTATCAGCTGGTTAGTGACTGAAGATTGAGTCTTAAAGAGTATCAGAAAAAGCGTGATTTTCAGAAGACAACCGAGCCTGAAGGTGACGCAGCCGTAGGTGAACAGAGAATTTATGTGATTCAACGGCATGCAGCGTCGCATTTACATTTTGATCTGCGACTGGAAATGGATGGGGTACTAAAAAGTTGGGCTGTGCCGAAGGAACCACCCACTTCATCAGGTGTAAAAAGGTTGGCGGTGCAGGTTGAAGACCACCCAGTTGGATACGCAAGTTTTGAAGGCGTCATAGCTGAAGGAGAATACGGCGCGGGCACAGTGGAAATCTGGGATAAAGGATCCTACAAGCTTATAGACCGTAAAGAAAACAAGCTCATCGTGGAAATCAACGGAGCCAAGCTAACAGGCACATACGTGCTGATAAGATTGAAAGATAAGAAAAACTGGCTCTTCTTCAAAAAGAAAAGCCCCGCTTAGCAGCCGCCGTATTCTGCAGGGGTTTACCTGCGCCTTCAGCTCACTTAGAAAAATTAAAATGTTGAGGTTTAAGTGTCGGAAAACGCTGGTGTTGACCGCTTTTATTCAACGGTCATGGTTCCGAATTTACCGACGTTAAGCTGGACTTCGCCTTTGAAGCTGGTCACGTAGCCGTTTTCAATTTTGATTTTGTTGCCGACTTCCACTTGACCTATCTGCTCGTTCCAAAGCGTCAGTTTTATGCTTCCTGTCTCGTCAGCGACCACCGCGTCAGCCACATCGTAAGTTTCATCTTTGTATCTGGACCTAACTTGCCGGGTTTCACCTTTCTCTACAACATTTGCTTCAACGGTGACCCGTTTCATTCCATTCCTCAAATCTTTAATATCCAATTTTTCATTCTCCATAGCCGCCTTTCACAAGAACCACATGCATCTTTCTGCACGGTTCAGGTTAAGGCTTTACTTGCAAAATTGCCGTTACTCCATATAAACCTTGCTAACCACTCACAAAACCCCGCATATACAGTCAATAGGGGCATCTGAGAGCGTTTCAACCTAGTTTTTCGCTTCTATTAGTCACGCTTCACCTGTCAGGTTATATCCCGAGGAATAAACTTAAGAGGATGATGGTCACGAACAGGCTTACACCTGACACTAGAAGACATTTCATCCAGCTGAACCCTTCCACCTCGATGCTGGCAGTAGCGTCTGAGACAGTTGGTCCCATTGCTTGCTCTGCGATTTTCTTGTCGCTTGTTACTGCACGCACTATGAAGGTGCCTAAAATAACAGTCCACACGTACGTTACTGCTTGCACTGCGGCAGCTGCCAAAGTTACTGGGGCGATGGCGTCTATAATGACTTGGTAAGCCACTGTGAATTCTTCGTCAGAGCCTGCCAATACTTCAAGTGGGTAATACACGTCAGGCAGTGCGGTGTAAACTGCCACCAGTATTATTGATTGAATGACGATAACTATCAGTGAGAAGCCAACAGCAATCATTAGTGGTCGCCAAATCACGTTGCCTTTAAACGCTTTAATCAGGACGTACATGAGACCCGTGAGCAGGAGCCATTCAAAAAGAAACGGTGCAAACGCGTTCAATGCTGCGTTGGCAAGGTATGAAAGGCCGTAGAGGTCGTATAGTCCTTGGTAGTTACCTTTGAAGAACAGCCTGTCAACAAGCAAGTCAACGTTTGCGTTTTCTGACCATGTGAACTCCAGTTTCAATCCAGTTATGTTTTCCCAAGTGGCTCCGTTGTTCACCCAGCCTTCAGCGCCAGTTCCAGTTGTGAGGGTTATGTTGTTCCACTCGTTAACAGTGCTACTTGAGAATTCACTGGTTAAATCATAATAAAAGTATGAGTCGCTTAACGAGTAAAGGTAAAGAGACACGTTTTCAGGCGCCGCGCTAGGCGTCACCTGCTTCACTCTGAACGAAACATTCTGGAACGCGTCAGCCGCGCATCTCACTGACCCGTCAAAGTTGATTTCCATCGTAACGTTGTTGGTGTCAGAGGCTGAAAAATCGATACTAGTAGTTGCTAAAGTACCGTTTACGTAGTCAACAGTGTTATTGCTGACGGAGACGCCGTCGTTTGCATGCCAATATGAATCAGATTCAGTCCACAAGTCTCCTTGCGCAAGTAACGGTGCCGTTTGAGGCGATGTTGTTTCAACATAGGAGCGGGAGGCAACCATGTAAGAACTCCCAACTTGCGCCAATACAAAAACGATTAACAAAAGGAAAGGCCCCAAGTAACCGGGGTTTTGAACTATTCTTTTGAATGCCTTATGAGGGGCATATAATACTTGCAGGATATCTTTAGCTACCACGTTTTTAAGCTCCGTTTACCAAATCATAATGACCGCATTTATTAACCATTCTACATTCCAAGCTTGAGCCGCCGATAAGTGGTGTAGTCAACGTACTCCACAAACGGGTTTTCCGCTTGAAATTTCACATTAAGCTTTTGACGCTGCCTCTTGTCAGCAATCTGTTTTGTCGTCCTCAACACGTAAGAATCGCTTCCCGCACCGGATCCGTAACTTGTTAATAATATGCGCTTTTCTGGCTTCGCAACATCAAGCACCGCCGCTAAGCCTACAGGTGAACAGCCCGAGTAAGTGTTGCCGAACTTGTTAACTTGAAGCGAAACAGCGTACTGCTCGTCTTTGAAGCCAAGTTGCTTCGCGACCTTAACTGGAAACTGGGGATTAGGCTGATGCGTAACAAAGTAGTCAACGTCACTTGTCTGCAGGTTAAGTTTCTCCATAAGCTTGGTGGTTGCTTTTCTGACATGCTTAAAGTAGGCTGGGTCTCCTGTGAACCTACCGCCGTGCATAGGAAACGGCTGGCCGTCTCTGCGCCAAAAGTCAGGAGTGTCAGAGGTGCACGAGTACCAGCCTTCAATTTCGGCGATAACGTCGTATTTTCCGAAAATGAACGCGGAGCCGCCGTACCCAACGAAAGCATCCAGCTCCCCGCCTGGGCAGCCTCTAGGCGCTGCTTGAGAGTTATCTGTACCGATGACCATGGCGTATTTCACGCCTGACTGAGGATAGTTAACAAGCGAAGCTGCGTCTTTGAACATGCTTGAGGCAGCTTTGCACGCGAACTCTGTGTCCACCGCGTCAACGCCTTGAATGTCGTCCTCTTCTTCGCCGAGCTTCAGAACTTGCGCAACCTTTGATGCTATAGGCTTAACTGCGTAGGGGTTAGATTCTGAGCCTACGTAGATTTTGCCAACCATCGAACTGTCGACTCCCGAGTGTATAAGCGCTATTTTCCCAGCTTCAACTGCAGCCGTCACAGCGTCCTCGTCAACGAAAGGCACAGAACGTTCAATTTTTCCCTCTTTTATCCGGAACCGTGAAGTGTAAACGCCGTAACCCACAATGCCGGGAACATCGTATTCCTTGTTAGGCTTAACGACGTTGTATTCCTGGTGTGGGTAATACTCGTCGGCTAAAGTGAACGCTAAAGAAATTGTTGGAACAACGTCGTTTCTGCCTACCGAGTAGCGTCGTCTGAACCGTGGAATAACTTCTCTGCCTTCAAGGCTTGAAAAATCAACGGCGTCCCCATTGTCAAAGATTTGATCCGTGAGCCTTCCAGAAACGCGGATTTTCCCGTTGTGGAAAGAAATTATACCGTAAACGTAGCTGCCTAACTTCATGAACTTGTTTGTCGGCTGCTTGACAAACGTGCACAACTCCAGCTTTCCCTTCTCGAAAAAAAGGTCTATGCTATCCATTTTACCGAAACTTTTTCTTCCACAGTTACCACAGTAGTCTCTTAACTCAAAATATTCTTTGCCGCAGATTTTGCAGCGGCTTGCTTTCAACCTGTCACCGAGATAAGAAACCCGCCGTTCTATAGGTTCGCTACTCATCTTTTTCTCTCCCTAAAATGCTAACGTAAGCCTTGGTGCCGAAACCCTCAAACTCCAGAGTGCAACCAGACTGCGGCGTTGATTGGTCGATTTCAACCTGTCTTTCACCCGCTTCGCCCCTCAACTGCCTGAAAACCTCAAAAATCTGAGCACCACCCGTGGCTCCCAACGGGTTACCGTCTGCTTTCAAGCCGCCATTCATGTTAACGAAAAGTCTTTTTCCGTCTATTTCATAGTAGCCTTTGTAGTCGTTGCAGCTTTCGTTTATGCTTTTCCAAGCTGTTCCAGGCTCGCAGAACCCTAAATCTTCCAGAGCCACCATCTCCATCACCGTAGACTGATCGTAAACTTCCACAACCTGCAGGTCCCACGGAGTTTTTCCAGTTATGTTCAAGGCGGTTTTCATGGCGATTTTGGTTGCAGCGAAATGTGTCAGGTCGTCTCTTGCTGCAAAATTAAGGTAATCCGTGGCTGAGGAGTACCCCATAACATATACAGGTTTGTCAGTTAGTTTCTTGGCGGCTGTTTCACTCGTAAGAATTAACGCTGATGCTCCATCGGAGATTGGCGCGAAATCGAATAGACCTAGAGGCTTCTGCGCTGCTCGTCGAGCGTTCAGAACTTGGTCAACGGTTATAGCTCTCTGATATTGGGCGTACTTGTTTTTCGTGGCGTTCGCATGGTTTTTAACAGCAACCTGTGCCAGAGCCATATTAAGCTTGTCAAGGTTTTCGCCTGTGACACCATATTTTTTCATGTACGCCCTTAGCATCAGCTCATGGTTTGTTTCTGGTGTGCCTCCAGCGTAATAGCTCCATGGGTCTTCGAGAAGCATGAGGTCGTCACGAATCTTATCCCAGCGGTCGGTCATCTTCTCTATGCCGCCTACTAGAACCGTGTTGTATACTCCCGCCTGAATAGCTTGGCACGCCGTCAACAGGGCGGCGCTGACTGACCGGGTAACCTCCATGGGCACGTGAAGTTCAGTTAGCTCTGAAAGGAAACCTTCCTCTAACCCTAACTTGTTGGTAATTGGCAGAAAACAGTCTGAGAGGTAGCATGCTTCCAAGTTCCTGCGCTCTAAGTCGCAC
This sequence comes from uncultured Candidatus Bathyarchaeia archaeon, assembly GCA_964540545.1. Taxonomy (GTDB): domain Archaea; phylum Thermoproteota; class Bathyarchaeia; order Bathyarchaeales; family Bathycorpusculaceae; genus SG8-32-3. The sequence continues at coordinate 5,391 of CAZINA010000075.1, forward strand.
TCTTGTGAAGCGGCGAGCCACGCTTCTTCAATAAGCTTCTCCGGCTCTTTTCCATAATGCTCTCCAAACTTGGTTCTGCCAACAGCGACTATAGCTGGGCGATTTTGCATGATCCTCCCTCTTTCGATAGCAAATATCCTTTTCTAAGAA
>CAZINA010000076.1:0-5527 GCA_964540545.1 uncultured Candidatus Bathyarchaeia archaeon
ACCCAGTAATTCGTAAAGTAATCCCTCGCAGACAGCGGAACATGAAAGTAATCCACCAACTCAGCTATCCCCTCAAAATCAATACCAAAACGTTCCTTGGCAACCACTGGATCAGGAAACATCTCCAACGCAAACGCACCCTTCACCAAACTCCTCGCTTCTCCGAGGAAAGCCGTTACTTCTTGTGCTCGCCACTCAGTCCAGTTCAATCCACTCTGCCGCCACAACTCCACACATCTAGGGCAAACACAAAACTCCTCCTCTGGAAAATGATAAAGATTCAAAGTCACACCCTCAACATCCTCTCCAGCCAAGCCAGCAACGTACTCCAAAACTTTCGCCCTATACTCAGGATTAGTGGGACAAACGAAATCGAAAGGCACATTGATTTTCCGGTTCTTCCTCAACGCCAACCCATTCGCCGAAACAGCAACTATGCTTGGATCTTCCCTGATGGCTTTCGCATCACAGAAACACGTAACATCATTCTGCATCTCCTCCGCAGCGGGAAAAACCGAACCATCAGCCCTCTTAGAATAGTAAACGTGCAAGTCGAAGCCATCAACTTTTTCCGGAGCATACGTGACCAAACCAATTTTCATGTCCGCCACCTCAGCGCGCAACAGATATATTCCAGCGGCTTATTTAATTGTTGACTCGCCATGCAGAAGCAAAACCCAATAATCCTAATCGACTACACCAAATGCACTCCCTGCACCGAACTCATCTGCATCGGCGTTTGCCCCTTCGCAGTCCTAGAAGAAGACACCAACGGCAAACCCCAAATCACAGACATAACATCATGCACCCGTTGTGGTGTATGCGCAAACCTGTGCCCCGAAAAAGCGATCAATATAAATCAAGAACTTCCAAAAGACAAGTAACAGGTGGAAAAAGGCTACGAAACAAATTGACCTCTCAGGCAACTCTGGCAAACTCGTCCTAAAAGACAACGTTTTAGCCGTAATCTCCGACATAGACCTAACCACAGTCAGCTCAGCCATTTACAACGGCGGCTTCAAAAAAACACGAGCAATCCTCAACGTCCAAGCCACAAACGACCTCACCGACAAGCAACTACACGCAGACCCCCAAAAATTCATCATAGACTCCGCCAAGAAACTCGGCATCCAAGACAACTTCGTCGGCATGGTCACCGCCGCAGCAGTAGACAAATTCGCTTACGCCTCAAAAAAACTCGGCAACCTCACAGTAACCGTTACCGCCACAGCAGTAGACGTTGACGGCAACACATGCTCCCACGCCGAAACCGCAGGCGAACCCATAACCGTTGAAGAAATGCTGGGAACAATAAACATCATGGTAGTCATAGATGGAAACCCCACTGAAAGCTGCCTAGTCAGCACCGTCATAACCGCAACAGAAGCAAAAACAGCAGCCATGTGGGAACTAGACATCAGAAGCAGATACTCAGGCGAAGTAGCCACCGGAACAATAACAGACGCCATCATCGTGGCAAAAACAAACCGAGGCAAACCAATAGTTTATGGTGGTCCAGCATCAAAACTCGGACAGCTAGTCGGATACTGCACAAGAAAAGCCGTCAAAGAAGCCATAATGAAAGCCAACACATACCTGTAACAAACATCGCGAAAACCGCTCTTTCTAACGTGAAAAATGAAAACCTTAAATAACCTGCAAATTATTCCGTGTACAAAAGTCACAATACTAATGGTGAAAAAAATTGAAATTTGCAACCTTCCTATATCAACCCGAACCAGCTGAAGGCGTTGACATAAACTTTTACCGCATCAAACCAGAATCCGGAACAGTGGGAACACCTAACCCCAAAATGTACACCAACATAGCTGTTTTCGGAGACAACACAATGGCACAGAAACACCCAGAGTGGATCTCGTTTTCAAAAGAAGGTCCAGCATTCCGCAGGCTAACCGCCCCAAAAGTTAACGGAGCAAACCCAGGAAACAAGAAATACAACCTCCGCTGGGACGTCATGTGCATCACAAACCCCGAAGTGAGAGAATACAACCTCAAACTAATCGAAGACTGCGCCCGCCAAACTCCAGGAATAAGCGTAAGCAGCCAACACTTCGCCGACCACGGCTTCTGCGTATGCCCAAGCTGCGTCGAAAAGTGGCGCAAAAGCGGCCTAAACTGGTACGACTGGAGAGCCCAAACAGTAACCGAATTCCTGAAAGAAGTGAAAGACCGTATCGGCGGCAAACCCCTATACGTAAACTTGCTGCCTGACCCCGTGCTCGGCAGAGAAAGATTCGGCTACGACTTCGATGCTTTAGCCGAGTACGCCGACTATTTCGTTGTTCCCATGTTCTCAAAGGCGTATCCTACCCCATGGTACTGGGAAATGTTAGCCAGAGCATTCAAAAGCAAACTGAAAAAACCAGTGTTCACCAACCTTTACGTCCGCGGACCAAACGACGACCCCAATCAAGTCCCAAACCCTGGCCAAATACTAACAGTTGCAGTGCGCATAGCCCGAACAGGAGTCGACGGAATAATCTTCTTGGCTGAAAACGCACAAAGAATCCGAGATTTCCAGAAAGCCGCAGTGGAAAGCACGGACGTACTTGCAGAGTTGGACGGTTACGGCGGCGACGAAGTCCTAGACCTCGTCAACAAATGGAAATCGTTGTTCTAAACTCCTCTTCTTTTTACTTTTTTTAAATTCTGTAATCCCAAGTTGAGGGTTTGTTCTCTAATTCTTGGAGTTTTCGGAAAACTTTGGTAGTGAATGCTTATTGGCTTGTTTGCTCGGGTTTTTGGATTTGAAGCTGTAGCTTCCTTTTTCTTATTAAAGCCAAGAAAGCTATGACCATAACTATGACGCTTAGTGAGATTGTGAGTGAAGCTGTTGTCATGCCTATAGGTGATAATCCTAAGAAAAGTCCTGACATCCCCGCGATGCTGAAGCTTAGTGCTACTGACAAGACGGTTTTTTCAATTATGTCTAGTTTTCCGTCTTTGAATAAGAGGTTTACAAGGCAGTATCCAGGTACGACCGCGACGAAAACGAAACCGAATATGCTTGTTAAGACGGAAAATGGTGAATCGTTAGGGATGAAGTATACAAAAAACAATGTTACAACTGTGTAAAGTGCGATTATTCCAAACCAGCTGGTGTGTTTCACCTTTTCATCCTTCGGGTTAATTCAAAGCGACCTTACAAAAAAATAAAAGGATGGAATTTAGAGGAAAATCTTGTAGATTGGGTGCGACTCTTCTAACGGTCTGATTCCTATGTCACCCATTGCAGATGCGACGTACGCGTCGACTATTGCTACTGCGGGGAATACATAGTCTGACTGTTCGATTGGTCCGAACATCAGCCAATTGGCGCCCATTGTCTGCATTATAGCGTTGGTTGCGGTTCTAGTTCCTTTTCTGAACTGTTTTTCGAAGTTAGCTTTGACCCATCCCATGGTTGTGACCACGTTTCCTGTTCCCAATCCTGTGGGATGACCGAATTTCTCTTTGATTACTGGTATTGCTCTTACTGCTGTGCCCATCGTTGGTTCGAATGCTGGAATGGCTGTGTCGATTAATGGTTTTGTGATTCCACCTTTATCGGCTAGCGCTAAGGCTTCCTCTAAAACCTGCATTTTTCCTTCTAGGCTGTTGTCTTTCGGGTTGTCAGCGAGAACTATGGACATTTTGATTCCGCTGTCCTTTAGTATTTCAAGTTCAGGGTCTCTGACGCCTTTGTAGACCGAGTTGTATAAGCATCTGTCTTGAAGTCCCATGTTCTTGGCCAGTTCTGCTGCTTTCATGCGGGTTCTTGGGCTCATTGCGTCGAGCATTAATGGAGCTTCGCTGTGTTTGGCGACGAAATCTATGTATTTTTCGAAAGCTGTTTCTGTGGTTCCAACTATGTCGAAAGCGAAAGGAACACCTGTTAAATCGCTCAAGGTATCAACTTTGTTAATTAGGTTTTCAGCTTGTTCAGCGTCAAATATTCCTTGGTTTGCGTCTTTCACCATTTTTTGGCCTAGCCAAAAAATTGAGCCTATCAGAAAAGTAGGCAATTCTCCAGGCTGACCGCCTACTTTCACTTTTCCTAAGTCGTATACGTTCTGTGGCGTGTTGAATTTATGCATGTTTCCTCATCTGAGTTGTGAGTTTACTTTCCAGCTACTGCGTCCTTGGCGATTTTAACGCCTTCTTCTTTATTCTTGCCGAAAATTGCTCCGATTGCTTCAGCGTCTTCTTTCTTGACTGCGGCGCCACCCATAAGGATTATCAGTTTGTCCTTAAGTCCAGCTGATTTCAGTGCTTCATCTAGTTTTGCAATGTTGTTCTTTGCAGGTACCGTGTTAACTGAAATCGCCAGTATGTTCGCATTGGATTCTTTAATTTTATCAACGAAAACTTGTGGAGCAGCGCTTTTCCCTGCGTCAACAGTCTTGAATCCAGCTCTTTTTAGTGCTCTTCTAACGGCTTCTTTAGCTGTGTCGTGCATGTCGGGTTCGATGTTGCCTATGACAACTGTGCCTAGTGGGTTCTCTGGTTCTGGAGGCTCTTTCTCCATCATAGATTTAAGCCATGACATTTAACATTACTTCCCTTTTAGTTTTTTATACCCTCGATTTTTATATTCGAATTCTATATTTAAACTTTAACTCCGCTATTACATATTGCTTCAATAAGCAAAATGAATGTTTGGGAAGGAAAAAATGTTCAAAACATCAAATAAATATCTCCTGTTGTTCCTTGTTTTGGCATTTGCATTCGCATATCGCATTCTGCTGTTGCTCTGGGCAACTTACCCACCTGGTGCTGACATCGGTTTACACGAAAGCGTAGTCCACTCAATCACTTCGTCGGGTAACACAGATTTCCTGTGGAATAATTACCAGATGGGTGGTGGTCTTTCTCTTACTTTTCCAGGGTACCACATTTTTGTTTCGCATATAATATTGATGACTGGAATACCTGATTATCTGGCTCACTCTTTGGTTGCCGCGTTTTTTTCCTCGTTTATTGTTTTATGCGCTTTCTTGATAGGGCGGCGTGTTTGGGGAGAATCAACTGGCTTCATAGTTGCTTTTTTGGTGGCGATTTCACGGTTTGATGTAGAGATGCTACTGTGGGGTGGTTTCCCCAACGCAGTAACTTTACTGTTGATTCCTGTGGTTTTTTATCTTTACTTGGAAAGAGACAGATTTTTTACAGTTCCTTTTATTGTCACGACAACAATTTTGTCTGGAGCCATATTCTTAACTCACTCCCTTAGCGCAGTCATGTTTGTATGCATAACGTTTTCCACTGTAATTATAGCGGCGGTTTTTTCCAAAAGACTCAGTGTATCAAAAAAGCATATTCTAACTTGGCTTGTACCAATTTTCCTCGGAGCCATTCTAGTTTCTCCCTTTTTAGCAGAAGCCGCGCCTGCATATTTAGGTGCAAACTCGGAAACCTTTACGGGCGGCGTGGAAGATATTCGGCTGGCGCTTCTTTCAACGAGAGTGCTGCCTCTGGACTGGGTGATACCTCTTTTCGCTTCTGTAATTTTCTTCTTTTTATTCTC
>CAZINA010000077.1:0-5467 GCA_964540545.1 uncultured Candidatus Bathyarchaeia archaeon
AGGGCGAGGATGTCGGTTTCGGCGCGGTGTTTTCCTTTTGGGCGCACGCACCCTAAGGCTAACGGCGTTCTGGGGAACATGACCCGTGCTGCGGCTGTGACTCGGGCGATTTCCGCGGGTTGTGGCGGCTTAATCTCTGCCATGGCGGTTCCAGGTATGGGCATGAAAGCTATTACTACGACGGCGGAAGGTTTAACCGCGGCTATTAGTTTAAGAGCGTCCAGTTCGCCTTTCAGTTTTCCATCGTGAAGTCCAACGATGACGTGTGGTACAAAGTTCAAGCCTGCCTGTTGCATGGCGTTCAACGAGCCAGCGTAGTCTTTAACTGTCACGTTCAGGTTGCCGATTTGCTTTATAGTCTCGTCCGAGCCGATTATGTCGATTAATGCTGCGTCAACGCCTGCATTCTTTAGCGCAACGGCTGCGTCTAATCTGATTATGCCTGTGTGAACGAAAACCGTTAAGTCTAGTTCTCGCTTGATTTTCTCGATGGCTGGAACAAAACCCGTGAGAGGAATGGAGCCGTCTGGCAAGCATCCGCCGCTCAAGAGACAGCCAAAAGCGCCTTGCTGTTTCAGTTTTTTAGCCAACGTAAAAAGTTTCTCAGGCGTTTCGGCTGGCTGCATGGATTGTAGGACTTTGCCTTCGCAGTGTTTGCAGTTTAGTGTACAGGCGGTGCCTGTCAAGGATAGAGTTGGAAAATGCGTTAGCGAAGAACTGTAATAGCTCGTTTTGTAGTACATGAAACTTGGGCCGTAGAAGCGGATTGGTCTAGGTTCCGGTGCAAGCGCATTTGTGTTTAGAAAATCCAAAAGTTCTTTTGTGCTTGTTCGCCAGATTGCTTCTGCAGAAAATGACATACTCTTCTAAACCTGTCGCAGCTTGTTTAATAGTTTTTGTTTCGTCTTTGCCGTTTTGCTTTCTCTGCGTTGTATTCGGAGAGGGAAGGAATTGCTTGCAGTGCTTCGTCAATTTTTTTCATGGTGGTTTGAAGTTTCTCCAAGCGTTTTGTGAGCGCCAGTGTTTTAAAGATTGCCAAGCCTCTTCTTGTTAAGGCGTAGCGCGTTACTTTCCGAAAGTTTTTTTCTTCCACTAAACCTTGCTGCATCAGAAACAATAGTCTTTTGCGGAGAGCGACACAGTCCATGTTGCAAGCGTAAGCGATAGCGTCAACCGTCAAGTGCCTATTGACTAATGCGTATAAAATGTCTTCGTAAAGTTCAAGTTTAGACTTTCGCATGCCTGCACGCTCTACTTCTAAACTCAGAGCTTTTAAAATAAAGAATTTGTGAATTCCAAATCATAAACGGAAAACACGCATAGAACTAAGAATCATAACAAACTAAGGTAGTACCATAATGTGATTGCATCATGACAACCACAACAATTTAAAAAATAGTTTTTGCTTTCTTTTTTGTAGGTGCTGTTTCCCTGAACTTTACTCAAACGATGTCTTTGTATACCGCTGTTTCAGAGTCCCTCTTCAAATGTTTAGGCGAACCACCCAAAATCAGCGTGGTTGACAATCAAAAACAAGGCTACGTTCTGAAAATCAGAAAAAAATCAGCCAAAAAATGCTGCGATTGCTGTTGCATCAGATTTTTTTCTAAGAACCACAATCTCCAAGTCACTGAAGACGAGAACTACTTAACCATACATTCTTATCAAGATATAATGTCAAACCTCGAGGGCAGACTAGCCGCTGAAGTAAGCGGCGCTTCATCTCTGCAATACCTCGGTGACCCTACAATGGGAGACATCAACACGTCTGGTGCTTCTACAATAAACAAAAAATAGTCCACTGGCAAACCCTGCGAAAATTCTGATACCCGAGTTTAGCCGTTTTCGCGGCAGTATGGTTTGCTACTTAGCTTTGGGAGTAACTTTTACGGGCAAGCTGATTCCACCCAGGTCAGTTATTTGCCAATTTCCAAGCTCAACGTGAAATAGGTAGTCTACTAATGGAGCATCCTCTGCTATTTCTAGTGTCAGAACTGTAGATTTGGATTCATTAGGCTGTAAAACTAGTTCGTTAGTGCTGAAAGTGTAGTTGAACAGTTGGTTTTGAGGTATAGAATTATCCCATGCTGTATTATTGAAGCCTGCTAGCGTGAGATTTATGGGTATTGTAAGTTCTTGGTCGGTACGCGATGTTAAGGTGACAGTTACCTGCAGAGTAGAGCCTTGTGTAACATTGTCGCCCGAACTTGAAAGGCTGGCATCCAAAAGTGGTGGATTGTGACCAATAACATCTCCACGTTCGGGAGGGCTTGGGAAACCCCTGAAATGCTCGTAGACCACTACGGAAACAACTGCTATTACCAGAATGAAATAGACAATGAGGAAATGTTTAGTTTTCACACCTCTCACAAGAATGAAATAAGGTTAAAATTCCGATTAAAATCTTCCGTTTAAACTACACTGTCATATCTTGAGAAAAAATTTTTGACTGCCAATAATTCCTTTATATAAGGGGGTATAGACAAAAAATCACGCATCAGTTCAGAACTCTATTGTACCACACCCAAAACCGAAGGATAACAGCAACAATCTTTTTTCATTACATACAGCTTTAAGCTAATATAGCGTTTTGAACATTGTTTTTCTTCGTGGGACAATTGGCGAAAAACCAGACCTGCACAGCAGCAGATTTACCGCGTCAAATTCGCGTTTCAACAGGCTCCGCAATCGTTCTCGGACTTTTAGAAGGCAAACTAAACGCTGAACCCACAACCGCCTACCTCATGACGTATAAAGCTGGCAAATGCACAGCAAACTGCGGTTTTTGCCCTCAAGCCCGAAGCAGCCGCAGCAAAGCAGAACTGCTCTCAAGAGTTTCGTGGCCCACATTCCCAACAAGCAACGTCCTCAAAAAACTCGGAAACACCACTGAACACGGTAAAATAAGGCGTGTTTGCATCCAAGCCCTAAACTACCCAGATGTTTTCGACCATCTCACCGCTTTAGTCACGGCAATAAAACAGAAAACCACAATTCCCATCTCAGTTTCCTGCCAACCCCTATACCGAGAAAACATGCAGCGATTAGCAGAAGCTGGCGTAGAAAGAATCGGCATCGCCATAGACGCAGCAAACGAAAAACTTTTCAGCGAAGTCAAAGGCGAAAACGCAAATGGACCCTACACGTGGGAAACCCAGCTCAAGCAACTATGCGAAGCCGTCAATGTTTTCGGCAGAGGAAAAGTCAGCACGCACATAATCATCGGGTTAGGGGAAACAGAAAACGACGCCGTCAGTTTAATCCAAAGATGTGTGGACATGGATGTTTCTCTATCTCTTTTCGCGTTCACTCCAGTTCGCGGCACAAAACTGGAAACGAAACCGCAGCCTCCTGTTGAATCGTACAGGCGAATTCAACTTGCAAGGCACTTAATCGTTAACGGGCAATCACGCTCTGAATACATGCGTTTCGACAATGTTGGCTGCTTGACAGATTTCGGGGTTGAAAAGGAAACGCTCGCTTGGATTGTTGAAGCTGGCAAGCCGTTCCTCACTTCGGGATGCCCAAACTGCAATCGCCCATTCTACAACGAGAAGCCAAGTGGACCAATCTACAATTACCCTAGACAAATACGTCAAGAAGAGATAGCTGAAATAAAGCAGCAGCTAGGTTTGAAACCGAACTTTTGAAGTTTTGAGAAGGGAACCTGATTTCAATATGAAGGCTTAGTGGTTTTCTTGTCTTCCTGCAGCTTGGGCTTTTGCCGCGTTATCTGCTCAACCAAACGCCAGAACTCCCACATTGAAAATCCTTTCTGCAAGTCTTTCATAAGTTTCTTAATTTCGTAAAACGTCATTTGAGATTCCCCTTTATCCAAGCTTTCCTGAGGACCCTTAATGCGCCTGAACAACTCGTCCATTTGTCTAGGTGAAGCCCTTATCCCAGCTTTCTCCAAAAGCTGCTGAATAAACGTCTGCTCAGTGTTCTTACCTATGAACAAGGTTGTTTCGCGCCCAACGATTTGCGGTGGAAAAGGCTCAAAAAGCAACGGATGTGCCTGCATCTCCTCTAGCTCTTGGTCTACTTCATGAGTGAAAATGCTATCACCTACAATCGGCTTGTGGAATTGAAGTGGCAACGCTAATGCCTTTCCAGCAGTCTGTGCAAGCCTGTAGACTCTTCCCAAGTCAACACCAGTATCAATGTTGTAGAGCAATTCTAGTGCAGTGGCAACCTCTTCGAAAGGCGCGATGCCTGCACGTTCTCCAAAGCCTGCAACGCACGTGTGAAGGTGAGTTACGCCTTCTTCTACTGCAGCTAAAGTGTTGGCTGTGGCTAAACCGAAGTCGTTGTGGCAGTGAACTGAAAGCTCTGTTTTCTGCTTCACCTCTTCCGACAAGCCGTCTCTGATATGTGACATTAAATAGCGCATGGAAAGCGGTCTCAGAAAACCAACGGAGTCAGCTATGACTAGCCTAGTTGCGCCAGCGTCTGCTGCGGCTTCAAAAACCTGTAAGATCTCGTTAATAGGTGTTCTTGCGCCATCGATGAGTGTGAAGTTTACTTTTGCACCGTTTTTCTGTGCATACTTGATGCTTTCAACGATTTTTTCCAGTGTTTGCTGCGGGGTCATTTTCAGTCGGTGCTTGAGGTTGAGTCCGTTGAACGGTGTTTCTATTGTTATTTCTTTTATTCTGCATTCTAAGCAGGCTTCCACGCTTTCTTTTGTGGCATCTGCTGAAGCGGTTAGGGTTGCGTTCTTGAAGGTTTCGTTGACGATACGTTTGACGTTGTGTTTGTCGGCTTCTGAGAGGGCTGGAAAACCAACATTAATTATGGATATGCCTGTGTCGTCCATTAACTTGGCAAGTTTAACCTGTTCTACGTAGGTCAAGAACACTGTTGGCGCTTTCAATCCTTCCCGGAAGGTTTCGTCCCAGATGAAAACTCTTTTGGGGAGTTTCGGCGGCAGGTTTTTCCTTAGGCGATTGTAGTTTGCTATGAGTCCTTGAGCTTCAAGTTTCTTAAATATGGTTTTCCTCATGAATGCACAACCCAAAACATGAAGATTGATCGTGTGGTGTTTTATCTGCAAACTCTCATATAAAAATTAATTATGTGAAATCAACATAGGGGGCTGGAACCAGCTATAGTTGCATAAGTCTTAAGTGTTAAATCGACAAAATCAAAGGTTGTGAAGGGGGAATGGCTATGAACGATATCAAGAGCACCGTAGAACAAATTAGATCCTTGGAAACTGAACGGGAGAATTTGCTGCTTGAGATTGAAGAACTTAAAAAGATGGCTGACGCGAAAGCTAGGGCTTTGGAAAGCGAAATCAGCATGTTAAGGGACGAAGTGAAAGAGCTGAGGCTTCTGTTAAGCGGCGAAGACGACTCTGAGGATTTGAACCCTAAAAAGAGAAAATAAACAAACACGTAAGAACAGTTGTGTTTGTGGTGGGTTACACCCCTTTTATATAGGAAGTTTAAATAGTGCTGAAAGA
>CAZINA010000078.1:0-5398 GCA_964540545.1 uncultured Candidatus Bathyarchaeia archaeon
ATAGGATCCTAATAGCAGATCATTGCAGAAACCTATAGAGGGGGTCTACCCGTATTGACGGATTTCCACGCCAATAGCATGTTGTTTCCTTTCATATAAGGGGGCTATAGTCTGTTCCGAGCACTAGCAGTTCAGGGCAAACGTTTAAGCGCATAACAAAATATTAGTTTCGCTGATTATAATCCCTGCGATGTGTGTGTTAACGTGATAAAGAAGGTGTCAACGGGCTGCAACTGCATAGACAGCCACTTAAACGGCGGCTTACACCCAGGAACCGTTACCCTCATTTACGGAGAACCAGAAACAGGAAAATCAACCCTGGCAATGCAATGCGCCGCAAACTGCGCCATACAAGGCTACAAAACACTATACGTAGACTGCGACAACACATTCAGCGCAAAAAGACTCTCGCAAATATCACAAGGAAAATTCGACGAAATAGCCAACCAAATAATCCTGATGAAACCAGCAAACTTCAAAGAGCAAACAGCCCTCATAGACCGCATCGAAGCCTACACAGCGAAAAACTTCGGATTAATAGTAGTTGACACCTTCAACTCTCTGTACAGAGCAAAAATCGCAGAATCCACAGCAAAACCATTCGGCGTAAACCGCGAACTAAACAGGCAACTAGCCATCCTAGCACAAACCGCAAAAACAAAAAAACTACCCGCAATAGTAACAAGCCAAGTACACAGCGTCTTCGACCAACCATACGCCAGCGTTGCACCCGTAGCAACCAGAGTCCTAAAATTCTGGGCAAACACTACAATCGCCATGAAACCAACAGAAAACCCACAAACAATCAAAGCCACCATAGAAAAAAACGAAAACACACAAGAAACACCATGCCACCTAAGAATAGACCAAACCGGAATACATGACTCCCCATACAGCTAATAAAGGATGAAAAACATGGACATAGCACTACTAATCATCGAAGCACTAAAATTCATATTCCCCGCCTACTGCGCAAACGCCACACCAGTCCTCGCCGGCGGCGGAACCCCCATGGACCTCGAAAAAAACTTCATAGACGGAAAACGAATCTTCGGCACCAACAAAACCTTCAAAGGCTTCTTCATCGGCTTAGCAATCGGCATAGCAGTTGGCCTAGTCGAATGGATGCTCTTCAACTACCCCATACTATTCAGCTTACTTACACCGTTGGGCGCCCTAATAGGAGACTTAACCGCAGCGTTTCTGAAAAGACGGCTAGGAATCGCACCAGGCGGTTTGTTCCCGATTGTGGATCAGATTGACTTTGTGGTCGGCGCCATCGTTTTTGCCTTACCCTTGGGGATTGTGCACTGGGAGCTAGCGGCTACAGTTCTTCTGATCACGCCACCTATTCACCTACTTACGAATATCGGCGCGTACAAGTTGAAGTTGAAAAAGAATCCGTGGTGACTTGGTCAGCTGCTGGTTTTTATTAGGATTGCGTCTTCTAGGAATATGTACGCTAGAAGTAGGAGTGTTACGCCTATGATTAGCATCATGTATGCTTGTCTTGGTTTGTAGGCGTATTTTGTGCTTTGGTAGATGGTTAATAGGCCTATGAAGCCGATTGCGTAGAGCATGACTGCGATTATGGTGTCGGATATGAATTGTTGGCTGAGTTCGGGGTATATGAAGAGGAACCCTGTGCCTTCTATGTAATATGAAGGTAGGGGTGATGATATTATGGTGAATAATCCTCCTCCGAAGATGAATAAGGCGTATCCGATGACGGTTATGGAGATTGCGAGTGAGGATGGTTTTGTGTTTGAGATTTTGTCGAACCATCTGCGTAGTGAGAAGGATGTTGACGAGGCTTGTTTTTTAAATTTTTTTGCCATTTGTTGTTTCCTCATTGTTAATTAGGTAGGTGGCTGCTTGTTTTGCCCATTCTCCTGTTAAAGGGTTTATTGCAATCTCACTTAAATATTCTCTCCATGACTTTTTTAAAGCCTTTCTCCAGCATTCATACTTCTCGACGAGGTTTTCGTATGCTTTAAAGTGTATACTGCAGAAGTTTTCTGTGGCGGCTTTTCTTTGGCAGATTTTGCAGTTCACGGTTTTGTCTTCCTCTGCTGTTGTTTGGAGGGTCTGATTGTTGACTGTTATGTGATTTTTCTTCTATATCCCCTTATATATAGCTTGAAGGCTAGAGTGAACTTTGGTTTGACATTGAATTTAAAAGTCTTTGATTTCAACTATAGTTGTATGCGGGAAGCGTGGATTGGGGAGTGTGAATTACTGTAGATACGAATGTGGATGCTGAGGATCAGCTGACTGCTAGTGCTTTTCACACGTATGTTTATCTTGTTAAGGTTGGGAAGCCTGTTGGGCCGAGAGAGGTGATGCGTGGGGCGAACCTCACTAGTCCGAGTGTGGCGTATAGGAACTTGCAGAAGCTCATTGACTTAGGCTTGGTGATTAAAGATGAATACGGTAATTACGTCGTTAAGGAAAAAGTTGGTCTCAAAGGGCACGTGTGGCTGGGAAAAACTATTGTTCCACGATTTGTCGTTTTCGGGTTCATTTTCGTGGGCGTGCTGATCGCCGAGCTGGCGATATTGATTCCCCACCTGTTTTTCGCGACTTCCGTTGAAGGGTCCTTTTGGCTTCTAACGATAATAACGGTGGTTGCCGCGGCAATTTTTCTATTTGAGGGGTCACGGTTCAGAAAAAAGAGCGAATAACAATTCGAACAATCAGCTTTTTTTCTCTTATATTTTAAGAGCAGCAGTGTGGGCGTTGCTGGTTACTTATCAGAAATCAAGGTGTAAACGCGACGAAAGGTTCTTAAGCTATTGGGCATTCTTCTAAACGGCAAGAAAAAACGCCGTAGGCAACGCCTAGGTTTAAGTATTAGCTTGTTTCCTTTAAGGGGAAAGAGCTGTATCAACTAAAAAAGTTAAAATAGTTGAATGAAGAGGTGAAAAGTATGGAAAACGTTTACGCCGCGATGCTCCTTCATAAGGCAGGAAAAGAAATTAACGAAAAAAACGTGACAAACGTTTTGACAGCGGCAGGGATAACCGTTGACGCTGTACAAGTTAAAGCTCTAGTAGCTTCTCTAAGCGAAGTAGACATTGACGAGGCAATCAAAGCTGCTCCAACAATGATGGCCGCCGCGCCAGCACCAGCCGCAGCTGCACCAGCCGCAGAAGAAAAGCCGAAAGAAGACGAAAAGAAGAAGAAAGAAGACGACAAAGCCAAAGAAGAGGCAGCACTAGAAGGTTTAGGCGCCCTATTCGGGTAAACCGCCATTTTCTATTTTTTGATCTATTCCCCTATCTAGCTGTTTTTGTTTCCTTTCACTCAATAGTTTCCAAGCTACCACAGGAATCCATCCAGTGATAATCATCAAAGTTCCTGGAAAACCACTTGGTATGTGGCCTAGTAACGGTTCGAGTGCGAGTGTAATTTCCTCTATGAAAGCCAACCAAATGCCAAAAGACAAGGTCATGGCTACTATTGACATGTAAGCTGTTTTCTTGTCAAACTTTTTGAAAACCTGAAGTGCTAGGATTCCAGCAAAAAAGAAGTCGCCAAGCCCGAGACCACTGGGATAGAAACCAAAGAAGCCAATGAAATCGGCCCCTGCTGGTATTGGGATAAGCGGAATTTTGGGCAGATAAACAAGCACTGGAAGACCTAATCCAGTGAATTGTTGTGCTGCTGTAATCATGGTGCCTGTGCCTAACACTAGGATTGTATCCACTATTGTTAGGAGCCCTGCGAAAATCACCGTGGTTTTCCATGTGAACAGAGACCCGAGATACAGAATTATTAACACGGCAAACGTTAAGGCAAAAACGTCCATTAACGCTGGATACCAAACTGCTGTTCCCTCATACACCACGTTGAAGAACACGAACAGTAGCACGAATAAGGCTGGCGGCTGAACCGCAAGGTATAATCTTTCTTGTTGCTCCGCTTTTTTCACGTCAATTATTATTGAAGCTAGGGCAAACGCTGCTAAACCATAAAACGCCGCTGCTCTGTAAACCGCCAAGCCATCAGCAAACGGCTCCAGCAGACTTGCCGTTCCCGCGACTAAGCCTGCTACAGCGAACCCCAAAGAGAACAGTTGCGCGCTTCTTTGTTTCATGCCTGAAAAGAGGTATGAAAATATGAAGAGCAGCATTGAATAAGAGAAGAGAAACACCAGCAGTATGATGTTTTGAAAAATCTGTCCTGGGTCTATGATGGAAACGTAGCCTATAATGGAAATCGCCACGACAATCATCGCCACAAGCATGACAACGTCTCGTGTGCGAAGCTCCCTTTCCTCAAAAGTTGTTTTCAACTTTCCTTCAGTTCGCTTATTCAAAAGCAAAGCAGCAATTGAAACGGCTAATAGCGCAAGGGGCATTGCAATGTCAAGGGTTGGCATGAACAGCACATAGTTAAACGGTCATTTATTTCTTTATCCCAAAATCAGCTTCAGCCAAGATAGAACAGCAAGTATTACCAGCCAAACTTCACGTTAAACACGGCTAACGACGCGAAAAGTGCTTCTTCAGTTCTAACGGTTTCTGTTCCCTGCTCAGGAACCATGTTCACCACGAAATCCGCAGCAGTGTTCAGGTCAACTCCTTCATCTTCCATAATCTCGTGCAGTCCACGTGTTGGCGCGCCAAACGCCACAAGCGTGCGGTCCGACGTCTGCCATTTCTCAGCCATTTTTTCAGTTACATCCACGAATTTAACGCCAATCTTTGACGTGGCAATGACTAAATCGAATTTTCCTTTTTCCACGAGCCTTCCGAAAGACTGGTTTTCCACGGTAACCTTGTATCCCCAGTAACCGGGAACTTCGGCTTTGCTTACCGTTTGAGCTTCAATGCGTTCGCCAACGTTGACTATCTGCAGCGTCAAGCGTTTACCTAAAGCCCACTGGGTTTCTCGTATAAGCGCAGGGCGTTCAACGCCGATGTCCACGAGCACGCCTTCCTTATTTTTGCCAGTGGTTACTCCTTCACGGTACTCGCCAATCTTCAGTTTCCGGGCTTTCCTGTTTAATGGGTGATGCGGAGTTCGCAGCGGCGGCAGAATCCCAGCGTACTTCAACCGTGGGTCCAGTTTGAAAAAGCGTTTGCGAAGATATTGAGGCATCTCCAAATACGACAGCAGTAACGCAATCAAGTCAGCTTCGTTTTTCTGCTTGGTTTTTCCGGCGTTGTCAGGGTACACTATGATTTCGTTCACTCTGAAAACCGCAACGGCTCTGCATATCAAGCCGATTTTAGAGGTTTTCTCGCGTAAATGGGGAGTGTCCGTTATAACTGACGCGGGTATCGCTATCGCAAGCTTCTTTCTGCGCATCTCATCATGCTCCTTCCACCGAAAAACCTGTCCATGTCTACGTTCAGCTTAAAAGTTAAAAACTGAATATAAAAGTGCGGGT
>CAZINA010000079.1:0-5239 GCA_964540545.1 uncultured Candidatus Bathyarchaeia archaeon
GCCTGCTAACAGGCCTTGTTGAATGTGCTCGTCCTTTTTCCTTTTTCGGCATCTATACACCTTAAGCACTATGACCCACTAAACACGAATATTTAAAACTAGTGGCAAGATTGGCTTATTAGCTAACTTAAGTTCAGGCTTTCGGCAAAGAGTTTGAAAAACCCAAGTTTTCCTATTTTACGTGGTCGTTGTGGTTCTGAGTTTTTGTTTTTTCTGCTTTGTGGTTTCGTTTGCACCACAACATTTAAGTAAAAGTTTACTATTATTTGGTAAATGTTTAGGCAAAGATGGCGGGAAAATGAGCAAAACAATAGTTGAAGTAAATTCCCTCGTCAAACAGTACGACAATCTAAAAGCAGTAAACGAAATATCCTTCAAAATCAACGAAGGCGACGTATTCGCATTTTTAGGCCCCAACGGCGCAGGAAAAACCACAACCGTGGAAATACTCGAATGCATTAGACCGCTCACAAGCGGAACCACCACGATATTCGGTTACGACATCACCGAAGACGAAAACGAAATCAAAAAACGCATAGGAGTTTTACCGCAAGACTACAACGCCTTAGACAAACTAACCGTCAAAGAAAACATAGACCTAATCGCAGATATGTACGAAAAACACCTCGATATTACCGAAACCATAGAACTCCTAGACTTGAAAGATAAGACTAAGGAACGTTTCGAAAACCTGTCAGGCGGCTTAAAGCAGAGAGTAGGCATCGCGTGTGCTTTGATTAATGACCCGCAACTGGTGTTTTTGGATGAACCCACCACTGGACTTGATCCCAAATCAAGAAGAGACGTTTGGTCGGTTATTCAGAATTTGAAGAAGCTGGGGAAAACCGTGTTTTTAACCACCCACTACATGGAGGAAGCCCAAGTATTAGCCAACAAGGTAGCCATGATTGACAAAGGAAAAATTTCCGCCATAGGCTCACCCGAAGAGCTAATCTCAAAATACGGCGGCTTGAAAGTGCTCACGATTAAAAACGGTGACAAAAAACTCGCAGAAGCACTTCAGAAAAAATTTGGTCACACCTCTATTGGTGATGATGGAGACGTAAACATGAAAGTAGATAACGTTGACGAGCTGTGGCGAGTACTGGCAGTTTTAACTGAAATGAAGGTCGGTCGAGATATTGATATTCAAACTCCGACGATGGATGACGTTTTCCTCAAGATTACTGGCGGAAAAATAACAGAAGAGGGGGAACTGAAACAATGAAAGCTTTCACCATATTCAAAGCTGTAACCAAGAACTGGATGAGAAGCCGAACAGGACTCTTCTTCAGCATAATGTTTCCAATACTCCTGTTAGTAGTGTTCGGTTTAATCTTTTCAGGCTTCGGCGGCTCCTCGAAATATACTCTGTTTATCCAAAATTTAGACTTAACCGCCAGCGGACAACCAAGTGAACTTTCAACAGCCTTTATTTCGGCATTGAATAGTTCAGAAGCATTTAGCATAAACGAAATAGCTGCAAATGAAAACGCTACTGAATACGCTCGTGACGCGCTTGGGCCGTTAGGCGGAAGCATGCGTATACTTGTAATCTCCGAAGGCTTTGAGGCTGATTTGACTAAAGGCGCCAAAACTTCTCTCACCATTATGCTTGATCCCACAGACCAGTCTGGAACAGCAGCGAAAAGCATCATATCAAGCGTTGCCAACGCCTTCAACTACCAGCTAATCGGCGCAGAAAACTTCATCGAATTCAACGAAACCTCTATCACGACGGAGCAGTACAGCACAGTAGAGTTGTTTGTTCCAGGAATCACAGCGGCGTTCATAATGACCAACGGCATAATTGGCTTGACCTCCAACACTACCGAGTTCAAACGAAGAGGAATAATCAAACGCCTGTCAATCACACCGCTTACCAAACTGGACTGGATAATGGGAAACGTTCTCAGCCAAACACTGCTAAACCTTATACTAACAGGAATCATGATAGGCATAGGTTGGGCGCTCTTCAACGTCCGAATAATACCCGACGCTCAGTCAATAGTAATTATCTTGCTTGGTTCGATAATGTTTTCAGGCATAGGCATGATTCTCTCAGGTGTCATAAAAGACGTAGAAGCGGCAACAGCAGTAGGAAACGCCATAGCCTTCCCAATGATGTATCTTTCAGGAACCTTCTTCCCCTTAGACCTAATGCCAAGCTTCATACAGACAATTTCGAAAGTCCTGCCGTTAACCTACTTCTCGGAAGGACTCAAATACTCCATGCTGTACAAGTACCCTGAAGGCATCTACATCAACATGGCTATACTCGCGGTTCTCGCCGTCGTCTTCATAATCATAGGAGCACTCGTAACTAGATGGAAATCAAAGTAAAAATGAAATATCCATACACTAAGGCGAGGATAATTTAGACATGGGTTTACTCTCAAGAGACGAATCAATTGTTTGGCAGGAATTTCAAAGAGCAAAAAGCACAAGTGCAATTGCTGAGGACCACACTGCAGACGGTTGGAGCGCTGCGTATGTGTCGAGGGTGCTTAACAGAGCTCGGAAAAAAATTGCGAAAGTGCTCAAGGAACACGCGAACAGCCACCGCCTCGATATTGAAGCCCTCCTGGATTACAAGGGGCTCCTAATCGGTTTTGATTACCAGACAAGCGCCCAAGTGTACATAATTTTCACTGAGAAGCTTGGTACAATCGTCTGGTACAAACATGCCTCTTACGCTGGAAAACTCTGCCCAGATTGTCCCAAAGAAGACGAGTGCAGAGACACCTTAGATACGATAATCAAGGAACATAATATCCAGTTGAGAGATGACGAAAAACAACTGTATATGACCGATCAGTCTATCGCGATTTTTAACAAACTTGCTGCAAAGGAAACGCCAAGATACAAGAGACAGGGAGGTGATTAGTCTTGGGAAAGAATGAAGAAAAAGTCATCAGACCTCCAGTTAAACAGATAACAAGCGGAAAAACATTCAAGCCTTCACAAGTGTATCTGTATAAAACTCTCATTCAAAACGTCGTGATTTTCATACTAATTTGGCTAACTGTTTTCGCTTCCTTTATATGCACCGCATACATGGTCGCACTTGACCCAGCAAACCCAAGTGCAACACAGATAATCAACGATTATTGGATGCCAGTTAACCTATGGACAGTGATAATAAACTTGTTCTGGCTTGTACCTGCATTAGTTCTCACGCCACCCTACATCAAAAGCATTGAATACTCCGTAAAAGCTGAAAGCGGCGATACTATGCCAGAAATCTACTCAAAACGAGGAATCTTCACCATAACCCGCAGACATGTCCCCTTCAGAACCATAACAAACATCTCAAGCAAAGCAGGTCCACTCGACAGACTTTTCAAGATAGGCTCAGTCAGCATCGAAACGGCAGGGTATTCTGGACCCAACAAGTCTGGTCCAGAAGAAAAAATAAGCGGCATAGTGTTCTACGAAGAAGTCCGCGATTTCATCCTAAAAGAGCTCAGGAAGTTCAAGGAACCGTACGTGACCGGAACCGAGGTAGTCTATCCAACTGAAGAACCAGTACCGAGAATGGAAGGTCTTGACGACGAGATACTGATTACTCTCCGTGAAATACGCGACATACTAAGAAACAAAAAAGGCAAGCCTTCTTGATCTAAATTCATTTTACTCTTTTCTATTTTCATTTGTAGAGTCATTTAAGCTTCTTGTACCATTCAGCGAATTTACGGATAGCGTTTGCACGGTGCGAAAAACCGTTTTTTTCTTCAAGGGTCATTTCAGCAAACGTATTAGCACTTCCATCAGGCTGGAAGATAGGGTCAAACCCGAAACCTGATTTAGCGTTTCCCACACGTTCTTCTTTCGTTATCTTCCCAATGGCTTCGCCCTCAAAAACCACGGGCTTTTTTTCACTGTCGCAGTACGCTATGGCTGACTGGAACCTTGCTCCCCTTTTTTCTGCGTCTTGCATAAGTTTCAGTAGGCCCTTGTTGCCTATGGTTTTGTACGTGTAAGCGGCGTAGGGACCTGGAAAACCTTTCAACGCGTTTATGAAGAGCCCTGCGTCCTCCACAATAACCGGTAAGTTGCATCGTTTAAACACGTCTCTGGCGCTCTCCTGCGCGATTTCCGCCAGACTGTCGCTTTGTATTTCAGTGTCTTTCATCCTGAGCATGCCCACGGCTATGTCAAGCTTCGTCAGTATGCTGCGGACTTCGTTGAACTTGTGAATGTTTCCCGTCGCGAAAAACACAACTCTGCCCTTCAAAGGTAATTCCTTTTCAAGCTTTTTTCCTTTCATCAACATAGCGTCCTCTCCGTTCTATTTCCCGAATTTTCTCAAAAACTTTTTCCGAGTCTACGCCCAAAACCGACGCGTAACCCTTCAACACGTGTTTGAAGCAGTCTTCCGCGAAATGGTAATGCGTACTCTGCAAAGCTCGTTTCATCAAATGCAAGTCTACACCTCTAGCCTCGAGTTCACTGGTTTTTTCACCTAATCCGAAATCAACCAGAAAAATCTTGTCCTCATCAGTCAAAATCATGTTCGACGTGGTCAAGTCCCCGTGAACTACGCCGTGACGATGCATTTTTCCAATCAGCACGCCGATCCTACGGCATAGCTCCTGCTGTTCCTTCCGTGAAACACAAGGCAAAACTTGCTTCACCTGTTTGCCCTCCACAAACTCCATGGTTATCACCGCGTTCTTCGTGTCCACCAGAAAAATTGTAGGCGTCGGCACCCCTGCTTTTTTCGCTTCATGCATAAGCTGTGGTTCATGGGTTGTTCTGTAACTTCGAATTTTCGCATCCAATTCGGCGGGGCGGTACTGTTTTGGCAGCCGTGCCTTCACGATGACTTTTCGTCCATGCCACCTTGTCAGGAAAAGGCTTGCTTCTGCTCCTTTCTTGAGCAGCATCTGCGATTCTACTTTATCCATGGTACATCAACCTTTTCCAGTCGCCACCGTCGCTTGACAAAGCTCTTCTCGACAGGCGTAACCAGCCCGTGCGTGTACGCTAGAACGCCGGTCCAAGCGATCATGGCGCCGTTATCCGTAGCAAACTGACGTGGCACCACATTAAACTTTGCGTCATGCTCCTCCGCGATGGAACCAAGCATCTCCTGCAACCGCTTGTTGGCTGCGACGCCTCCCGTCAGCAGAACCTCTTGCTTCTCAGTGTGAGACAAAGCTCGTTCAGTAACCTCCGTAACCATAGAAAACGCGTGCTCCTGAAGACTATAACACAGGTCTTCCAGCTTATGCTC
>CAZINA010000080.1:0-5203 GCA_964540545.1 uncultured Candidatus Bathyarchaeia archaeon
GAGGTCGCCATTTAGTCAGAGTATGCGCTGGAACTGCGTGTTACGTGCGTGGAGGACCCAGAATTTTAGATTCCGTGGAGCGCACACTGAACATTAGAGCTGGAGAGACAACACAGGACGGCAAGTTTACCTTAGAAACCGTGAACTGCCTAGGATGCTGCGCCTTAGGACCCGTCGTTGAAATAGACGGCCAGTATCACGGAAAACTATCATCGGCGAGTGTGGAGAAACTTATCTCCAAATACAGTTAACCGAGGAATGGAAAACTATGAAACCGTTAAAATCTCCTTCTGATCTGGAAAAACTTAGAAAGACCATTCTTGACAAAAAAGACCCAAATGCGCCAGCCATTGCTGTATGCGTCAGCACTGGTTGCGAAGCTCTAGGCGTCAAAGCAGACCTTAAAGCCTTTAAAGAAGAGTTCAAAAAACAGGGCTTAGAAGGCAAGGTAGAGATTAAAGAAACGGGGTGCCTAGGTTTCTGCGAAAAAGGTCCAAGAATCGTTGTTTATCCTGAAGAAATCTTTTATTTTCAGGTGAAAGCGGCTGATGTACCAGATGTTGTTTCGAAGACAGTGATGAATAAAGAAGTAATAGAACGATTATTCTACGTTGACCCCATTACAGGCAAAGCAGCGAGAAACCTGTCCGAGATACCATTCTACAAGTACCAAAATAGGCTGCTCCTAGACAGCAACGCCAAAGTAGACCCAAAAAAGATAGAAGATTACATTGCACTTGGCGGCTACACAGCCTTAGCTGAAGCGCTATACAAAATGACGCCTGAACAAGTGCTTGAAGAAGTCAAAAAATCCAAACTGCGTGGGCGTGGTGGTGGCGGCTTCCCAACTGGTCGTAAATGGGAGTCCACTCGAAACGCAGAAGGCGAACCAAAATACGTGATTGTTAACTGCGATGAAGGTGACCCTGGTGCTTTCATGAACCGCGCGTTGATGGAAGGGAATCCACACAGCATCCTTGAAGGGCTCATAATTGGAGCCTATGCAATTGGTTCACATGAGGGCTTCATCTATGTACGCCAAGAGTATCCGCTTGCAGTGGAAAACATGCAGATGGCGTTAGAGCAAGCTGAGAAGTATGGGCTGTTGGGCAACAATATTCTCGGTTCAGGCTTTGATTTCAAGGTTAAGATTCACAAGGGCGCAGGCGCTTTTGTGTCTGGTGAATCAAGCGCCCTGATGACAGCAATAGAAGGAAAAGTGGGCGAGCCGAGACCAAAATATGTCCACACATCAGAAAAAGGAGTCTGGGATAAACCAAGCGCCTTAAACAATGTTGAGACATGGGCGAACATACCTCTTATAATAAATAAAGGCGCCGAATGGTTTGCATCCATCGGCACTAAAGGCAGCACAGGCACCAAGATTTTCGCTTTGGCAGGAAAAGTAAACAACACCGGGCTTGTCGAAGTTCCAATGGGGATGACGTTAAGGGATATCGTCTACAAAATAGGCGGTGGAATCCGAAACGGCAAGAAGTTAAAGGGTGTCCAGACCGGAGGCCCCTCAGGCGGCGTTATCCCTGAGCAGTATCTTGATTCTCCAGTAGACTTTGATGAACTCGCCAAATTAGGCTCTATTATGGGCTCTGGCGGGATGATTGTCATGGATGAAGATACCTGCATGGTGGATGTAGCGCGTTATTTCGTTAATTTTCTTTGCGATGAATCATGCGGTAAATGCGTGCCCTGCCGGGAAGGACTAAAGCAAGCAAGAAAGATACTGGACGACATTGTGGCGGGTAAAGGCAAAGAAGGCGACATCGAAAAGCTCAAGGAGATCGCGGAGGCAACAAGCTCTGCCGCTCTTTGCGCTTTAGGACAAACAGCGGCGAATCCGATGCTTACCACAATTCGCTATTTCAACGATGAATACGAAGCACACATCAAGGAAAAACGGTGCCCCGCGTTAGTATGCAAAAGCCTAATATCATATTACATTGACCCAGCGAAGTGCGCCGCGTGCACGCTTTGTTTCAGAAATTGCCCAGTAAACGCCATTGAGGGCGAAAGAGGCAAGATTCACATCATTGACCAAGCAAAATGCACGAAATGTGGAACCTGTTTTGATGTTTGTCCGCCTGCGTTTAGGGCAGTGCAAAAGTTATCTGGAGTGCCAGTTCCGTCTCCAGTTCCCGAGGAGAAGCGGTGGATAAAGAAAGGCGAAAAAGGAGCTGCAAATTAAATGGAAGCCAAAGAAGTAACATTGAAAATAGACGGCAAAGAAGTGAAAGCAACCGAAGGAACCACGATTCTAGATGTGGCAAGAAACATTGGCATCGAAATTCCCACTCTCTGCTACAACAGCGCTCTTGAGCCTTTTGGTTCCTGCCGCGTGTGCTCCGTGGAAATAACGGACGCTAGAGGACGGAAAAAGGTGGTAACTTCCTGCAATTATCCTGTAAAAGAGGGGCTTGAGGTTTCCACTAAGTCTGAGAAAGTTCTGAAAACTCGCAAACTGCTCCTCGAACTGTTGTTGGCTCGATGTCCAAAAGTGAAGAGAATTCAGGATTTGGCACGCGAATACGGGGTTGAAAAGCCGCGGTTTTGGATAGAAGATGTCGAGGAAGATTGCATTCTTTGTGGTTTATGCACTCGTGTTTGTCAGGAACGAATCGGCGTGTACGCCATTAACTTTGCAAATAGAGGTGTAGAGAGAGAAGTAACTGCACCGTACCATAGCTTTTCTGATGATTGTATTGGTTGCGGAGCATGTGCCATTGTTTGCCCAACGAACTCGCGAAGAATTCAGGTAAACACGTATCCAACGCTACCCGAAGATATAGAAAAAATTGAACAGCAGTTTTTGAAAGGAACAAAAGATGAGAATTTCGGCGTTTACAGCGAAGTGTTTGCTGCAAAAAGCACGGTTGATGGACAGGACGGCGGGGTCGCCACCGCGCTACTTGTTTCGGGCATGCAACGAGGCTTGTTTGACGTGGCAATCGTCGTCCAGAGGACCGATGGCTACAACTCGGAGGCAATCATAGCAGAAAACGTTGATGACATAATGAAAGCCAAAGGCACGAAGTATCTCAGGGTTAAAATGATGTCAAAGCTCGGCGAGCTAATCAATAAAGGGAAGAAAAAGATTGCTGTTGTTGGCACTGCGTGCGAGGTTCGTGCAGCAAGGAAAATACAAAAAATTCTGTTGAAGGAATTTCCAGACGTAGAAATCACAATAATTGGTTTATTCTGTTTTGAAGCCTTTGACTATGAAAAGCTAAAGGAAGAGACGAAAAGGCTGCTAGGTGTTGATTTAGACAAGGCAGAAAAAACTCAGATACATAAAGGGAAGTACATCGTGCAGGTTGATGGAAAAGAATACTCCTGCAAAGTAAGGGACTTACACAAAGCAGTCGAAAAAGGATGCGTGTACTGCGATGACTTCACAGCTAAACTCGCGGATATTTCTGTTGGCTCCGTAGGCAGCCCAGATGGATATTCAACAGTGATAGTGCGCTCAGATGCAGGGAAAAAGCTTCTGGAGAAGCTTGATATAGCCAAAGGAGACGTCGAAATAGAAGAAGTCACAAAACTGGCTATTTTCAAGAAAAAACGTGCCACTAAAAGCTTCGTCCCTATACTGCAGGATGTGCAAGTGCAGCCCGCGCCTCAATAGTCCCAGTCAGAAGCAACTTAAACTTGCATACGCTTCTATACCTTTTTAGGGTTTTAATAGAAAACCTAGTAATGCTTTTCACTGGTGGTGGCTATAGAAGCCGTTTTACTGCGTATCTGCGCACCCAACAAGCGCAGCCATTCTTTTACACGCTTCAATTATCCGTTCTTTCGGCTGAGTTAACGAGAACCGCATGTAGCTTTCTCCGTGTTCTCCGAAGCCGACACCAGGCGTCACTACCACGCCAGCGCTGAGCAGTTTAGCGGCAAAATCGATGGAGCTGCAGTTGCAGTTTAGCCAAACGTAAAATGTGGCTTTCGGCTTTTCACATTTGAATCCCATATCGCAGAGGCGTTCAACCAATACGTCACGTCTTTCCGCGTAAACCTTGTTGTTTTCCTCAAGGAACGCGGGTGGCTTGTCGTTTTTGTAGGTTGCTAAGGCTTTGGCGGCTACTTTTTGGATGTAAACTGATGGGCCGGAGTCGACTTGCGACTTGACTTTTGTTAGCCCGCTGATTAGCTGCTTGTTTCCCACGGCGAAGGCTATTCGGTCGCCCGTCATGTTGAAGGTTTTTGAGCATGAGTGAAACTCGATTGCAACTTCTTCTGCGCCGTCGATTTCCAGTATGCTGGGCGCCTTGTACCCGTCGAAGCTTACCTCCGAGTAAGCGTTGTCGTAGCAGAGGATTATGTCGTTTTCTCGTGCGAACTCCACCGCCTTCTTAAGGTATTTCTTGTTCACTGTAGCGCTTGTCGGGTTATTCGGGTAGTTCAGAAACATCATCTTCACTTTTTCCGGGTTTACCGCGTCGAGGTCTGGTTTGAAACCGTTTTCCTGAAGCAGCGGCATCGCCACTGGTACGCCGTCGTTTAGTATGGTGCTGGCGTTGTTGTAAACAGGATAGCTTGGGTCAGGCACCAAAACATGGTCACCCGCGTTCACAAACGCCCTCGCAATGTTCGCTAACCCTTCCTTCGAGCCTAAAAGCGCAATAACCTCGTCTTGGGCTACGTCTACGCCGAACCGTTTCTTGCACCACTCAGAAACTGCCTGCCTGAATTCTGGTTCACCTTGGCTGAGCGAGTAATTATGATTTTTCAGGTTCGCAGCTTCCTCTTTTAGTGCGTCCACCACTACAGGCGGCGGCGGAAGGTCAGGGTCACCAATGCTCAACGAGATAAGGTCTATTCCCTGCGCCTTTTTCTCTTTCATAGTCTTCTCAATTTCCGCGAAAAGATACGGCGGAAGCCTTTTCACCCTATCAGCAACTTCAAACATCTCGTTTTCACACATTCTCCTTAAATAGTGTTCCCTCAAAAACTTTCTCTGCAGCACCACTCATAAACAAGCGGTCTGAGTGCTCAACCGTCAAGTCGCCGCCCAGCAAGTGAACACGAACTTTACCTCCAAGCTTCCGTAGCAGGTTTCCAGCGACTACTGTGGCGCAGGCGCCTGTACCGCAAGCTAATGTTTCTCTGCAGCCTCGCTCCCACACCCGCACTTTCACCTCGTTTTCACTCAAAACCTGAGCGAACTCCACGTTCGTTCGATTAGGAAAAA
>CAZINA010000081.1:0-5130 GCA_964540545.1 uncultured Candidatus Bathyarchaeia archaeon
TACCTGTTTAACCGTTTCTTAAGTGAAAGAATCAAAAGCGGCTTTTCTTTGAACAAGGCTGAAGAGGGCGATTACGTGGTGAACGTGGAGCGGTCAGGATTGCCCATGGTTAACGTGGCTAAAGTGGCAGATGCAGAAGCAGTTGCGGAAGTTAATGAACGGATCAAAGCTGGAAAAATGCGGGTTGCGCTACCACTCATCGGGATAAAGCAAAAGCCGTCTCAAGGTGTTATGGGCAGAATAGAAGGGGAAATCCTTGAGGAACAAGGAATTGAAACGGGGAAGTTTAGGGTTAACGAGATATCAAGGATAAGCGGAAGAGGAGGGCTACGCGCGGTTCTCACGCCCGTTCAAGACTTCAAGTTGCAGGGCGTCTCAGCGTCTGCACCAGACCAAAACGAAAGCCAAGCTGAATTAAGCTTCATGCTGCTACGCGGCTCTTACGCCACGGTGCTTCTCAGGGAAATAATGAAACCGGAAAACCCGATAACGGCTGGGTTCTAGCCTCACCAGCGGCATGGCGGTAACGCTGATAAGCAAGAAAACAAGAAGTAAACTTGCAGAAGGAATTTTATGATGGAAACCGAGCAAAAAGCTACAATATCGGTTCACAAGCCAGACATTAAGGAAAAACTCTTCTTTCTCGGTGCAGGATTGCTAATGAGTGTGCCCTTCACCCTCTTTTTCTCTGACCTCTCGAATGTGCTGTGTGTAGCTTTGCCGTTGCCGTTTGCGCAAGTCTGTGCAACAGTCATTTTTACACCTTTCATAGAAGAAGTCGCCAAAGTCTTCCCACTGTTTTACCGTCACGGAGAAACTGAAAGATCAATTGTGGACTTGGGAATTCTAGTCGGATTAGGCTTCGGCTTGACCGAGTTTGCCGTTTACGTTTTTACTTTAGATCAACCTTTCATTGGTAGAATCCCCGGAGTAATTTTTCATGCCTCCAGCGCGTGTATAGCAGCGTATGGTATAGCCAAGAAAAAGCCTTTACAGTTTTACCTAATTGCTGTCGCAGCTCATCTATTAAATAACTTGCTTGCCCTGTTCTCAAGCGATGTTCCGGCCCTTTTCATACTTGCATTAATCATTTTGGTGGGAACATATCTTTTGGCGTTGCGTCTTTACAAACGGACTTCAGAGACAATAGTGCTGTAGCTCTATTCGACAAGCCACATGACACAAACAGCCTACTTAATTGCGGATAGGTCGGCTTCACGGTTAGATCTTGTCTGTTCTCGCTAAATCCCGAAGCCTGTTGACGCCGTCTATTTCGTTTATGAAGTCAGCCACGCTTTTAGGAACAAGCTTTGTCCAGCTTTCTCCTGTGAGCATTTTTTCTCGGACATGAGTTGACGTGTAAACTTTTCTTTGGAAGAACGGTATGCTCTTAACTTTGTATCCTGCTTCCATGAAAAGCCGCCTCGTCAACGGTTCATTCGAGTAGACAACGTTGAAGCGCGGCGTGTAACCCTCCAGCGCAGAAACCCATAGCATATGCAGATGCACATCGGGAACGGGAACAACCCAAAGTCGCGAGTAGTCTACGTGTGCCTCCTGCAAAGCCCGGTTGATCATAACCAACCTTTCGCCTGCCGTAAACGGGTTATCAATGTTGTGACTGTACTGGGCGCTACCGATGACGATTACGAGCTCATCAACTTCCTTCAAAACATCTTCTATAGCTTCTAGGTGACCTGAATGAAACGGCTGAAACCTGCCAACGTAAAGCCCTCGGTTAGCCATGAACTACCCTCTGCCTTTGAGGTTGAACATATCCTACTTTTATTATTTGCGATTTCAAAATCAAACAAGCCCCTGCCCACACAGCCGTCCTAAAAAGCAAACCAGAAAAATCAAGAACAGGGAACAAATACTGAATGCGACCTCTCCACCGATAAGATCCCTAAATAAAGGGAGGGTAACCACACATAACAAGTTTACCCAACCAACAACTCCAGCGAAGCCGAAAGATAAAATAAGAGCTAAATAAGAGTTATAGCCCTTGAGGCTGAAAGCGTGTCGGCAATAATCGAAGACTTAATCGCGAGAAAAATATTCAACAACAGAGGAGAAGAAACCATAGAGGTTGATGTTATAACAACTTCTGGCTTCGGAAGGGCTTCTGCTCCATCTGGAAAAAGCCGTGGCAAAGCCGAAGTAACACCTTACCCGCAAGGTGGGGTAGATCAAGCGCTTAAGGCAATTGATGATTTGATAGCTCCTGAACTGGCGGGTTTGAACTCTGACTTTCAAGAGGAAATTGACAACACGCTTCATGAGATTGATGGCACCACAGACTTCAAGGTTATTGGCGGAAACACAGCCTTCGCCGTCTCATTAGCCAACGCAGAGGCAGCGGCAAACTCTCACGGCCTGCTCCTGTTCCAGTTTATAGGTGGAAACACCGCTAACACAATGCCCTATCCGCTTGGGAACACTATAAGCGGAGGGCAACATACCCGCGGTAAAGCTCCAGACATCCAAGAGTACTTGGCTCTTCCCCACGGGGCAGAAACGTTCTTGGAAGCCGCGACGGCAAACGTTCAAATCCACAAGAGGATTGGTGAACTCCTGAAGAAGAAAGACAAGCTCTTCAGCGGCGGAAAAAGCTCCGAGGGCGCATGGATTGCCAACATCGGAAACTTGGATGCTTTCGAGATTGTAGCTAAAGCCTGTGAAGAAGTGGGTAACGAGTTGGATTTTGAATGCGGTTTCGGAATTGATGTTGCCGCATCCTCGCTGTGGAACGCAAAAGAAGAGAAGTATTTCTACCAGCGCGACGGAAAAAAGATGGATGCGGGTGAACACCTAGACTTTCTTTTAGACCTGATTGAAAAGTATCATCTTGTTTATGTTGAAGACGCTTTCGAAGAAGAAGACTTTGAAAGCTTCAGCGAGCTCACTAAAAAATCTAAAAATTGTTTGATCTGCGGCGACGACCTTTTCACAACCAACAATGAACGATTAAACTATGGAATAAAGCTTAATGCAGCGAACTCTATTATAATCAAGGTCAACCAGATCGGCACACTCACAGACGCTTTGGAAACAATAGAAACCGCGCAAAGACACGGCTACACACCGGTTATCTCTCACCGTTCCGGCGACACATGCGATTGGCACATAGCCCAATTGGCAGTGGCGTTTAAGTGTCCAATAATAAAGACAGGGGTTGTTGAGGGAGCGCGAATCGCGAAAATAAACGAGTTAGTGAGAATCGAACATTTCTTAGGAAACAGAGCCAAAATGGCTGATTTAGCAATCTAAGGAGAGAAAATGAAATGGCAGAAGACGAATCGAAAGAAAACCAAATCGAAAACGATATTGAAGAAAAAAATGTTGAAGAAAGTCCGGACGTGACCCCAGAAGCAACTCCAGAAGAGGTCCCAGAGACAATCCCGGAAACTATTCCTGAGACTTTTTCTGAACCTAGTCCTGAGCCGATTCCGGAAAAATCATCTACAGATAACCTGTTGTTGCCGCGAGACACTATGCTGTCTGCAGGTATACACATTGGAACAAGAATGAAAACCCGGGACATGGAACCGTTTATTTACCGTGTTAGACCAGACGGATTGTTTGTTCTCGACGTTCAAAAAACTGATGAGCGCATAAGAGTAGCCGCTAAATTCTTATCGCGGTTTGACCCCTCAAAAGTAGCAGTGGCAGCAAGCAGACTTTACGCTCACGAACCAGTTAGGAAGTTCTGCGGCTTAACAGGCGCCAAGCCAGTAATAGGCCGTTTCATACCCGGACTTCTGTCAAACCCCTTGTATCCCAACCGCATCGACCCCGAAATCATAGTTGTCTCCGACCCAAGAGCAGACTCTCAAGCCGTCAAAGAAGCCTCAAAAGAGGGCATACCAATAGTTGCCTTGTGCAGCACCGACAACGAATTCGCGGGAGTAGACCTAATTATACCAACAAACAACAAGGGAAGAAGAGCCTTAGCAGTTATCTTTTGGCTACTCGCAAGACAAATCCTGAGAGAAAGAGGCGAACTATCAATCGACAAGGATCCATCAGTGCCAATCGAAGATTTCGAAGCCAAACTCTCAAGGGACGAGGAGGACACGTAACGTAGATGAAGGTTCGGCGTCCAACCCAAGCGGGTGCCTTCTACGAGGGCGACGCCGAAGCATTGAAAATACAAATTGAAAACTGTTTTCTCCAAGAACTGGGACCAAAAAAGCATCCGCAAGTCAACAAAAACGGTCCTAGGCAGATAGTTGGTCTAGTTTGCCCTCATGCAGGATACATGTATTCTGGCGCCGTGGCAGCTAACGCTTACTATGAACTGGCGCGGGACGGCAAACCAGACAGCATAGTGATTCTGGGGCCAAACCACACTGGTTATGGCAGCGCCCTATCTTTGATGAATGAGGGGGCTTGGCGTACACCATTAGGCGACGTGGAAGTTGATGTGAAAACAGCCGACCAAATAGTGCATGAAGCACGCATTGTTGACGTGGACGACGCCGCGCACCGTTTTGAACATTCCATTGAGGTTCAACTTCCTTTTCTCCAATACCTTTACGGTTCCGAATTCAAGTTTGTCCCCGTGTGTTTCCAAATGCAGGATTTGAGCTCTGCCGTCGAAGTTGGAAACGCTTTGGCCAAAGTTTTAGCCAACAAAAACGCGGTTGTTATAGCCTCATCCGACATGACCCATTACGAACCACAAAGAAACGCTTCTGCAAAGGACTTGGCGGCACTTAAAGCCGTAGAAGCAATGGATGAAAAACGGTTCTACTCAATTATCGAAACGCAAAACGTAACCGCCTGCGGCTACGGGCCCATAGCCACCGTTATAGCCGCAGCAAAAGGGCTAGGCGCAAAAGAAGCAAAAGTACTCAGCTACAAAAGCAGCGGAGACGTAACAGGAGACTACTCCAGCGTTGTCGGATACGCCGCCGTAAGCTTCAAAAAATAACCACATATCCTGCGCGCTGCTGTAGCCTACCCCTCTATAGTTTCTGCAATGAACCACTATTAGGATACTAATAGACGGCAAATATGTTGGTGTGCTCCATGAAAAATAAAATTTGTTCAACGGGTGTGCTTCTTCTGTAGTGGAGCCTCGGGCGGGCTTTGATCCCGCGACCGCCGCCTTACCAAGGCGGTGCC
>CAZINA010000082.1:0-4841 GCA_964540545.1 uncultured Candidatus Bathyarchaeia archaeon
CACCCGAACCTCCGCGGGCTCACCCAGCTAAAATTCGTTCCCTTAGACGTAGCTGAACTTCAGAAAAACTGTGACTTAGTTTTTGCTGCTACGCCGCATGGAGGCGCTGTAAACCTCGTTCCGAAACTTCTAGATGCTGGATTAAAAGTAATTGACATGAGCGCGGATTTCCGCCTCAAAAACCCTGCTGACTACGAAACATGGTACGGGTGGAAACACACTCACCCTGAACTGCTCAACGAAGCAGCGTATGGTATGCCTGAGTTACACCGTGAAGAAATCAAAAATGCACGCATAGTCGCGTGTCCAGGCTGTATGGCATCCGCAGCCATCTTCGCGTTGGTTCCAATCGTCAAAACAGGCTTGGTTGACACAAAACACATAGTTGCCGACCTCAAAGTCGGTAGCAGCGGAGGCGGCCGCAAACACACACCAGCTTCGCATCATCCTGAACGGTTCGGCGGCGTAAGACCCTACAAAGTCGTGATGCACCGCCACATAGGCGAAGTCGAACAGGAACTCAGCGCTTTCACAACTGAGCCCGTCAAGGTCTCGTTTACCCCCCATGCTGTAAACATGGTCAGAGGCATACTCGCCACCATTCACGCATTTCCCAAACGACCCTTAACCAACAAGGATGTGTGGAAAGCCCTCCGCAGCACATACGAAGGTGAACCCTTCATCCGCTTCGTCAAGTACATTAAAGGTCTCTACCAGCTGCCAGACCCCAAAGTGACACTGGGCACCAACTTCTGCGACATAGGATTCGAAATCGACAAACGCACGAATCGACTTCTGGTGTTCTCGGCGATTGATAACATGGTTAAAGGCGCGTCGGGCCAAGGCGTCCAATGCCTGAATATTATAATGGGTATAGATGAAACCACAGGGCTCAAAAGCACAGGATTCCACCCGATGTGATCTGCCATGCTGTTAGTAATTAAAATGGGCGGGAGCATACTCAAAGAAGGCGCTTCCTCAGAACTTGTCGCTGACCTGAAAACGCTGGCTGAAGAGCACAAGCTGGTTCTTGTCCACGGCGGAGGCGCAGAAGTTACCGAAACCGCCACTAAACTGGGCAAAGAGCAGAAGTTCATTGTTTCGCCTCAAGGCTTCCGAAGCCGCTACACCGACAGGGAAACTATGGAAATCTTCACCATGGTTATGGCGGGGAAAATCAACAAGCAAATAGTCTCGGCGTTGCAAAGCCAAGGCATACACGCCGTAGGCTTATCTGGCTTAGACGGCGGGCTCTTGAAAGCTGAACGCAAAAAACGCTTAATCATCGTTGACGAACGTGGACGGAAAAAAGTAATTGACGGCGGTTACACTGGCAAAATTAACGAAGTCAAAGTGGACTTGTTGGGTCTTCTTCTCGAGAAAGACTACGTGCCAGTCGTGACGCCCATAGCCACGAGCGAAGAGTTTGAACCGTTAAACGTGGACGGCGACCGAACCGCCGCCGTGGTCGCAGGCGCCCTCAAAGCAGACCGCCTGATTCTGCTGACGGATGTGGAAGGTTTACTGTTAGAAGGCAAGCTTGTTCCGAAAATAACCGTGACGGAAGCGAAAGAGGTTCTCTCAAATATAGGGAAGGGTATGAGCACCAAAGTTCATGCGGCTTTAGAAGCTCTGAACCAAGGTGTCAAAGAGGTCTTGGTAACTTCTGGCGTAAAACAACAGCCCATATCCTCAGCTTTGAAACATGAATCGGGTACGGTGATGACAATTGAGTGAGTATGACATAATCAGCTTTGAAAACCGGTTAATGGCGAATGTTTACGGCAAACGTCCGCTGGTTATAACACGAGGTAAAGGCGCGTTAGTCTGGGATGCAAAGGGCAAAGAATACGTGGACTGCACGGGCAGCTACGGCGTCGCCCTGCTGGGGCACTCGCACCCGAAGGTGGTGGAAGCCGTATGCAAACAAGCTGAAACTCTCATTTCGTGCCACGCAAGCCTCTACAATAACAAGCGGACAGAGTTTCTGCAGAAGCTCATGAGCATAACCCCGATGGGCTTAAACAAGGCGTTTCTTTCTAACAGCGGAGCCGAATCCGTTGAGTGCGCCATAAAGCTGGCTCGAAAATTCACTGGTAAACCCGAGATAATCGCGGTTATGGGCGGCTACCACGGGAAAACCATGGGCGCGTTGTCTGCAACTTGGGACAAAAAATACCGCACCCCGTTCCAGCCTCTGGTTCCCGAGTTCAAACATGTTCCACCTGACAACCTTGAAAAGCTAGCTGAAGCTATAACGGACAAGACCGCCGCCGTGCTTCTTGAGCCAATCCGCGGCGAAGGCGGCATACGCGTTCCACCAGACGATTTTCTCCCAGGCGTCAGAGAACTTTGCGATGAAAAGAATGTTCTCTTGATCTTGGACGAGGTGCAAACGAGTTTCGGGCGGACTGGTAAAATGTTCGGTTGCGACAATTGGTGTGTTATTCCAGACGTGATGTGCTTAGCTAAACCGTTTGCGGGAGGTTTACCCATCGGCATAACGGTCGCCAAAGAAAACATCATGTCCTCCTTCAAGATTGGTGAGCACTCAACAACTTTCAGTGGGAGTCCTCTGGTTTGTGCAGCTGGTTGCGCCGCCATTGACGTTCTGGTGAAGGATAAGCTTGCAGAAAGAGCTGAGAAAATTGGCGGATACTTTAAGGCGAAACTGGAGGAACTTCAAGCCAAATACAAGATTGTTAAGGAGGTTCGTGGTTTAGGCTTAATGCTGGGGATGGAGTTCCGTTATGATGTCCGCAACATTATATTAAAAACCATGGAGAAAGGCGTGCTCGTCTTGGATGCAGGCAGAAACGTTGTGCGTTTTCTACCGCCGTTGGTCATCGAGAAAGAGCAGATTGACAAAGCCGTAGCTGTTCTTGACGAAGTGATAGGAGAAGAAGAAAAATGAGCGACCAAGCCGTGCAGCTGCTAACTAACTTGCTGGGCATTTACAGCCCGTCAGGCAACGAGGAAGTCATCTCCGAATTTCTCGTTGAAGAAATGACGAAACTAGGCTTCAAAGTACGAAAAGACACTATCGGAAACGTCATCGGCGAAATTGGCGACGGCAAACCCACCATACTCCTGTGCGGGCACATGGACACCGTTGCTGGGCACATCCCCTTACGCGTTGTTAAAGGCAAAATATACTCCAGAGGCGCCGTGGACGCGAAAGGTCCGTTGGCAGCGATGATGATGGCTGCAGCAGCGGTTGCCCAAGAACCCGCGTTCAACGCGAAAATCGTGGTTGCTAGTGTTGTCGAAGAAGAAGCCACCAGCAGAGGAGTCAAGCACCTGATAAAAGACGGCATTTCAGCTGACTACGCCATATTTGGGGAGCCAAGTGGCGTCGGAAACATCACAATCGGCTACAAAGGCAATTTGCACATCAAAGTAACCTGTAAAACTGAGACAGGACATTCTTCTACGCCGTGGCTTTACGAGAACGCCCTTGAAAAGGGGTACGAAATTTGGCAGCAAATCAAAGATTCTCTATCGCCTGTGGAGCAGCAGAAAAGCCCCTTCTACGCAGTAACCGCTTGCCTAACAAAAATAAGTGGAGGCACAGCAAACTCGGTGATTCCCTTCGAAAGCGAAATACACATTGACCTCAGGGTTCCTCCCCAGTTCACGGCGTCACAAGTTTTCAACAACGCCAAAAAAGTAATCGACCAGTACAAGGCTGACAACCCCCAAGTCAAAGTGAAAGTATCCATCGAGGACTCAAACGAGGCCTTTGAAGTAGACAAAAGCTCGCCTCTCGTGAAAGCCTTATCCTCTTCCATCAGAAAAGTGCGGGGTAAGCCAGCGATGCTTCTGCGAAAAACTGGAACAGGCGACATGAACATCCTAGGCAGAGCAATGAACGCCCCCATAGTCACCTACGGACCAGGCGACTCGCATCTGGACCACACAAAAGACGAACACATAGTCATAAGCGAATACTTAGATGGCATACAAGTATACAAGGAAACCATCCTCAAACTAACCGAACTGCACAAAAACAACAAAAACAAGAAAAACAGAAGCAACCACTAGCAGGTTCTTTTCGTTACGGTGGGTAAAAGATGTTTAGGTTGATGGATCAATTTAGGCGTCCAATGGGTCGTCGCGGTAGGGTTGTTGCTGCACTGATGAACAGGGGACATAAACCGTTAACAATGTGGGGCTTAACCCATGTGAACATCGAGCCTGACTATGTGATTTTGGATGTAGGCTGTGGGGGCGGCAAAACCGTTAACCACTTAGCCAAACGAGCGCCTCGCGGCAAAGTTTTCGGCATAGATTACTCGGCGGATATGGTTGAGTACTCTAAAAAAGTTAACAAGAAACTGATTGCTGAAAACCGTGTGCAAATTGTTGAGGCGTCCGTTGAGAAAATGGGTTTTTCAGACGACTTCTTTGACCTTGTAACTGCTATTGAAACATATTATTTCTGGTCTAGCTTTTCTGATGCCGTTAAAGAAATTAGGCGAGTGCTGAAGCCTGGCGGACAGTTTCTTATGGTGAATGAGATGGTGGAGGACGGCGTTTACGACGTTAAGTATGCGGAGACCATTGAAAAAGCACATGTACGCCTTATTTCACTGGACGAAACAAAGAATACACTGGAAGCTGTTGGTTTCGAGGATGTTCAAATCTTCACTAAAGATGGTTCGCCGTGGAACGCGGTTCTCGCTAAAAAACATTGAACCGTTAAAGAAGTGCGTGTTAGATTTGATCTAGTTTGAATTCTTTGTGGATAGCTTGAACTGCGGCTTCTCCGTCTTTCTCTTTGACTACGAAGGAAATGTTGAGTTCTGAAGAGCCTTGAGCGATCATGCGGATGTTTATTT
>CAZINA010000083.1:0-4811 GCA_964540545.1 uncultured Candidatus Bathyarchaeia archaeon
TGTTCAAAGAAAAGCCGCTTTTGATTCTTTCACTTAAGAAACGGTTAAACAGGTAGGACTGGTATGCTTGGACAAAAAGCGCTTGAAGCTTAACAGGCAACCGCTTGAAGGCACCAACAAAATCGTCTGGTTTTTCAGCTAGGTGGTTGAGCATTAGCTTTTCGAAGCGGAGTTGTCTCGGAAAGTTTTGTTGCGCTTGCTTGAAATTCCGATTTGATTGGAGTTCTGTGCGGGCGTTTCTGGATGAGGGGTGCTCGTGGTCGCTTGGCTTAGCCAAAAAAAGCATTGCGGCTTCTTCAAAGTCTCCTTCAATTAGGGCTTTTCCCACAAGATGCGTTATGGGACGCGTTGTTCCGAAGCGTTGGTGACCAAAAAAGTTCGGGACCCCACCTGCTGAGTCAACTGCATCCGCGACTTTGGCTATTCGCTTTTCAACTGTTGATGCCGCATGTTTAACTGCTTTGATTTTTATGGTGAAGTTGTTGCCAAGAAGATAATACGGAGATAGCTTGTCATGGAAGTATCCAACAGGGCGGACTTCAATATCTCTAACGTCAATCTTTGCTGCGTCTTCCACAGAACAGTTTTCAACCGTGATATGCTGCGCCGTAACAGCCTTAGCATCCTTTATGCCTGCGATTTGAATTTGCCCTTGACTTAGATCCAGCTGTTTCGCGATGTTCTTGAGCGCTATGAAAGTGTCCCAGTTGCGCTTAACTAAAACACACAGCAAATATCTCTGTTTGGATGGCGACGCTCCTAAAACACGTTTTTCTGAGGCTTTTTCAATTTCGGCTTTGGACCCGTCAACAAGAACTTCTTCAACCCTGAAATCGTCCACAGACTCCCGGATAACCCCGCCTACGCCAACGGTTTCAGTAGCGTAAACTTCTATGCCTAGTAACTTGTCAATTTCAGGAACAGTCAAGTTCCATACGCCTTTTCTTACAATAATTTAAGCTTACCAGTTATCATGTCAACCTTCGCCGCTGGAGCCGGACCAATACCCAAACAGGTAACCGTGCCAGGAGGAATCTCCGTAAGCCCCCTGTCAATAATCAGCGCGTTGGGTAAACCCAAATCGTTAGCCTGCTCTTCAAGCTCTAAAAGCTCTTTTTCATCCTTCACCTTAACCGCAACCTTACGCTGCCCCTCAAAAAGCCATGCGTCCCACCACTTTCTGTGGCGGTTGTGGGCTTCTTGCGCCGCAGAAACCGCTGCGTGCCCAGCTTGAGCAGCAATCTTTCCTTTACTCAGCTTCAAGTCACTACGAAAGGCAATAACTTGTTTATACTCGAATTCACCCATTTCTGATTTTCCCGCCGTCTCCTAACAGGTTGTTCACTTGAGATTTTAAGGGTTTGCTGACAAGTAAAGCTTAAGGAAATAAGCCAAAGCCGCAAACATAGCAGGCTTCGTCACGACTTTAAGAAGCAGCTGCCCCTGGAAATCTATTTCATCCACATTCTCCAAAGATTTATTCACACCCATTCTTGAGCAGAACCGCAAAACCTCATCTAACTTCTCGTCAGAAAGAGAATCAAGAAACCGCCTCAGCCGGAGCATAACACTGAAATCAAACTTCAACCTGTCGGAGCAACGTTTCTGGTACACCTGCAAGAAATCCGCGGACACATCATTTCTCCCAATCGCTTCTTCGACGACTTCCGCCGCGATTCTTGCGCACGTTAACCCGAAAACCACTCCGCCGCCTGTGGTTGGCTTCACCTGAGACGCCACGTCCCCTACTGCTATGAAACCATTTGCGTAAGCCTTAGCGATTGGTCCACCCAAGGTTATGGGGTGAAACGCCGTGCGCGTGATTTTCGCTTTGCCTATTTGTTTCGAAGCCACAGGATGCTTCCGCATGAGCCTCTGCAAAAACTCTCTGGGGTCACCAGCCTTCGTTGCAAGCCCCACCTTCGCGGTTCCGTCAAGCCTCGGCATAATCCACGCGTAAAAGCCCGGAGCATACGCTTTTCCCATGAAAACTTCAACAGCGTCCAACTCCACGTTCTTAACGTTTTCTACTTCCGCTTCCACCGCATAAACAAGACGTTCGCCGTTAAGCCCCGTTAAACCTGTTTGCCTCAAAAGCCGGGAGGAGATTCCTTCTGCGTCAACCACGATTTTCGCTGCAACACTTTCTGTTTTGTCTTCTTGGTTGATTGTCACGCCTTTTACGCTACCGTTTTCGATTAATAATGATTGGACTCGCGAGTTCAGCTTGTAGCGTGCGCCTGCTTGTTCGGCTTTGTCCGCGAGGTACTTGTCGAAGGCTTCCCGGTTGACGGAGCAGGTGACTGGCTTGGCAAGGGTGACTGGGAACTTGAAGCCTGAGGGCGCATAGAAGTTAGCTTGAGAATAGGTGTTTTCAACGATTTTACCGGGAAGAGTGTACAAACCAAGGTTTCTTAGGCTTCGGATGCTCAAGTGTCCTGCACAGTGTGATGGACAGCCGATTGTTTTATGCTCTTCGAAAACTGTGACTGCGGCGCCTAGTTTAGCTAGTTTAAGTGCTGTGAAGGAGCCGACAGGGCCGCCTCCGACGACGATGACGTCTGCTGCGTCTTTCATCAACTGTACACTGAGCATTAGTAACGTAGGTTTACTGTATAAGCTCGACGCGTCTTTTTCCACGGGACATGGAAGTGGTGCGGATTTTTCCGCTGATTTCCAGCCGCAGTAGGATGTTGTTGAAGTCTTTGTAACCTAAATCTTCAAACGCGTCTTTCAATTGGCTAAATAGGTCATCGTCTATCATGTCGCCTTTCTTCTCCAAGATTTCCAGTACAACGAAGTAGGCGGGACGGGTTTTCCAAGTTTTAACTGTTGGCATACACTTTTTCTCCCTAAGCAACGGGCGTTGCTGGTTTTTGTACTTGCCGAACCTGCCGCATGAAGTTCTTGTACCATTTCTCCATCTCAGGCGTTACGGATGGACCTACTTCCTTGATGGCATCTTGGAAATCGTTCATTGTAACTTCTCTGGCTTCAACATCTCTTCTCAGTGCGTGCATAGCGGCTTCCCTGCAAAGCGATTCAATGTCTGCGCCTGAATAATATTTGGTCATTAAGGCAAGCTGTTTCAAGTCCACGTCTTTGGTTATAGGCATGTCTTTCGTGTAGATTTTGAATATTTGAAGCCTGCTTTCTTCATCTGGCTCTGGCACGTAAATTAACCTGTCGAATCTTCCAGGTCTCAGAACCGCTGAGTCCACCATGTCTGGCCTGTTGGTGGCGGCGACGACAACTATGTCCTGCAGGGTTACGATGCCGTCCATTTCCGTGAGCAACTGGCTTATGACTCGTTCTGATACGCCGCTGTCAGAGAAACCTAAACCGCGACGCGGTGTAAGCGAATCCATCTCATCTAGGAATATCACTGCGGGCGCTGCCATCCGAGCTTTCCTGAAGACTTCTCTTATGGCTTTCTCAGATTCTCCAACCCACTTGGAGAACACTTCGGGTCCCTTAATGGATATGAAGTTAGCTTCGCTTTCGGTTGCCACTGCACGGGCTAACATGGTTTTGCCGCATCCAGGTGGCCCATAGAGAAGTATGCCCTTCGGCGGTTTTATTCCAAGTCGGCTGAAGATTTCTGGGTTTTTCAGCGGCCACTCCACAGCTTCCTTAAGGTGCTGTTTGACATCCTCTAGTCCGCCGATGTCGCTCCATTTGACAGATGAGACTTCAATATACACTTCCCGCATGGCTGTCGGCGTGACTTCCTTGTAAGCGTTAACGAAGTCATCCATTGTAACTTCCATCTTTTCAAGCACTTCAGGCGGTATGCGCTCATCTTCCAGATTTATCTGTGGCAGATATCTGCGAAGCGCTTTCATGGCGGTTTCTCTACCTAGCGCAGATAGGTCTGCGCCTGTGTACCCGTGAGTCATTTTTGCGAGTTTTTTGAGGTCAACGTCCTCGCCTGATTTTTCGTCTTCTGGTTTTTCGACGCCGTGCAAAGGCATGCCGCGAGTGTGAATTTGAAGTACTTCATGTCTTCCCTGCTTGTCTGGAACGCCTATTTCGATTTCTCTGTCAAACCTTCCAGGTCTCCTCAACGCGGGGTCAAGAGCGCTGGGTCTGTTAGTGGCGCCTATAACTATCACGTTTCCTCTTCCAGACAAACCATCCATCAAAGCTAGGAGTTGCGCTACAACACGTCTTTCAACTTCGCCTGTGACTTCTTCACGTTTAGGCGCTATGGCGTCCAACTCGTCAACGAAGATTATGCTTGGCGAGTTCTGTTGAGCCTGCTGGAATATCTCGCGCAGTCTCGCTTCGGATTCACCATAGAATTTACTCATGATTTCTGGACCGTTTATCGAGTAAAAGTTCGCTTCTGACTCGTTGGCAACCGCACGAGCTAGCAGGGTTTTGCCGCATCCAGGCGGCCCATGAAGCAAGACGCCTTTTGGCGGTTCTATCCCAAGCCTCTGGAAAAGTTCAGGATGCCTCAGTGGAAGCTCCACCATTTCTCTGACGCGCTGAATTTCCTCGTGTAAACCGCCGATGTCTTCGTACGTCGTTCTCGGCAGACCCTTGGTCTCTGGTGCAGGTTCGTTTAGGATTGTGAGCCTTGTTTCAGCTGTGACTTTGATTATACCGTGGGGACGGGTTTTCGTAACCGTGAAAGGTATGGCATGTCCAAGCATCATAACCAGGGTTGTGTCGCCTTCCACGAGCGTGCGTTCCATAAGCCGGTTTCGGACGAAGTTTGTAAAGTCATCGTCAACATTCAGCCGCATGTCTACCGGCGCAAGCGTTATACTCAGCGCTGTTTTAACTTTCGCGGGTTTAATGAC
>CAZINA010000084.1:0-4709 GCA_964540545.1 uncultured Candidatus Bathyarchaeia archaeon
GTGTAGACGTGGAACTTATGAAGTTGCGAGCGGCAGACAGCACAGACATAATAACTGAGATTCTAGACGCTAAAGCCGTGATTGTGGGTTCACCGACGCTGCACAACGGCATGTTCCCCACGCTGGGAGGGTTCCTCACGCACATCACGGGTTTGAGGCCTAAAGGCAAACTCTGGAGTTTCTTCGGCTCTTACGGCTGGGGAGGCGGCGCCGTCAACAACATGATTGAAATGGCAAAGAAAGCAGGCTTCGACGTCTACGAGCCAAACGTACAAGTGAGATTTGTTCCAGACCAAGAAGACCTCAAAAAATGCTTTGAGTTCGGGCAACAAATAGCCACGAAAATCAAAACATAACCTTTCTATTCTTTTAGATGAATTTAGTCTTAATTTTTGTTTGTCAAGAAACCTTGAGTCAAGAAACCTTTACAAAAACGTTTTTTATCAAAAATCCGCAGTATTTTAGGTAGGGGGCTGAGCTTTGAACAGGTTGTTCTCGAGCATGCTCTTAATAATCATGATTGGTGGCTTCGCGATAGCAAGCACCACATATTTTGGTACAGTGCAAGCGGCTACAGAAGTTGTTGGATTACTCGCTTCAGACACGACTTGGACCAAAGCAAATAGTCCATACAGCCTTACAGGTCCAGTCGCCATAAACCAAGGCGTAACGTTAAGGGTTGAGCCTGGAGTAACAGTCAACTTCAACGGCTACTACATTCGAGTAAACGGCACCCTAAACGCAAGAGGCAGCCCCACCGACAAAATTACGTTCAATGGTGGACAAATCACCTTCACAGCCGTCAGCAACGGCTGGAATGAACAAACACAATCTGGCTGCATAATACAAAATGCCATCATCAACCAAATCGAAATCTCCACTAGCAACTCCATAAAAATAGATAACAGCATCATAAACGGTGACATTTCAGTTACTTCTTCTTCCATTATTTCAAACAGCATAGTAACTGGCGACATTAGCAGTCTCATGTCTACAATTTCACACAACAACGTCAAAGGTGACATTATAATTGGGTCAGTAACCCTTGGCGGCTTTATAACTGCTGAGGAATCATCTACAGTTTTCGGCAACACCGTTGAGGGAGCAATTTCCTCAGGAAGTCCAAAAGGTACACCAGAAATATTCAATAACACCGTTAGTGAGGGAGGAATCGCATGCACTGGCTACGGCTCAATCCATGACAATTACGTTCATGACTGCGATGTTGGTATCGGGCTACACAGTATCAGAGTTTTTGATGCCTACCTCGCCTGTTATGCAACAGTCGAAAACAACAGTGTAAGCGATAACGATAGAGGCATCAGAATTGAACTTTCCGCCCTTAACGGACCAGGCACACAAACTCCAACAATACAATACAACACGATTGCACGTAATTCAATTGGGATATCCTTATATGAAAGCAACTATGGCGCAACGCCGACTATTCGGTATAACAATCTGGAGAACAATTTGGACTATAACTTTTACTTATCTGCACCCAACAGTCCAGATG
This sequence comes from uncultured Candidatus Bathyarchaeia archaeon, assembly GCA_964540545.1. Taxonomy (GTDB): domain Archaea; phylum Thermoproteota; class Bathyarchaeia; order Bathyarchaeales; family Bathycorpusculaceae; genus SG8-32-3. The sequence goes on from CAZINA010000084.1 coordinate 1,517, forward strand.
TGAGTTATAACTGGTGGGGAACAACAGATGAGTCAGCCATCAGCCAGTCGATCCACGACTCTAAAAACGACTTCAACGTGGGCACCGTGAACTTCCAGCCAATTCTGACTTCACCTAACTCAAACGCACCTGCAACTCCACCAACGCCAACACCAGAGCCAACACCGACACCTAGCCAAGAACCTCGACAAATAGAACAGGAAATAGTAATAGGTGTAGCTATCGCAGCGGCAGTAATCGGTTCTGGATTAGGTTTGCTAATCTACCTCATGAAAAGAAAGTAAAACAGGGTGAAACATATTGGACAAGAAAATAATCGGAATACTCCTCATAGCGATATTAGCCATAGTTTCCACTGGAAGCCTAAGCTATTACGCAGCTAGCCAACCAAACCAAACCCAAAACAAACCTTCACCAACATCAACGCCTACTCCGTCGCCGAGTGAAGAACCAACCGAACCAGCCTCTATACCCACGCCGTCTGTCCCAGAGTTTACTGTGGAGCTTGTCGATACTTCTTATGATGTGCCTACGACTTATTCTACAGACCCTTACACAGGGGAGACTGTGACTCACGAGGGCTACCATGTCGAAAGTAGAACTATAATAGTGAAAATTAAGAATCAGCCCTTCGTCCCTTATTATGATGCTAGTCGCGAAAGGACTATCAATTTCTACTTCAATATTCGTATTAAGGGGCATTTTACGGAAGATTGGAATGAGCTTTACAGTCCTGAGGGACATTATATACGTCCAGATTCAGGGGCTGAATATACGGTGAGAACGTACGTTTCGGGAACAAGTACATATGCCATTGATACAGGGTCCAAACGGATAGAATTTCCTGCTAATGCTACAGTTGACTTCCAAGTGGAGGCGATGATAGGATATATCTACGTAGGCCCTGGATATTGGTGGACTACTTGGGCTTTTGAAGGTGAAAGAAGCGGTTGGAGCGAAACACAAACAACAATTATTCCCTAAGGGGCAAGTCAACCCTGTAACTCAAGGGCATTTGATTTAACAGGATGGAAGAGAATGAACAAACTAATAGTAGCTGGAGTAATCGCACTAATAGCAATTACAGCGATAACGCTGACCGGATACAGCTATTTACAACAGCAAGAGACTAACCAGTTGAATCCTGAGTCTGATTCGTCACCAACACCTACGCCGTCCCCGAGCGAAACACCAACCGAAACAGCCTCCATACCCAACCCATCGGTCCCAGAATTCACTTTGAAGTATGTAGATTATTCGTATGACATACCGCCAAAAACAACTTCCACAACAGACCCCTACACTAACGAAACAATAACCACAACGATTCCAGGTTATCGTGTCGAAAACAAAACAATACAAGCTACAATCAACAATAACATAGGTGCCTCATACTACAATTTCAGATACAAAGGACATTATGAAAACGAGTGGAAGTATTATCCATTCAGCCCTAGTTCTAGTGGCTACAGCCTTGCAGGTTTCTATTCCGTCCCATATAAAGCTTCAAATTCGAGTTATACTGTAGCAGCATTACCTTCTTATTTCTTCAAAGATATTCCTGAACGCGGTCAAGTTGACATTCAGGTGCAAGCATTATTTGGTGATTTTAGGAGTTCTGTATCTACTGTGTTCGCACCCCAAGGTATCGCATACGATTTTCATTTTGAAGGAGCAACAAGTGATTGGAGCGCAACACAAACAGTAACCATTTCCTAATTTCAATGAAAATATGGCTTCTTTATATATAGGGGGCTATAGTCTTTTCCGAGCAGATAGTTGCGAACCCGCCAGTTGCAGTCAACCATCAGTTGAATCTATTTATAGAGGGGGTATAGACAAAAATTCACGCGTTAGAGATTTATTTGGTTTTAGTATTGGATTCCTTCGGTTAGTTTGAAGTCTTTCGGCATCTTGACCTGTTGAACGATGTTTACGAAGTCAGCTTTGTCTGCGAGTTCTTTTGGCGCTAACCGTCCAGTCAGGACAACAGTGGTTTCTTCAGGCACATTATCCAGCAGTTCCAGCACATCCTTGACCTCGACCAGTTTCCAGTGAGCAACCAAGCCAATCTCGTCTAGCACAAGCAAATGCGGCTTCTTCTCCAGCATGATTTTCCGTGCGAAAGCAAGCCCTTTCTTGGCAAGCTCCTTATCAACGCTTTTAGCGCATTCAACCTCAAATTTTTCTCCCGCAAACTCCTCAGTCTTCTCCGTTTCGCCAAGCCATGCTTCCCTGCCGAACTGGTAAATCTCGTAATACGGCGCAAGCCTGTTCTTAATGAGGAATTCACCGATATCTTCCCGCCACTTCAAAAACTGGATAACAACCACTTTTTTGCCGTGACCCACCGAACGCAACGCTAAGCCCAACGCGTTAGCAGTCTTTCCCCCACCAGTACCAGTGTACAAGTATATGTAACCCATTCTTTTTCACCCCGGAAACGGACAATTCTTTGAGGGACAACCACCCGCATACTCAGACTGAGCCGAAACAAACTTCCCATCCTTAGCCTTAACCTCGCCAATGTACAACACCTGCTCAGGCTTGCTCCCATACCTAAAAACCGTCACACCCTTACACTTAAGCCGCCAAGCCAAATCATAAACCTCCCGAACATCCTCAACCGAAGCCTCAAACGGCAAATTAACCGTCTTCGAAACCGCATTATCCGTAAACCGCTGAAAAGCAGCCTGCATCCTCACATGCCACACAGGATCAATATCCAACGCCGTCACAAAAAACCGCTTAACATCATCAGGCACACCCGAGATTTTCTGAACTGAACCAGTCCGCGCAACCTCCTCAAGAAGCTTAGTGCTGTAAAAACCACGTTCCTTCGCAACCTCCTCAAACAACGCGTTAGTTTCAAACAAACGTGAGCCACCCAAAACATTCCGCATAAACGACACCGCAAACAACGGCTCAATCCCCGAAGAACACCCCGCAATAATGCTTATGGTCCCAGTAGGCGCAATCGTCGTCACCGTCGCATTCCGAAGCGCACCATACTTGTCCTTCCAAATGCTACGCTCAAAATTCGGAAAAGAACCACGCGCTTCACCAATTTCTCGGGATTTCTTGTGCGCTTCCTCCTCTATGAACCCCATCACCCTTTCAGCCAGCTTCAACCCTTCCTCAGAATCATATGGCACACCCAACCGAATAAGCATGTCCGCAAAACCCATCACAC
>CAZINA010000085.1:0-4682 GCA_964540545.1 uncultured Candidatus Bathyarchaeia archaeon
TTTGATGTTCTTGTTGAGTTGCTGGGAAAGGAAGGTTTAAATAAATTATGGCTCTTTTCGTAGTTAGCTTCAAGCTTGAACGGATGAAAAGTAAGCATGTCACAGGAATATCGTCATATACTTCGTATTATGGGTACCGATGTAGAGGGTACCTTGAAGACTGTTTACGCTTTAACAAAAATTAAAGGAATAAGCATGAGCCTCTCTAGCGCCATACTGAAAAAGGCAGGGGTCAACCCCGACGTGAGAGTGGGCTTCCTTACAGAAACAGAACTTAACAAAATCGAAGAAATAATTAAAGACCCAACACAACACAGCCTACCCACCTGGCTTTTTAACAGAAGAAAAAATGCGGAAACAGGAAAAGATATTCACCTCATACGCGCCGACCTCATGTTAAGAACGAAAACAGATGTTGACGACGAGAAAGCAATGAGGTCTTGGCGCGGGTACCGCCACGCCTACGGCTTGAAAGTGCGTGGTCAACATACCAAAACTACTGGCAGAGCAGGAAAATCCCTGGGCGTCAAGAAAAAGACGATCCAGCAGAAATCTAGGAGCTAATGGACAGGTAGGTTATCATGGGAGACCCTAAGAAACAACGGAAAAAATTTGAAACTCCACGTTTTCGATGGCGCACAGACATCCTACAAGAGGAACTTAAACTCGTAGGCCAGTACGGCTTAAGAAACAAACATGAACTGTGGCGCCACAAAACAATGCTCTCGAAGACCCGAGGCATAGCCCGCTCACTTATAGGTAAAACGCCTGAAGAACGCGTGAAAATGGAGAACGAACTTTTAACGCGCCTGAAAAAACTAGGTATACTAGCGGAAACGTCAGTCCTAGACAACGTGTTAGACTTATCTATAGAAGACCTGCTGGAACGAAGACTCCAAACAATAGTCTTCCGCAAAGGCTTAGCGAGAACAATTTTCCAAGCTCGCCAACTGATAACTCACGGTCACGTAACCATAGGTAACCGGCGCGTAACCGTGCCAAGCTACACTGTAGCAAAAGCGGAAGAAGAACAAGTAATGTACTCACCCCAAAGCGCCATTGTAAACGAGGCACACCCGCTGCGTCAATCACTATCATATGTAGCCAAAGAAATAGAAATAAGACCTCCACCTAGAGGCAGAAGAGGAAGAAGAGGCCGCAGATAATGAGCAAAAAAAACGAAAAGTGGGGTGTCGTCCACATCTTCAGCAGCTACAACAACACATTAATCCACATAACCGACATTTCAGGCGCAGAAACAGTCGCCCGCACATCAGGCGGAATGTTCGTCAAAGCAGACCGCATGGAATCCTCGCCTTACGCAGCCATGCGCGCCGCAACCGCAGCAGCAGAAATGGCCCGAGACAAAGGAATAACCGCCATACACATCAAAGTCCGCGCTCCAGGCGGGTCAGGTCCAAGAACACCTGGTCCAGGCGCTCAAGCGGCTATACGTGCATTCGCTAGGTTTGGCTTCCGCATTGAACGCATCGAAGAAGTCACCCCGGTTCCCCACGATGGAACAAGAAGACCGGGTGGCAGAAGAGGAAGACGTGTATAGTTTTCCACTTTCCACATTTATTAACAGAAATATTGAAATAATGCACTGACACTTCTATTGAACCGCATAGTCATTATTCATAACCCTTTGTGGAGTGTCCCTGTCAAGTGAAAATAAAAGTACTTGAAAAAGACGATACAAACCTTCGCGTAGTCATAAAAGAAGCAGATGTGCCGTTAATGAACGCCCTGCGGCGAATAGCACTTGCTCAAGTTCCCACTATGGCTATAGACGAAGTCGTTATGATTGAAAACTCATCCATTCTACAAGACGAGATAATAGCCCACAGGCTTGGGCTCACCCCGTTGAAAACAGACTTGGACAGTTACAATCTTCCTGAAGACTGCGAGTGTCAAAGCGAGTTTGGCTGCAACCTCTGCCGCGTAACACTCACCATGGACGCAGAGTCAACTGAAGGAACCCGCACAGTTTACTCAGGAGAACTTGTCACTGAAAACCCGCAAATAGTCCCAGTCTCCGACAAAGTACCCATCATAAAACTGGCTAAAGGACAAAAACTGAAACTTGAAGCCTACGCCAGACTAGGAAAAGGCCAAACCCACGCAAAATGGCAGCCCGTCGCCGTTTCCGCTTACAAGTACTATCCGAAAATAGAGATTGACCGCGCAACATGCACGGATTGCGGTAAATGCGTGGATATATGCCCAAAAAAGGTGCTTGCCATGAAAGATAACAAGGCAGAAGTTAAAGACCTCCTAGCGTGCAATTTATGCATGGACTGCGTTGGCGTGTGCCCGCAAAAGCCTTCAACCATAAAGGTCGAGTGGGAGAAAAACGCCTTCATAATGAATATAGAATCAACTGGTGCGCTTCCTCCAGAGAGAATACTGCAAGAAGCCGCCAAAATTTTAGATAAGCAACTTAAAGAATTCGCGAAACAGTTGAAGGTGGCAGCAAAATGAAAGAAACCAAATCCACAAACCCCCAACTTATCCAACTCATCCGCTTCTTGAAAAAACAAGGCAACGCAAACGAAGCTAAAATTTGGCGAGATGTAGCAAAGCACTTAGCCAAGACAAGACAGCAACGTGCAGCAGTCAACCTGAGCAGAATAAACAGGAACACACAAAAAAGCGACATGATAGTGGTGCCTGGCAAAATCTTGGGTTCAGGAACCATAGACCACACAGTAACAGTTGCAGCCTTAAACGCGTCTGAAAAAGCGAAAGAAAAACTTGCAGCCGCAAAGGCAAAGTACTTGTCCATTCCAGAACTCGTGGAAAAAAACCCAAAAGGTTCAAACATCAAGATAATCCGGTGAAAAAATGCAAACCACAAAAAACCCAGTTACCCTCGTAAACGCTGACGGACTCATACTCGGCAGAATGGCTAGTGTAGTCGCCAAAAAACTGTTGAACGGAGAAAAAGTAATCATAGTTAACGCTGAGAAAGCGGTTATTTCAGGAAAAAAGAAAAGCAAAATTGCAGAAGCCAAAGAGTTTCTTGAAGTCGGCGCTCCAAAGAGAGGTCCATTCCATTACCGGCGCCCAGATAGGATACTGCGGAAAACGGTGCGGGGAATGCTGCCTTTCAAGCAGCCGAAGGGAAAGAACGCCCTGAAGAAACTGAAGGTATTTATTAGCGTGCCCGAAGACCTAAAAGACCAGCAGATGTTGTCTCTTGAAGAAGCCCAAGCCGCAAAACTGAACGGGCCACACTTTACCCTCGCGGACTTGGCGAAAGAAATAGGATGGAATGAAGGTGAATAAACATGCCCAGTAAAAAAGTACTTGTTGTTAGTGGAAAACGAAAAACAGCCATAGCCCGCGCCGTCGTCAAACCCGGCGTTGGAAGAGTAAGAATAAACATGACTCCTGTAGAGATTTTGGAGCCAGAAATCGCCCGCGAAAAAATCATGGAACCCCTCTTACAAGTGGGTGAAGACGTTTGGAAACAACTGGACATGGACGTGAAAACCTCAGGAGGAGGCTACATGGGACAGGCAGAAGCCGCCCGCATGGCAGTTGCAAACGCACTTTTGAAATGGACAAAAAGCAGTCACATACGCACAGTCTTCACAGAATACGACCGCACCATGATTGCCGGAGACTCCCGAAGAAAAGAACCGAAAAAGTTCGGCGGTCCAGGCGCACGCGCGAAAGATCAGAAGAGCTACAGGTAAGGAGAAAAAACTACATGATAATCCCAGTCAGATGCTTCACATGCGGCAAACTAATCGGCGACCACTGGGAAGAATTCGCCCGAAGAATAAGAACAGGCGAAAACGCCAGCGACATCCTAGACAGCCTAGGCATCAAACGATACTGTTGCAGGCGGATGATTCTCTCCAACGTGGAAATCATAGACGAAATTCTACGCTTCTACGAAGAAGCAGAAAAAAGAAGAGAAGCCCGCAACCTGTACTAAACTCCCCGAACCCTTCTTTTTATTCGTACCATTGCCCTATGAAGTAGATTTCTGAATCGTCCATGGAAAATATCGGCGAATAACAGAGGAAGTTGGCGGTAAAATACTCAGGGGTTATGTTGTGGTTATCAGACCCGTCTGCTTTTACCATGTATATGTCGTATTTTCCTTTGTTGTCGATGGCGGACACAATGTAGACAAGTCTGTCGCCTGAATGAGACCAGCTTGCTATCCCCTGAGAGTAGTTATTGTTTGTCAAGCGCGTTTCTTGTGCACCATCAGAATCAACCGTGAAGATATTGTAGCTGCCATGGGTGCTTGAGGGGTCTTCGAGCCGCTCAAAAACAATTTTCATCTCATCAGGCCGCAGCCGCGGGTCGTAGTCTCCTATGGGCAGGTTAGCTTGACCCCATTCCCCCGCGTTGGCAGGGTTTGTTATTTGTGTGAGTCCTGTGCCATCGTCTTTTATGCTCCATATCTTATGGTCAGAGGTGAAAACTATAGTGTCGTCTGCCCAGTCGATGTCCGCGTCATGCGAACCCGAATCATAAAACAAGTGCTGGTCGCTTCCATCCGCGTTCATCATGTAAATGTCAAGGTCATTATCCCGATTTGAAAGAAAAGCTATGTGCACACCGTCTGGAGACCAAGCTGGATAAAGATCCCAATAACCGTTATCAGTAATTTGCTCAAGGTTTTCGCCGTCTATGTCTACCGTGAAGATTTCTGTGCT
>CAZINA010000086.1:0-4651 GCA_964540545.1 uncultured Candidatus Bathyarchaeia archaeon
ACTGGGAGCCAACAAGCGTGCTGGTTTGCTTGATTTCTTCCATCTGCCGTATGTCAGTGACGATCTTGTCCAGTTGACCTAGGCTTTTGGCTTCTATGCGGATGACAATGTCGTAGAGACCGTAGGTGACAAGGACTTCGGTAACTTCGTTCATTCTCTCGATTTTCTGAGCTACGTCATGCTCCCTGCCGCGCTTCACAGTGGCCACCACATAGGCTTTAACAACTTCAACCATGCCAATTAACCTCAGTTAACTATTCTGAACGAGGATGCTTAAAGCGTTTTTTAAAAGGTAAAAGGTTGGATGAAAAGCTGGAGTTATTTCAGGTCTTCGTCTTCAATTTGGTCTTTCAGTATGGAGTAGTAGATCTGAAGGTATGCTTTTCCTTCTTTTGTTATGGTGTATACTTTTCTTGCTCTTCCGCCTTTGGTTTGCCTCTTGCTTGTGAGGAAACCTTTCCTTTCCAGACGGTTAAGCGTGGGGTAGAGGGCGCCATGTCTGAGTTTTACGTTGAAGTTTGCTTCCACTTTCTTTTTGATTTTGTATCCCCATAAGGGTTGGGCTTTGACCATCCGCAACAGTTGGATGTCTAGCAGGTTTTTGATTATGCGTTGTACAAGTTCTGTTTGGTATTTTTCAGTCATGAATTTTCACTTTTGTTGCGGGTTCTCTCTTGATGTGTCGTGTTTTTGCTTATTTATTTTATGTCAGATTGTGAATGTTTGTATTGCTGGGGTATGCTTTGATATGCTTGCTGTGAGTATGAACGTTTATATTGTCGTTTACAGTCTATAACGACATAAGATATGTCCAATTGCGTACATATTGTACACAAGTCCAACAGAAAAACTGTTCAACACAAATACAAAAGGAAAGAAAAAATGGCAAACCCCCAAAAAGAGGTCCAAGTCAAACTAATGAAAGGCCTACTAGACCTCATCGTATTACAGTTCCTGAACACACAACCGATGCATGGCTACCAAATAATCACTCAAATTCGTAAGAACTTTGGTGTCTACTTCGGGCCAAGCACCATCTACCCGTTACTAGCCACGTTAGAGAAGAAAGGCTTTGTCAACAGTGAATGGAACATGAACAACGAAAGACCAAGAAAAACCTACAAACTCACAAACGAAGGACAAAACCTACTAAACTTCACCGAAAACTCACTAAACATCATATGCAAAAAAATTAGCACAACAACAAGCAACAACCTAACAGTCGAACCAGCCAACCACGCAACACTGAACCCCATGATGAAAAAAATCCAAACACAAAAACCCCTAATCTAACCCCAATATTCCACGGAAACTTGGGAAAAAACCCGCACTAAGAATAGTAGGCCACAAATCAGAACACACTCTGCACATTATAGCCCGGCTCAGAGTCGCAGCAAAAACAGTAAATATATCTCCCCAAACGCATACTTCTATTTATCACATCCTGCAGGGTGAATGGTTGAACAAAGACTCCAACAGCTCAAAAGATAAACTACACCAACAAGTCCTCGAGTTTTGCAGGCACATCGCAGGCTCAACTCAAATAACCGCCATAACCCTCCTCGGCAACAACGCCACCGAAACATCAAGCGGCAAAGCAACATTAGAAGCCATGCTGGTAATCCGCGACTTCCAACCCAGACTAATGAGCTACGTAAAAATCATCGGCGGAAGAAACATAATCTTCTTCGCTGTCGACCAGTGGGTTTTCGAAAGAGACGTAGACCGAGGCTTCCTAGGCGAAGCCTTAGCAGGCACCCTAATTTTCCCGCACACAACCCTCCTCGGCGAAGAATACCTGCACAAACAAGAAATACTATTAAAAAAACGGCTAATCCTTGAACTGCTGGAAAACCTTGTGCTCAGCTTCCCAGACCTCGCCCATCAACTCCACATAAAACCAAAATACTTCATGTACGAAGTCATGCTTAACCGCGTCCGAATCTTTCCGCCACTAGCTTACGGCACATCAAACTTCATGAACAACGCAACACCAAACAAACAAGTTGAAGCAGTCTTCCACGGCTACATGGAAGCCCTGAAACAGCTGGAAAAAGATAAGGAAATAGCGTTTTCAGACAACTACGTCATGGTTCCCAAAAAGTTCGTGGCAAAAAGCAAAAACCCAAAAGTCCGCTTAACAAACATCTCAAAAAACGCGCCGAGAACCCTGTTCACGTCGGTGCTCGCGTCTTTCCCGCAGCTCCTGAACTTCTTTTCGCAGAACACGGAAGCCCTAATGAAGCTTCAAAAATTCACGTTTAAAAGAGAACCAGATTTGACCCGAAGCTTCGTGGACCCCCAAAAATACGTGTTTGTTCCCACCGCAAAAGGCCTAGTTTCTCTAGCAGACCAGCTTGACATAGAAGCCTTCACACGAAAAATCCTTCTGAACGGAGAAAAAGCCAAAATCACGTTTGACCCAGTCGGAGGCGTCCTAAACGACATCTACTTAATTAAAGCCTACCCTAACGGCGTAGAAAGGAAAGTTCTTGTTAAACGCTTCAAGGACTGGTCGGGCTTCAAGTGGTTCCCCTTATCCTTGTGGTCGTTTGGAGCAAGAAACTTAGCCGTCCTAGGGCGAACCAGACTTGAAAAAGAATGCGCCATAAGCGAGTTTCTCCGCTGCAAAGGAATCCGAGTTCCGAAGATTTTACATGTAAGTCACAACAAGCGCCTAGTATTCATGGAATTCATAGAAGGCGAAGACCTCAGCAGAGCCATCAAACGTATCGCCAAAGCAAAAGGAAAAGAAACAGAAAAAGACCTTGCAAAAATAGAGAAAGTAGGCGAGATATACGCGCAAGTGCATGCCCTTAACGTTACTTTAGGTGACACAAAACCAGAGAACGTGATATTCGACCCTGAAGATAACGTTTACTTGCTGGATTTTGAGCAAGCTTCTCACGAAGGCGACAAAGCATGGGACATTGCAGTGTTCCTGTACTACGCGGGGCACTATCTTCAGCCTTTGTACAGCAACGGCAAAGCCGAAGCCATAGCCAAAGCATTCGTGAACGGCTATTTGAAGGGCGGCGGTGACGTGGGTCCCATCAAGAAGGTGGGTAACTCGAAGTATACGCGGATTTTCAGTGTTTTCACCATGCCTTCCATAATGTTAGCTATGTCAAATGTTTGTAAAAAAACCGGAAAAACAGAAGTGAAAAAGAGTGGTTAAAAACAAAACTACGTTAACGTTCTACGGGGGCGTAGACGAAATTGGTGGAAACAAAATTTTACTGCAAGACCGGGACACGCGGGTGTTTTTTGACTTCGGTATGTCATTCGCTATGAAAAAACAGTTTTACTCGCCGCCGTTTCTTTCGCCGAAAAGCGAGAAAAGCCTGCAGGAACTCGGGATTCTCCCTAAAATCAGCGGGGTCTACAAGTTTGACCAAAGCCCGCCTGAAGTGGACGCGGTTTTCCTGTCTCACGGACATTTGGACCATTCTGCTTATTTGTCTTTCATTAAGCGGGAAATTCCTGTTTACTGCGGCGAAACAACCCAGATAATCTTGCAGGCGCTAAGCGATGTTCGCCGTGCAGACCTAGAGTTCCGCGTCTCTGACATCGAGTTCAGGGCGTTCCGCACGGGCAAGAAAATCTCTGTGGGCAACTTGGAGATCGAGCCGTTTCACGTTGACCATTCGGTTCCTGGAGCTTACGGTTTTGTCATACACACTTCAAACGGCGCAGTTGTTTACACTGGAGATTTCCGGGACCACGGCGCTAAGCCTGAGATGACCCGTGATTTTGTGGAAAACGCGCAGAAAGCGGAACCCACGGCGATAGTTACTGAAGCCACGAACATGACTGGCGCCGCGGTATCCTCTGAAACCGAGGTTGAAAGCAAACTTGACAACGTCGTGGCTGGCACAGATGGCATCGTGCTTGCCGAGTTTTCCTATTCAGATGTTGACCGATTGAACAGCTTCTTTCACATAGCCAAAAAGAACAATCGGTGTCTAGCAATTTCACTGAAGCAAGCCTACCTACTGGATGCACTGCGAAAAGACAAGGGCTTAACGGTTCCAGCGTTAGACGACGAAGAAATCTTGATTTTTCGAAAGTCGAAGAAACGTTTTGACAAGTGGGAAAAACAGCTGCTTGAAAGGTATGACAATCAAAACAAGATTTTCGACGTGTTCGAAGTTTCGAAGCAGCAGTGCAAAGTGGTTTTAGCCTTATCCTTTTACGACTTCGAGGAGCTTGTCCAGCTTCAACCATCAGCAGGCAGCTGCTACGTACTGTCCACTTCGGAGCCGTTCAACGAGGAAATGGAGATTGACTATGAAAGGCTTGTTAACTGGCTGAGCCACTACGGCGTGCCACAGTACCACGTACACGTTTCGGGGCACATGATGCCGTTGCAGCTGAAAACGGCTCTTAAAGAGATCAACGCGAAACGCATGTTTCCTGTCCACACTGAAAACGCAGGTTTATTCGCTAAGTTCATGCGAGACCTAAAAAGCCAAGTAACGCTCGTCGAAAAAAGCAAAGAATACACGCTGTAACATGTTCGGTGCCTAGCAGGTTTTGCGAGCGTTTATATCTGCTGTTTAGGAAATATTAGGTGAGAGAGCCTTATGGGCGAAGTTTGGTTTTACAAGGGTGTGCATAAGGTTAAGGTTGTAACTGAAAGCGAAGGCTA
>CAZINA010000087.1:0-4613 GCA_964540545.1 uncultured Candidatus Bathyarchaeia archaeon
TGGCGCCGCTTTTCGAGATGGTACCTGGCTTCGTAGAATCAATTGAAGTGTTCATCGTAATTTACATTGTGCTGATGATTCTAGGCGACCTCACGGCAAAAACGGTTTTCGAGCACTTTTTCAGCACTGCCAGAGCCTTGTTCTTCATGGGGTACTTGCTGCTTTCGATGGGCGACGGAGTATTCAGCACAAGCTACGAAGGCTTCAGTTTAACCGTGAACCTCACCCTGTTCTACACGATTGCCGCGACGCTTAGCCTTCTCGGTTTGGCACGAACAATCTTGCAGGCCATCAACTTCATGCACGAGAAAGCAGAAGCTGACAGCAACCTGCAACCCTAAACGGGAGCTAACATTAGGCAAGCTGTGTCAAACGTTTGTGAGGCGTTGCCTGTAATTCTCGTAGTCGGGTAGGGTTCGCGGGTATTCTTGGCACATGAGCGGTGAAGATATCAGGAAGTCAGCGGAAGCGCGGTTGCAGGCAAGGGGCACGTTCCATACCACGGCCATGCGTAGCAACGCTTTCACGTCTGGGTCATGCGACATAGGCTCTAGGGGGTCCCAGAAGAAAATGAGAAAATCTATGCCGCCTTCGGCTATGCGCGCGCCTATCTGTTGGTCTCCGCCCAGTGGGCCGCTCTCGAAAGTGGTGATTTTCGCGCCTAGCTCCTGCTCCAAGGTTTTGCCGGTTGTTCCGGTGGCGAAGAGTTCATGCTGAAGCAGGGTACCCTTGTTAAACTTGACCCATTCAAGCAAATCTTTTTTCTTGTGGTCGTGAGCGACAAGTGCAATCTTCTTTTTCTGTCCGATAACTGCTACTCGTTTCGACATTTCCATTCTTTCACTCCTTCTTGAAATAACGCATTACGTGAGGTGCCTATATTGGTTTCCCAAATAAAACATTTACAGCTATTTTGACGTACGTTTTAAATCGTGCGAAGCCAAAGTATTTGTTAGGTGAAGTTTTATGGGTATGGGTAGCGCTGGCACTCCGCCATGGGTTGACGCGAAAAAGTTGGATGAGGAAAAAAGAAGACAGAAAGCCGCACATGATGCTGAAAGGATTAAAGCGTTAGAGGAAGAAAACGAAGCGCTCAAAAAACGGGTAAAACAGTTGGAAGACGAGTTGAAAAAACTCAAGGAGTAATCCGATTCTTTTTAGTGTTTTACATAAATTTAAACCAATGTCGTAGTGGGCGCCTTTAAATCTAGGATGAAACATGTTCATTATCCTTCAAATTCGAGGCGGTTTCAATTTTAAATTAAATTTTTTGCCTCCTGCTGGCAGTGAAAGAAGGCGTTAATATGGATTTTGGATTAAACAATAATCTATACGTAGCACTGCATAGTTGTGCATTTTCAGAAGTTTAATCGAGTTTTTTGGTCATGACGTAGGCGTCTTCGCCGTCTGAGTAGTAGCCTTTGAGTGTTTTACTTACCCCTAACCCCAGCTTCTTGTAGAGTGCGACGCCTGGCTCATTTGTTACTCTTACTTCAAGGTAGCATAGTTTAGCCTTGTAGTAGAGCATGCCCTGCATGGCGGCGGTCATTAACGCTTGAGCTACGCCTTTGCGTCTGCCCTGTGGCAAAACGGCGATGGAAACCACGTGGCCCTTCCTGATTAAGCCGCCTAATCCAAAACTTGCCAAACCGACTTCAATTCGGCACATTATGTAGCCGACGATTTTCCCGTCTTCCTCCGCTACTATGAAGGTTTCAGGAAAACGTTGATGTAAATCCATGAAGAAAAAATCCATATAGTTCTCTGGCAGACAAAAACGGTTGATGTACATTACGCTCTGCAAATCGTCTGGCTTGAATTTGCGCAGCTTGAACGTCTGTTGCATCATTTCGCCTTCTTAAACGAAAGTTTAAAAATCAAACTTAAAGCTTACGCTTCATGCCTACTGACGCATGATAGAGTTTCGAGAACCTGATGCTGAAACTAGACGGTTTCCGATGATTTAACCCCTGGCAAAGTTGAGCCGCCTTTAGGCATAACCCACACCCTAGCCTGCGAGCCAACCGTCTTCAACGCTTCACGTAATGCGTCGTTAACCGCCCGCGCCGTCTTCAACTTGAAAACGCCGTTGGCGTAATAATCGGGTAGTGAAGAAACCAGAATGATCTGATGGTTTTTCAGTGCTTTCAAAAGGTAATACGCTTTGTGCCCGCCCAGCTCGAAGTGGCGCTTGACTGTGCGTTCCACTTTCTTCAAGTCGTCCAGCCGCGTCATCCAATCGTAAAAAACTTGGTTTCCGTGGCCTTCAGGACACTCAGCCACCATTATTACAGTGCCTCCACGCTTCGTCACTTCCAAAGCGTTATCCAGCCCTTTATACGCTTGATACAAGTTTATGTCCGCGGGGTACCCGCCTGGGCTCACCACCACTATGTCGGCTCTACGGTCTACTGATACACGGTACATGTCATCAACAAGCTTGGTTGCTTCAAGAAACGCCTGCTCCAAATCACCGGCAAACGCCTTCACAATTTCCCCTTTGCCATTGGTTACCACATTCAGAATGAAATCCACTTTCGCCAGCCGCCCCGCTTCAGTCATGTCCTCATGAACCGGATTTCCTTCTAAAACTCCAGTGCGCGCATTAGAGTCCAGAAGCATAGCGTGGTTGAAGCCGATAGTTTCTTTACATGAAACGGCGGGCATCACGCTTTTGCGGCCACCCCCGTAGCCAGCGTAATAGTGAAAACCCACGTCCCCCACAAGCACCTTCACATCCGCCTCAGCGAAAACCCTGTTAAGACGAACGTTATTTCCCTGCTTGGTCTTGCCGAGGGAAACCAAATCTTCTGCTTTACAATCGTGGCTTACGGTTTTCACGCGGTTAAGAACTTCCTCACCCACCAGCCGCGCCGCTTCTTCAGGCTTAACTGCCCTGTGGGTGCCGCAGCCGAATATGACGGTGACGTTTTCGTCTTTGACTTCTGCAGCGTTAAGCTCCGCGAGCACTGGCGGGAGCATAGCGTGGCTGGGAGTACTTCGGGTGAAGTCGTCCACGACAATAGCAACTTTGTGCTCTGGCTGGGCGATTTCGTTGAGCCTCTTAGAACCAATGGGTTCGCGTAGGGCGCGTTCAATTTCAGCCTTCACATCAACGGCGCCATCTACCTGTTTAGGCTCTATTGAACCAAGAAGGTTTCGAGCTGGAATTCTAACGCAAACATCACTTTTTCCGTAGGGAAGCCAAACATCTACCATGACAGATTCACACGGTTAATATTGAAAAAAAGAAAGCATGAAGCCGCTATTAAGCCTTATCAAAAATTCGTGACAAGAAAATTACCGGTTACTGTGTGAAGTTGGTTTCAGAAAGTTTCTTTTTGATAGCTGCTGGAACAAGGTAGAATTTCATTTATAATTGAGCTAGTCAACACTATGGAGAAACGTATAATGATTCTAAATTAGTATTTGTGTTGTACAAAAATTCCGAAGTTTTTATAAGACATGATGTCGCCGACTTCTTGGATACGTGTGGGTTGCAGAGTCAAGCATCTTACAAGTGTACTTGAGAGTGTTCATTGTGAAGCCAGAACTGAAGCCAACCTTGCAGGAAAGAAGCCTCAGAGCATTCTTAGACCTGGCTATTCTCTGCGTTTTAGCAGAGCATCCCATGACGGGCTACGAGATAAACCGCATTTTCCTGAAGAAACACCGAGTCTACGTCGGTCCCAGCACCATATACGCCAAATTAGCCTCAATTGAACGAAAAGGCTGGATAGAATGCGTCAAGAACGGAGCTGGAAGAGTCTACGGATTAACAGAAAAAGGAAAAAAAATAGCAGCTAACATGCCGGACATAACCAGAGAAATCCACAGCTTCATGAGAATATTGCTGAAATACCGCGGTTAGACCAGTTCAATCGAGAACCGCGGTTTTCTGGAAGCGGTAGGCTCTTGCGGGTCTATGGTTTTTGAAGAACCATTTTTATGAATTCCACAGGCATCAAAGACTTTTTGGCAATTTCTTCTAGGCTTAGGCCTTTCTTGTCTAATCTTTGAACAACACTCGCCATTGACTCTGCAAACTCGACAATATGGTTATCTGGGTCGTACACTCGGAAAACCCTTTGACCCCACGGCTGCTCAACTATGGAATGAATAAACGTGATGTCTTCCTTCTTTAACCTTTCAAACAAACCGTCTACGTCGCCAGATTCAAAATAGATTTCAGCGTTGTTGCCGCCAACCTTTACGCCTTGGGCTTTGCCTTGGAAAATCAAATTCAACGCGTATTCTCGCTCCCAAATGGCTAAGCCGCCTTCAAAACCAACATTCCGCCCAAAATCCATAACCACCTTCTGACCAAGAACAACACCATAGAAACGCTTCGACCTTTCAATATCTTCAACCAGCAAAACAACACTGTGAAACTTCGGATTCAAAATTCCTTCAACCACTGCCCAAACCTCACAAACCACATAATCAATTCGCCTAATCTTCAAGATAGGAAATAAAATTTTTGCACACAAACATGCATGTTTTTCTGATAGAATTAAGAAGCTTTGTCGGCGTTTCAGCCTTCAAATAAGGGATTGTTAGTCACCACAGAGGCACAAATGAAACCAGCATATTTGCCGCCTATTAGGATCCTA
>CAZINA010000088.1:0-4540 GCA_964540545.1 uncultured Candidatus Bathyarchaeia archaeon
CTTGACCAAACGACTCAAACTTAGTCAAGAATTCTTGACAAACCAGCATATTTGACGCCTAATAGGATCCTAATAGTTAATCATTGCAGAAACTATAGAGGGGGTCTATCCGTATTGACGGTTTTCCACGCCAATAGCATGTTGAAAAGATCACGCTCCCCTTTTTCAGCGCTATTCAAAGTTTCTATATAAAGGGGGGCTATAGAAAAAAATCACATAACAGACACAAAAATTTTGAAGAACTAAAAAAAGGAAAAGTTTGGGGTTTTTAGTAGGGCATTCCGCCCATACCGCCCATGCCACCCATTCCGCCCATTCCTCCAGGCATTCCTCCTCCTGGTGGCATTGGTGGCATTTTTCCGGTGCCTTTGATGCTGATTAAGTCGTCGATTTTCAGTATCATGTTTGCTGCTTCTGTGGCTGATTTGATGACTTGTTGTTTCACGCGTAGTGGTTCGAGAACCAGCAAGTCAAGCATGTTTTTGATCTTTCCTGTGGTAACTTCGATACCGTAGTATTTGTTGGCTGCTTTTTCGTGTTCAGCCCTCAAAGCAACCATAACATCGATTGGGTCCAACCCAGCGTTTTCAGCAAGCGTCAACGGAATAGCTTCAACCGCTTCCGCATAAGCCTCAATAGCCAGTTGTTCGCGTCCACCGACTTTAACAGCGTATTTCCTAAGGTTCTTAGCCAATTCTGCTTCTGGTGCACCGCCGCCAGCCACGATTTTTCCGTCTTCCACCACGTTTCTAACCACGCATAAACCGTCATGCAAAGAACGTTCAGCCTCATCAAGCAAGTGTGACGAAGCACCCCTAATCACTATTGTTACTGCTTTCGGGTTTTTGCATTCACGCACGTAAATGAGTTTGTCATCGCCGATTTTAACTTCTTCAACCGTCTTTGCTTTCCCAAGAGTTTTAGCAGTCAAGTCTTTAACACTGGCTAAGATTTCACCGCCTGTTGCGCGTGCGAGTTTTTCCATGTCACTGCTGCTTACGCTTTTAACAGTTAACACACCTGCCTTCGCAAGGAAATGCAATGCCATGTCATCTATGCCTTTCTCGCAGAAAACCACGTTAGCACCTGACTTGGTAACCGAGTTAACCATTTCTTTAAGCATACGCTCTTCCTCATCCAAGAAAAGCTGCATCTGCTCTGGGCTTTCAATGTTGATTTTCGCGTCAAACTCTGTTTTTTCAATCTCCAGCTTTTCATTAAGCAACGCGATCTTGGCGCCTTCAACTATCTTTGGCATTTGCGAACTGGCAATTTCCTTGTCGATAACCATGCCCTTCACAAGCTCTGTTTCCTCCAAGCTTTTACCGTGCTTCCTAACGATTTTAATCAAGTCAATGTCAGCTTTGTACTTGCCGTCAACTTTCTCTGCCACCTGCTTAACTGAATCAACAATCAACTTGGCGAAGTGGTTATCAGCCACGTTAATTGCTTTGCTAGACAAAGTAGTAACGGCTACGTCCCGCAGAGTCTTGTCATCATCTAAGCTTACGGGAATAGCGATTTTATCTAAAATCTTCTGAGCTTGCTCGCTGGCTTTCTTGAAGCCTTCAATAATAACTGTCGGGTGAATATTCTTATTCAGCAAACTTTCCGCTTTAGCAAGTAACTCTCCAGCTACAACCACCGCAGTTGTTGTCCCATCGCCAACCTCGTTGTCCTGAGCTTTAGCTACTTCCACCAGCATCTTCGCCGCTGGATGCTGCACATCAAGCTCCTTCATTATGGTTGCGCCATCATTTGTTATTGAGACATCACCGAGACTAGTAACCAACATCTTATCCATGCCACACGGACCAAGCGTAGTCTTCACGGCTTCAGCCACAATTTTTGCGGCCATTATGTTGTTCTTCTGTGCATCGCGTCCAGTTGTTCTTCCTGTGCCTTCCTTTAGCACTAAAACGGGTATATTTCCTCCACCTGTAGACATTTTCTCACCAATTTTTCCATTTAAACAATACTTAGTTCTACACGGAAAACTTATCCCAATGATATAAATTTTTCTCAGGGTTACCCTGCTTTAACTATGTTATAACCCGATGCTTTGCGGAGCCTGTTCATAACAGCCAAACCTAACCCTTCAGTTGGCACGTTCTCCGCGAGTATCACATCCACGTTTTCCTCATCGAACTCCCGCAGAAGCCTGAACAGGTTCGCTGCCATAGCATCCACCTTACGCCGGCTACCTAACGATTTAACAACGTCTGCCTCGTAAGCCCAAGCAGTCTCGGATGTGGCTAAAACCCCTACACGCTTGCCTTGCATCCAATAGTTGCTGATAAGCGATTTCACAGTGGCCATAACAGGTGAAATTGTGCCTTCCACTACAATGAGCTGTGCTTTGGGAGCGTAATGTTTGTGTTTCATTCCTGGCGACCGCGTATTCTCAACTGCGAGTTTCTTTTCGGTGGCAACAAGTGGGTGGAGCTTTATGTCGCCGAGAACCTGTGTTAGTGCTTCGAGTGGTGTTCCTCCGGGGCGAAGAAGCATTGGGGGATCTACGCTTAGGTCTAGTACGGTTGATTCTACTCCGATGCGTGTGGGTCCGCTGTCTAAGATGGCGTCGATTCGGTTGTTGAGGTCTTTGAGGACGTGTTGGGCGGTTGTTGGGCTTGGTTTGCCTGCTAGGTTTGCGCTTGGGGCAGCGAGGGGACAGTTGCTTTCTTTGATTAATGCCAGGGCTACAGGGTGTTGTGGCATTCTGATGGCGATGGTGTCTAAGCCTGCAACGGTTACGTCTGGAACGTTTTTTGAACGTTTGAAAACCAGGGTTAAGGGTCCAGGCCAAAATTCTTTCATTAACTTGTCTGCTTTGGTTGGTACTTGCTTGGCTAGTTTGTGGATGTCGTTTTTGTTTTCTACGTGGATGATGGGGGGGTTGTCTTTGGGGCGTTTTTTTGCTTTGAACATGGCTGAAACGGCTTTTTTGTTCAAGGCGTCAGCGCCTAAACCGTAAACGGTTTCGGTTGGAAACGCGACTAATCCGCCTTTTTTGATTATGCTTGCGGCTATTTGCACTTTGTTGATGTCTGGTTGTTGAGCGTCAACCTTCAACACGATGGTTTGCTTCATCTTGGGTTGCCTATCCTAATAGGCGATTGCAGCCATGAATTTAAGGCTGTGCTTTAAACTTCAGGTTTAGACTATGTAATGGTTTAAAACTTGTTTCATGCTTTTTGGGGTGTCGCGTGCTGCTGCAAAACTCTTTAAGAGCATGATTAGGGCTGGTTGGCAATGGGCGATGTCTGTTAGGCTGACTAAGCCTAGTATGCTTTTGTTGTCTACGACTGGGAGCTTTTTTATTTTTTTCTTTATCATGAGTCGTAGCGCTTTTTCTAGGTTGGTTCCGAGTGGGACTACTTCGAGTGGGCTGGACATGACTTTGTTGACTTTTGTTTTTTCGGGGTTTCTGGCTTCTACGATTATGCGTTTTAGGATGTCGCGTTCTGTGATTATACCGATTGCTCTTCCTTTCCTAGTTGCAATGAGGCAGCTTATTTCTTTTTGATCCATGATTTTAGCGGCTTCTTTTACGGTTACGTTCTCGTCTACTGTTATGATTTCGGGTGTCATAACGTCTTCTACGTTCAGCCTTACGGTGCCTTTACCTGACTTTTTTGACATTAAAATCGTTTATTTTTACTTGCAATTCTAATATATAAAAACTAACAAACTCGCGTGCAATGTTAAACGGGGTTTTTATTTGAGTTTTAGGACGACTGAGGTTTCGATTTGTCTTTCGGTGATGTTCCAGTGTTTTCTGAGAAGCTTGTCTGTTTCGTGTTTTGGTAAGAGTTTGAAGCCGTGTTTTTCGTAGAAGCGGATTGCCCAGCATGCTGCTTCCCATGTTCCCACGAGAATCTCGGATGTTTGCGCTAGGTTTAGCAGGTGTTTAAGCAGTTTTCCTCCGATGCCAGTTCGTTGGCGGTTTGTGAGCACGTAAGCGTGTCTGATTAAGGTGACGTTGTTGATTGGTTGGATTCCCATAACCGCGGTTAAGATGTTGTTTTCTGTCCAGCCGTAGAAGTTTACTCCGTTTTTGAGTTCTTCTTTGATTTCTTCGGTTGTCATGTATGGTTCTCGCCATTGGTCCGGTGGAATCACGCCTTTGTAGGCTTCTGCAGCGTCGTTAACAACATCGAGAATGACTTGGTACTCAGTGGGGTTCACCTTACTTATCATTCCCTATCAACCTTAGAACGTCATGAATTGTGTGGTGTGGCTATGTTGTTGCGGCTTCTTTTCCGGTTTCTCCTCGGAGAACCTTTTCTATCAGGTGCATGAAGAATGCTTGTGCTTGCATTTCGCTGAGTTTGTCTAGGTAAACGGATACCATGGCGATTTTTCCTTTTTTTGATGCTACGTACTCTGCGAACATGCGTGCTGAAACCGCGTTTTTGTCGCCTAAAAGCACCTGTGAAGAAACTGGACCCAGCAAATCCCGTGGTTTGGGAACCGCAACAGCCATGGTTCCAAGCTTATCCTCTTTCTCACTCAACATAATAACACACGAGTTTGTGGT
>CAZINA010000089.1:0-4448 GCA_964540545.1 uncultured Candidatus Bathyarchaeia archaeon
CGCCGTACTACTGGAAGGATTTGATGACGAAGGTTCGTAAGGGCTTGGAAGTTGAGGGCCCAGCGTTTCTGCATGTGTTTGCGCCTTGTCCGCGTGGCTGGAGAAGTAACCCTGCGAAGTCCATTGAATACGCAAAGTTGGCTGTTGAGTCTTGTGTGTTCCCTGTTTGGGAGTCGGTGAACGGTCACTGCAAATTGTCAACGCCGAGCAGGCTTGTTGCGCTTGCACCGCAGAAGAAGAAGCCGGTAGCGGATTACTTGAAGGGGCAGGGACGGTTTAGGCACATGTTTAAGCCGGAAGGCAAGAAGCTGCTGGATGAGGTTCAACGCATCACTGATGCAAGGTGGGAATGCCTGCTCAGGAAGTGCGGTGAAACGCCAAAAACGGCTTAGACGCCGTAACCTTTTTCCTTTTTTGTTGCCACTCTTTTTTTTGTGGTTCGAGTTGGCTGTGCATAGTTCTTCCAAGTTGCGTGTTGCCGTGTTAAATGAGGAGTTGGAGCCTGTTTTCTGGGCGCATGTTAATCAGGATCCATTGGATTTTCACTTTTTCATTTATGACTGGAAGTTCAAACGTAACCAAAGCAAGATTTTCATGGCGTTGGACGAAGCTGATGCGGTTGCTGGGATCATGGTGGTTTACAACGGCTGTATTGTTCAAGTGCGGGGTTCACGTGAGGCTGTACGGTTGCTGCTTGACAGCTTGGAAGCTGATGGTATTGAGGAGGTTATGGTTCAGGTACCTTTGCATTGTGAAGACGTAGTTGTGGACAGGTTTCCTGTTTCTGAGCTTAAAGGTGAGGTGATGCTTTTGTCTCTTGAAAAGGGGGATGAAAACATTACTGTAACAACTGAGCCGGAGAAACTAAGCATTGGGGATGCTGGTGAAATTGCAGAACTGATGCATGTAGCGTATACTGAGTTTTGGAGTGTTATCACCGCTGAAGGTATTGAGGAAACGTTTGAGGAGGCTTTGTGGGTTGGTATCAGGCGTGATGGGAAGCTTGTTGCGTTTGGCAAGGCGATTTCTGAAACTCCTGTGAGTCATGTGGCTTGGATAGCGACGCATGAGGATTACCGAAACAAGGGGTTTGCGACTTCCATTTTGTCTGTTTTACTGAGAGATGTTTTAGAGTCTTCGTTAACCGCATTTATTTACGTGTTAAATGAAAACACAACTGCTTTGCATGTTTATTCGAAGGTTGGGTTTAAGCCGTATAAGCGGTATTTTTACGTGAAGATTTGAATGGAGGAGAGGTTAACTGGTGATTTTTTCCTATAGCCCCTCTTTATATAGTTTGATGTTAGAACGTATATGAAGTTTCAGTATGGTGAATGGACCTGAGTGGAAAACAAAAGGGTGTACTGTTCACGGTTTCGGCGAGTTTGATGTTTGGTTTAAGTCCGGTTTTTATAAAGTTGATTCTTGACGCTGTTAATGTTGCGACTATGAATTTTTTGTTCTCGGTTTTTTCCTCTTTGTGTTTTATAGTGTTTTTCGCTTTATTCAAGAAAGCAACGTATTTCAGGAGCATATTAGCGAATTGGCGAAAACTGACGTTGATGAGCCTGTTTACTGCTGGGGGTGCCCTGCTGTATACTTACGGTGTTTCCTTGTATGGGCCAGTGAACTCGACTTTTTTGATGCAGTTTACTGCGGTCTTCTCAATTCTGTTTGGTGTGCTGTTTTTCCATGAAAGGTTTACGCGATTGGAAGGTGTTGGGATTTTGTTTGCCGTTATCGGAGTGTTCGTTTTGGCCTATGGACACCTGTCGTTGGAAATTGCAAGCACCCTCGTTCTTTTGGGGGCAGCATTTCTTTTCTCAACTGGAAATTTGCTATCAAAAGTTTACGTTAAGAACATGAATCCCATAGCTTTGGCTGGAGGTAACTCCGTGTTTGTGTTAATATTCATCTCAGCTTATGCGTTGTTGTCCGGTAGACTGGAGACTACTTTTCCTTCAGTAACGCTTATCTATGCAATAGTAGGGGCAGTCATAGGCGGAGTCTTAAGTTTCACTTTGTTTTTCAATGCTCTGAAATTCTTTGAACTATCCAAGGCCGTAACGATACGCACCATGGAACCGTTCTTAACTGCAATCTTCTCCTTCGTCATCCTAGCCTTGACACCTACAGCTAACCAGCTTCTAGGAGGAGCCCTAATAGTACTCGGCGTCGTCGTCTTAAGCCTGACCAAAGGAAAACAAACGCAAAGCCGGTAAATCCTAACT
The DNA here is from genome assembly GCA_964540545.1 of uncultured Candidatus Bathyarchaeia archaeon. Lineage (GTDB taxonomy): Archaea > Thermoproteota > Bathyarchaeia > Bathyarchaeales > Bathycorpusculaceae > SG8-32-3. Next base: position 2,232 of record CAZINA010000089.1, read on the forward strand.
TTAATACGTGCAGATACCAGAGAATAACGGAAGATTATGCCAAACAAATGCCCCCGTTGCGGAACACTGCTATCCCTAAAGGGTGGCAGGAAAGGAGAAGCCAAGGCAATAGCGAAACTGCTACTCACTCTGTACGCTGAAAGAACCTACGTTTGCCCGAAATGCGGCTACCAACACAAAGACCACACATTTAGAATATGACGTAAACCCCTGTGCTTCGATGTCTACGGGTAGACCCCTTCCTACTGTTTTCTGCATGGATTGGCTATTAGGCTTCAAATATGTTCGGCAACGGGTTTTCAACATGCTATTGGCGTGTTTTTGCGTCAATACGGACCCTACCCCCCTCGTTTTTTGCTGGAACGCTTTGCCGATAGACCCCCTCTATAGTTTCTGCAACGAATTTCTATTAGGATCCTAATAGGCTTCAAATAGGCTGGTGTTTGAGTAATACTTGCCTTATTATTGTGCGGTGATGTGACTTCTTGGTTGCTGGGAGTTTCGTTAACTGTGGAATTGGTCGTCCGAGTTTCCGATTAAAAATCCGCTTATTAGAGAAAGCGCAAACGTTAGTAGTATAAGTGTCCAAGGAATCGCCAACTGGTAAGAGTTATGTGAAGCGTGAACTACAATTACGTTCGCGAAAAGTGAGCAACTCACTGCAAAAAGAGCTGCTGCTTGGTTTTTCCGGCGCAACGACATCACGCCTCCTATGAGTCCAAAACCAAAGCAAATCGCCCCGAAAAATCCATACAGTGCCCACTCAAACCCGTGAAAAGTGCTTTCAACCCAGATTAAAACCCAGTATAAGCCTATTAACGAAGAAAAGATTAATGAAAAGCCTCCGAAAACGGGCAAGTTTTCCCGTTTGAAAACGATACCTTTTGCGTTCCTAGACGAGAAAAGAAATGCTGATAAAGCAACAACGCAACCTAAAGCGACTATTACCGCTAAAGGCGTCCAAATGGTCCGGTTTGCGTCATGAGCAAAACTTAACGCTTTATGCGCTGTAGCCCAGTCTTCTTGCGAAGCCTTCACAATGACATATGCGGTGGGCATTACTGTAGAAACGGTCGCGCTGTAGACTCCGTCAACTTCGGTTTCCTCAGCTTGGACACCATTAATAGTTACGCTTACCCCATGTGCTATTTTGGGGAAAAACTCCTGTTGCGAATCATTGTGCGTAATGGTTAACCCTTTTTCGGGAACAAACAAATAAGTAACATTCACAGATACCTGAAAACTCTCCAAAGTTTTTGTGCTGGTGCTTATCAATTCCATATCGAACGTGTCCCAGTAAACGGTAACTGGCTCAGAGTGCAAACCATGAAGAGACGCTTCACCGTTTTGAAGCAGGCTTGAATTCAATTCTGTCCCGTCGGCTGTTATCAATTCTACAGGTATAAACGTTAAAATTTGAGGCGTTGCGGAAGAATAGTTGAAGTAAACGTAACCTGTCGCCGTGGTATTTGTCAACACCATATCTGTAACCACATCAACTGCAGCCTCAACTTCGATACTAACATTTGCATATTCAATGGCTTGTCCAGCGTTGTCGCCGTAAGCCCAAACCGCCTGAAAAGAAACCTCTACAATTTGCCCCACATTCGAGTAAATAGTGGGTTCTGTTGGGTTCACACTAACCAAATACGGCGTTGTCTGCGCACTTGTTTCTACAGCAAACGGTGCAATTAACCCCGCTAGCAACAAACATGCCAGAGCAAATCTAGTATAGTAAAGCTTCTTTGCACTCATGGTGATTCCTAGCGTTTAAAGTAGCGCTTTCAACATAAAAAACTAGTGCCACATCGAATAGACGCTTTTTCACCCTCGTTTAAGATACTTTTCTATTTCTTTTTCTGCGTTGTCTGCTTTGATGAATATGGGCACATTCTCTATTCCCGTGGCGATGTAGCTGCTTAGGAGCCATTCGCCTGGTGCGAACTCTAGGGTTTTTTCGAGTATGCCTTTGTCTATCATGAAGGTGTCGCTTATGAGTAGGCGGTCGTATGGTCTTGGCAGGGTGCCTACGAAGTACGTGTGTAGCTGTTGTAGCGCGTTTGTGTTTAGGTTGGCTATGCGTTGTGTGGAGACGCAGACGCCTAAGCCGTATTTTCGTCCTTGCCTGAGCAGCTTTTCTACCTGTCGGCTACATTTTTTGTCTATGCCGCCTGAGTCGCCTGTGGCTGGGATGAACTCTTGTGCTTCGTCGAAAAC
>CAZINA010000090.1:0-4389 GCA_964540545.1 uncultured Candidatus Bathyarchaeia archaeon
CTATGCCGCCTGAGTCGCCTGTGGCTGGGATGAACTCTTGTGCTTCGTCGAAAACTAGCAGGATGTACGGTTTCACCTTAAAGTTTCGTTTTCTCCGCGAAAGCAACTCTTGCGTTAAGGCTATGGCAAGCTCTTTTATGCTGAACGGGTCAGATATGGAGAGGCACACAAGTCGTGTTGTCTTGTCTTCTAATAACTCGCGGATTTTTTCAGTTGTTAATCCGCCTGTCTCTGCGGTTTCCTTGGCGCGCTTGCTCTTGATGGTGTCCAGAATTGTGGTTCGGGTTGTTGCCCACGCGTACAAGCCGCTTTTGTCGTGTACTCTGAACTGCTCCACCGCTTCCCGTGCCACGGCGTCTATGTGCTCTACGAACGCCTCGCTGACTTCTTGCCCTTCGCTTAGCCCGTTCTCCTCCATGTACTCCAGCGCGGCGTCGTGAATCTTGTCGATAGCATTCATGTAATGCGGTTTAGCAATGTTATCTTTCCGCTGCGCTCCCAGTTCGTCAAGAAACTGAATGTACTTCGGCACTCTCTGCTTGGGCTTAGTGTAATACGCAACTTTCCCCTGATCTATGACTTGCTGCAGCCCCGTTTTAATCCGCTCGTCCTCCTCGTACTCTCTGGGCTTAACCACGGAGTTGAAAAACTGCTCCACCGAATCAACACGGTGTTCCAGCACGATTTTCGACGGAAACGAGGGGTCCGCAAGCAAGTCAAGAAGCAGAAACGCGTACTCGCAGCTTATGTCGAAAAGAACAACCTTAGTGTTATCCTTGTCCGTGTGCAGCAGAATGCGTCTTAAAACGTTAGAGGTCAGGTTGCTTTTTCCGCCGCCTGTGAAAGCGAAAACGCCGAAGTGGTATCGGACGAGCTTTTCGAAATCAATGTAAATTGGAATAACCGTGCGGCTTGCCTCAAACATTTTGACAAGTCCTAAACGCGGGTCAACCTTGGCGTCCTCCACGGTGCGCGTCGCGTCTACCCCAAGCTGGTCCGTTATCCGTTTGTTGTACATGTAGTTTATCATGCTGCTGTTCAGCAGGTAAGCGTGGCTCCCCACAACCGGGTAGGAAAAGCCCTTGACAAACTCGAATCCGCCGCTGTCTTTCATGAGCAAATCATAGTTTATGGGGATGGCGTCTATCTGAATCATCATGGTTGAAGTGTCATCCGTCTGCCAGTCTCCTTCGCTTTGCTCGATAATCTCAAACTGCATCGGATAATACCCGTGGTCGCTTAAACCGCGCAGCCCGAAGTGTTCAGGCCACACGCGACTTATTTCCATCAACGTGTACCTTTCCGCTCCGTCGCCTGCCTGCTTGAAATTCCGTACAGCTAGGAGCATGCCTTCCTCCAGCAGTCCCATCAAGTCTTTCTGGTACTCGATTTTGACGCGGCACTGGTACCGGGCGCTGGTTCCGGATATTTTTGAGTCTGCGCCACCCCCGAAAAACCGTGGGATGACTGCGGCTAAGCGTGCGCGGAACTTGCCGTTGAAGTCTGTGAAACAACGGGTGCTAACGGTTTTCTCTTCTTGCCTGTTCAATACTTGCTCGCCTCTCCCTGAAAGTGCTCATGTAAAATATGAACCTTCTTAATTTATGATTATTGAGTATCCACGTGGCAGTTGTATCCACCACGCATTTAAACTGGCTGTAATTCCACTTTGCAATTTTATCCGCTATGAACAGCGCCTTGTTATGTCCAAACGCTTCAGGAATGTTCACTGGCGCCATAGCCACCAGCACGCTCATGACAAGGTTCTGCAGCTTGTTCGGAATTGCCTTGTCCACGTAAAGCATGGTTTCCACAGGCTCTTTGGTGCCGTCGCTCAGCTCGTTCAAGAATTGCACGGTGCTTTCCGGCTTCAAGTCGTATTCAGGATAAGCTAAACGGTCAACCAGAAGCACGTTGCTTCGCAGCATCGGATCCGTCTTCGCTTGGCTCAGCTGCACGTAAGTTTTCAGGAAGGTTTTTTCGAGGCTGATTTTGTTTTTTATGGCACCTGAAACGTAGCCCCTGCGGCCTTCCCTGTCTGGGAGCATGCTTCTGAAGGCTGAGTCATATTCGATGAGGCTCCACGGCGGCGTAACCTGCTCCACGTTGAATATGCTTGCGGACTGAAGTATCATGCGGTCTGTGTTCGGAAGCGTTTGAAGCGCGTTACCCTGCATGCTGGTTTTCAGCAATTTTTCGTTGTGCAGGATGGGGATTAACTGCCGTTTGAAGTCTCTTGCAGCCGTGTCCTTTGTAACCCCAACAAGCATAATGTGTTTCCGCCAGCACTCTTCCATAAGCATCTGCAACGCGAACAACGTGAGAAAAGAAATGTCAAGCGTTGTCAACCAGTGCTCCTTGCCGTTCTTCAATATCTTCATGGAACTCGCGGTTTCAGCTTCCACATTCTTAGAGAAGAAAAGCCTGTCACCTACGGCAACCGTGACTCGCTTTATGCGCGCCCAGCTTGAAACATACTGCGGGTTTAAAGTGTAAACGCCGTTTGCTTCTGTGAGGATTTGCTTGGAAACCAAGCTTTTGAGAGCTCGTTCTACTCTGCACATGCGTTTTTCGTCTGCTATCTCAAACTCAGCTATGACTTGTTGCACAGTTAACTGGTGTTTCTGCTCAGCCAAGCAGGTTATTGCGTAGCGCATGTAATCGGCTCTCGGCGGCGGCACCCCCAACGACCGGTTGCACACGTGTTGCCGTGCGAGTGCTAAGTCGTTCTTGTCCAGTGGGCTGTCGTTGCTGCTGGTTGTGTAGCCGAGTAGGGTGCTTTTTGCGTTCCAGAAGTCTGTTTTTCTAGTCTCGTAGAGGAGGCTTGCGCGTTCCGTGGATAAGCTTCGGTCCATGAGGATTATACGGGTGGTTTGGTTGGGGTCTGCGGCGATTTTGTAGGCAAGGTAATACTCGCTGAAGGCCATTATGGCGTTGGCTATCATGGAGTTGTTTGCTATTTCCTCGTCGGTTACTGGCTTCGAGGGGTTGATTTCGCTGGGCTGCTCCTGCGCTGAAAACGTGTGGTCTACCTCTGGAATTTCGTTTATGTAGATGGGTACGACGCTGGATATTCCCATGTTTTGCTGCATGGTCTTAGGGTCGTAGGTGACTCGAGGCGCCGTAGAGTCTGAGAAGGTTATGGTGCCTGTTGCCGCGTAGGCGCCGCCGAAGAAAATTACCATGTCAAACAGTGGTCTCGTGTACAAGGTACCGTCTATACCTGCGAAGCGAAGAGTTGTTTCGCCGAAAAACTCTGCGGCGGTTTCCTGTGCTTCTTTCGGGTTGAAGCCTTGTTTTATGAGGTTTGCGAGCAACTCGCCGTAGAGGTTTTTGAGGGCTGAGAACCTTTGTTCGTAGTCTGTGACTTGTTTGGTTGCTCCCTGCTTCAGAGTGTCACATGTACGTTTTACTGTGTCACTCAGCGAAGGCGTTGTCACTTGATTTTCACCTGTTGTTCTGTTCTTGTTGGGAGATAAAAAGGATTGTTGACATGTAAACGCTTAAAATTTGTTGTTTTTCTGTGGAATTAGCTTTCTGGGGAGCGTGTTTTTGGTTGCTGGTTGTATTTTAGCTTAATTCTGAAAGTTGGATGCATAATGTTTATATGTCGCTAGTGATATCTTTAGCGATATCGCTGGTGACATTATGGTCGAGAGATGGACAAAACGCGCGGGCGGCGTACCAAGAGGACTCCTACGTTTCCTAGTTCTAAACATGCTAGCCAAGAAACCCATGTCAGGCGTAGAAATAGTCGAAGTAATCGAGAAAGAAACAGGTGGCCGGTGGATACCCAGCTCAGGCTCAATCTACCCGCTTTTAGCTTTACTACATGACAGAGGTTTCACCAGCGAGATGCCCAGCGGAGAAGCAGGAATAAAACGATATACGCTTACAGATAAAGGAAAAGCGTTATTTGAAAAACAAATAACCTTAGGACAAAAAATGTTAAGCAAACTGGAATTTCTTGTACCCCTGCTTATTGGAAGGTTCCAGTTCGATCCAAACGACGAAAAAATTCTCGCAAACACAAGAGAACCAGCACAAAGAGTTGTCAGGACGTTTCTAGACCTTCGTGCAGAAAGAAATTATCGGATAAATGAGCAGGATTCAAAGGAAATCGAAAGAATTCTGAGCACATGTGCTGACGACCTTGAAAAGGTAGTGCAGGGAATACGCGAAAAAAACCGCGCCAAACAAAACCAGCAAACTCAAACCAGCCAAGTTTAGACACGATGAAAAAAAGGATGCTTAGAATATGGGTTTAAAATCGAGTTTCATGATAGCAGCAAGGTCCTTGATGAGAAGGAAAACAAAAAACCTCAGCGCAATTTTAGCCGTAACCCTCGGCGTTACGTTGCTTGTCGGTATTCAAATTACAACTGACAC
>CAZINA010000091.1:0-2144 GCA_964540545.1 uncultured Candidatus Bathyarchaeia archaeon
TATACAGGACCTGGAACCGACGGAGCCGTGGGCAGAGATGTTGTCTTGACCGAGTGCCCTCCAGCTCGTAGATAAGAGTCATTTCCAGGGTATGCATGTTCAAATAATTCTTAAATAGCCATAGTGTGCATAAATCACAACGGTGGGGCTATGAATTCAAGAGAGATCGCTCTGACAGTTGTATTCACAGCCATCGCGATAGTGCTAACTCCCGTCGCAGTTCCTGCAGGTTATTTGCAAGGGTTCTTCTATAGATTCTGGGAAATACCCTTAGTTGCTGCTTTCTTGCTTCTTGGCCCAAAGATCGGGGTCACGGTGACAATGCTACGGACTTTGGCCGAGTTGACCCTCTTCCCCAGTCCAGCTGGTATTTTGGCTCCGTTATTTGCTCTTCTGGGTACTCTCGCAATGTTGCTAGGGATTTATTTGGGCGGCAGGTTCTTGAAGCATAGAGCTCAAGTCGATGAAAAAATTGGGGTGAGGTCAATCGGTTTTTATACAGCATTTGGGACATTATTCAGAACGATATGCGCACCATTCGTGAGTTACGTTATATTTCGATTCTTTATCGGATTCTCTGACGTACAGGTAATGCCGTTAATGCCTATCTTCGCTGTTTTTGCTTTGACGCTTTCACTGTACACCATTCCTGTCGGCTATTTGTTAGCAAATGTGGTGAGCAGAAGCCTAAAACTGGGAAATCAGCTTTGGGACATGTGAATCTGTGGCTTTATCACTTGAAAAAAGTGTTTAACGCTGAACTCTGTTGATGTTGTTTGTCTATTGCCCGATCAATTTTCCACTGCAATCGGGCATTTAGCTGGAAACTCGTGTGTGTGGCTTTCGTTAGAGTGAACTTCAGCGTAGACCCGTGTTAGAACGTGTGGTATCAGTAAGTTGTGGGAAGAGGAAAGTGAAGCGATTCTGTTAAGTTTTTTTGTGGAAGAAGTTTGTTTTCTATGTTGGGTAACTTTAGAATCTGTTTTGGGAAACGTTTATAATTTACTTGGTGTTCGGAGTATCCGCTTTAACGATTAATCTGCCGTAGTGATGTACTGACGAACGCGAATTTCCGGAGAGGGTAATTAACAGATGGAGATATTTGTTTTAGTACCTTTGATTCTGATTGTTACTTTCGTAATGGGTTTTGTGTTTAAGCGAATCGGTATGCCTTCTGTTGTCGGTCAGATTTTGGCGGGGATTCTGCTGGGTGTTCCCTTGTTGAGGGTTGTTCTTTTTGACTCTGAATCATCGTTAATTATTCTCGATTTCTTGGCGTATCTTGGAATAATTTTTCTGTTGTTCTTGGCTGGGTTGGAGATTGATATTGAAAAAATTCGGGAAACTTCACGTGAATCGATTATGATATCATTAAGTTCAGCTCTTGTTCCCTTCGCTCTTGGGTTTACGTTTATGATGCTGGTTTTTCCCAGCTACGGTTGGTTGGCTGCTTTGGTCTTTGGAGGAGCTATGATGGTAACGTCGGAAGCAACGAAAGTTAAAGTTCTCATGGACCTGAACAGTTTGAACACGCATTTAGGAGCCATTATGTTGGCAGCTGGGGCGATGGACGACGTTTTTGAGGTGTTGTTTTTGGCGTTGGTTGCGGTGATTGGAAGAGGTGGAGGTTTGATCGAGTTAGCTGTAATTCCCGTGGAAATCGTGGTTTTCGTGGTGGTGGCTTTTGCGTTCTTTAAGGTTGCGTCCAAGGTTTTCCGTTATCTGGATAGGAAACGTGGTAATCAAGCGGAGATTTTCTCGCTGGTGGTTATTTTCATTATGGTTCTTGCGGCTCTTTCGGAGGGGTTAGGTATCGGCTACTTGATTGGTGCGATTGCGGGTGGTTTCATTCTTCAGATTGCTATGAAAAACATACATGAGCGTCACAGGAAAGACATGGTAAAAGTTACAGAGCTTATTGCGTTGGGTTTCATAGTTCCGTTTTTCTTTGCTAACGTTGGCATAAACTTCGAGTTTGACACTCTTTTCTCCAGCATTGGCTTGCTGGTGGCTACTGTTGTTATCGCGTTTTCTGGGAAAATCTTGGGGTGCATTGTGATAAAGCCTTTTTCGCGTTTAACGTTGAAGCAGCTTTACTATACGGGTTGGGCTATGAACTCCAGAGGTGCAGCTGAGTTGGTGAT
>CAZINA010000091.1:2244-4358 GCA_964540545.1 uncultured Candidatus Bathyarchaeia archaeon
GAAGCTGTGACTATTGCCAAGAAGTTTTCAGGGTTTGTTAAGGTAATCACGGTTTATGGTCGAGGGATGGAAAAGAAAGCAAAAGAGGTTCTGGAGCATTCAAAGTTTTACGTGGAAAACGAAGTTGAATATGAACTGTCAGCAATTCTAGGTTCAAATCCAGCTAGAGCTTTGCATAATACTGCCGTTCACGAAAATTTTGACCTTATCGTTGTAGGAAGCAGAGGATTAGGTAGCAAAGTTTCACTATTGCTGGGAAGCATATCTAGACAAGTGGTCGCCAAAGCAGAATGCAACGTTCTCGTAGTAAAGAAATAAATGTCAACAACCATTCTGAGTCAAAGACTATTGCTGATTGACTGATGCGTGATTTTTTTCTATAGCCCCCCTATATATAAAACTGTTGTTCTAATCGTAGTTTTTTATAAAGTTTGTAAATTTAACGATTAAAACGTAAAAGCATAAAGTGTTAACCCCAGCGCCTCAGTGTTCAGCGTTTGCGTTTTTTGAAGTAAACCAACAGACCTATGCCGACACTTGCTGTTGTTCCTATTCCAGCTACGACGGGTATTATTGGGAAAGGCTCAACAGTGAAGAAAAGTGTTTCTGAGGCGCCCATGTTTCCAACAGTATCATTAGCATAAACCGTAACATTATGAGAACCAAAAGGCAAGTCTCCCAAAACAACATCACCAGTAACTGTCACATTTGCCTTTTTATCCAAACTGTAGCCAACCCAACTTGCCTCAGCATCAACAGCATCAACAGTGAAATAAAGCAACCTATCACTCGAATCTGTAATGTTAACAGAGAGGTCTGTGATTTTTGGAGGCGTAGCATCTACTAGAAATGATATTGAATCCGAGATTGTGTTTCCTTGAGTATCAGTGGAATACGCTTCCACCGTATGGTAGCCATCTGTCAGGTTATCCAAAGTTCCTATTCCGGAAATTGCCGTGCTGGTTTCATACGTAGTGATAGCCAACGTTATGTTAGAACCACCATCTAAACTATAGTAAATGTCAACAAATTTTCTAGGTGACCACCAGGGATGGACATCAACTTTTATGGGAATGCTTGCTTCCCGATAGATTTTTCCTCCTTGATAGAGACGTGGCGAATCTATGTGTATTGTTGGGCATTCAAAAGGACCAGGATTTGCTTTCACAGCTCCAAATTGAGGAAAGGATACCATTAGGCAAACTGTCACTAGAATAGCAGTTGCTAAAACTGCCCATCTCATAGTGGTAACCAATAGTATAATTGGAAGAGTAGCTAAAAAACTTTCCTTAAAAGATATTATGATACGAAAAAATCTCTCATTAACCCATCTCTCCACCACACATCGGACACTTAGGTGGGAACTCGTTTGTCACATCCATCAAAATCATCTTACACATAAAGCAAAAGTAAACATCGTTTACCCCAAAAACTGACTAGGTAACTCAATGGCAGGCTCCCGCACTCAAGATCCAAATCATCCTAAGGTCTTCGGGGCCAGAGTCGTCATCGCCCACCAAACAAACTCTGTTTTTTCTTGCATTAAAACTTTAAGGTCGCGGGTTAGTGTCTGATATATTACGATAGTGAAATACGCCTTTTATTGTTTAATACGAGTTGAGTTGCAGTTCGGAGAAAGGAGAGCTAAGCTCATGAAAGGAGAAGGCAACATACTGCAGCACAACCTCGATAAGCATGTTATTCAAGAACATTCAGGGCTCATTGCAGATTTAGAAGTGAAGAAAGAAAGTAGTGGTCTGCACAGACCGAAAGTAAGCATAATAATCCCAGCTTTCAACGAGGAGAAGAACGTTGCCAATGTCATATCGAGAACTATCACGGTTATGGACCAGCTGAACTTGCCGTATGAAATTATTTTTGTTGATGATGGGTCAACAGACAAAACGGGATTGATAGCTTCATTCTTCAAGGTTAAGGTTCTTGTAAATAAGAATAATCGCGGCAAAGGCTATTCACTGAAGAGAGCATTACAGCATACGAGCGGCGACGTGATTGTAACAATTGACTCTGACGGGGAACATAAGCCTAAGGAAATTGCCCCGCTGCTCGGAGCAGTATTGAATGGCATCGACGTTGCAGCTGGCTCAAGATTC
>CAZINA010000092.1:0-4161 GCA_964540545.1 uncultured Candidatus Bathyarchaeia archaeon
TTATGTACTCGGGCAGCTTCAGTCCTCTTTGACCCAGCCTTTCAGCTAACTTGACAGGTAAGGGGCTTAAAACGTAAGCTGCTCTCGTGTAAAACCGCCTTGGTGAGCCTAGTTTCACGTCTTCCTCTAAGATTATCTTCAGGTCCGCTTTCTTGGCTAGGGTTGAATCTTTTGTGCCAGTTATCGCCAGCACAGTGCCGTTGAACTGTTTCATCACGTCAGCCCAGAGGATGACGGGTTTGGTTTCTCCCGTGTAAGATAATAAGATTTCAAGGTCTCCAGCTCTTGGGTGAGGAGTGTTAACGCCTCTGGTTACGTACACGTTGTCGCCTAAGAAGCTTTTAATGTGGAAGAGTCTGACGGCTGTCATTTTGGAAATTTCGTTTGCGGTACCTTTTCCGCCTAGGAACACGTTTGTTCGCTTTTCCAGTAGGTCAACAAGTTGCGTGTAGGTTTCTGACTTCACGTTATCGTCTATGACGGAGCCTATTGTTTTGAATTCATGTCTGCAGAGTTTAAACACGTCCTCAGCTTCTAGGTTTCTGTAAATAGCTTCAATCATCATGCATAGAAGCATAAGCGTGCCCAACTCGAAGACGTCGCCCATCATACCTGTCTCGCTGTACTCAAATGAGGGCTTGGATTTACCTCGACCCTTAACGTAAACCGCGTGACCATGTTGTTGGGCTATCTGAGCTAATGGTGACTCCATAGCGGAAGTTAGAAGTCCGATTGTGAACTTGGACGTTTTCTTTTCTTCAATGTATCTCGCTAAGTCCTGAGCCATCACTAACGGGTCATCTGAATAGCCGCTTCCTGAATTAATCAAGAACAAAGTCTTCTTGTAACGACGCTCCAAATCAGAAGCAGCATCATACATGCTCTTACCTGGAAACCCTGGATCATCAGGCGTTAAAACCACCTTGTTTCTCCAGCCTACTCTGCTGAGGGCTATTTGACTCATAGCCGCGTTTAGTGAGTGAAGCGACCTGCCTGACCCCGCACAAACTACGCAGTCAGCAGCTTTCAAAGCATTATACAAAGGCGCAAGGCTTTTTCGTCTTATGCTGAGTATGTTATCTCGAATTTTGTTGACGTATCCTATGCTGCTTATTTTTTCTTTTATGTCGACGGCACCTCAGTTCAAAATGATTTTCAGACTTTGTATATTATTGTTGCGCTTCATAAACTAGCGCATGCCCACACTGCATGTTCATCTGGCACTTCCGCCTTATCTGATCACATAAAGCAAAAACAGTTTTTCGCGTGTTGCTGCTAAATGTTTATATCGAATGCACATATCAAGCAAGAAGAACGGTGAAAATGTATGCCATCCCAGATGGAAGCTGAAAAATTCGATTTTCTCAGAACTTTGGCTCTGGAAATGGGTGCTGTGGACGCAAAAATTATCCCTGCAGAAAAGGTCGTTGTGGAAGACCGTATTGTGCTTAAATGCAAGGTTGGCTGCTCCAACTATGGAAAGACGCTAGCTTGCCCGCCTTACACGCCCACGCCTGAGGAATTTCGGAAAATTGTGAAAGATTATAGTTACGCGTTGTTCATCAAGTTTGAATCTAAGGCAACAGCTGACAGGGAATTAGCAAAGCACCTTTCAAAACCCGTAGATGACCCCACAATTCCAGAGGACATCAGAGAAAAACTGCGGGAGTTCTGGGCCGCGTGGAAAGCAGACAAACTACAAATGCTTTCAACAGTACACGCCATCGAAAAAGCAGCCATGAACAAAGGCTACCCCCTAGCAGTAGGATTAGTCTCAGGACAGTGCCAACTGTGCGAAGAATGCACTTTAGACAGAGCAACTTGCGTCTACCCTACAAAAGCAAGGTATTCAGAAGACGCCGTAGGCGTGAACGTTAAAGCAACAGCAAACAACGCCGGCATCAAAACTAAATTCCCATTCGATAAAAACCCCGCGTCTTTCGCCTTGGTCCTTATAGACTAAGTTTTACACCTGCTGCAGGTGCGTAAGGTCACAGCCTTCAAGACGAGGGCAAACCCACTTCCATTTTCAAACTGTGTAATAGATAATGTAGGGTCACTTCGCTCGCACAATAAGTTCTAGTTTTCCAAAGAGACAGTTCCTGACAAGCCAGCATATTTGGCGTCTATTAGGATCATAATAGAAATTCATTGCAGAAACCTATAGAGGGGGGTCTATCCGTACTGTGCTGTCTATAGTTGTATCAAAACTTCTTTAAAACTGGACATGTAATAGTACAGGTGCTGAGGAGTCAAGTTATGCCCATTGATAAAACACCTGAAGAAAATGCGATTCTCTTCGTTTGGTTTAATCATTATGCTGGAGTATTGATTAAGACCCCGTCGAAAACGATTGTCGTTGACCCCGTGGATATAAGAGCCCGCAGTTTCCCTAACGCAGACGCGATTCTAATAACTCATGAGCACTATGACCATTTGGATCCACGTTTAATCGCTGAAATACAGAAAGCAACAGGCTGCACGATAATAGCTGATCCTGCTTCTGCGCAGCGTTTACAGCATTCTATTCCCCCGGATAAACTGCAGCAAATTCGCCCCTGTGAAGAAATCAAAGTTGGTGAAGTTTCGGTTAAAGCGGAGAAGTGTAATCATCCCGCAACCGCGCCAGTATCCTACATAATTACAAGTGAAGACGGCGTGAAAGTCTTCCACACCGCTGACAGTTTGCCTTTCCCAGAGCTTGCAGCCATAGGCGAAAGAGAAAAATTTGATGTTGTCTTCTGCACCGTTGGAATCGCTCCTGGCACGTCGCCGGAAACAGGTTTCGAAATCGCAAGGTTAACAAAACCGCAAGTAGCTGTTCCCTACCACACGAACTCAAAGGACTATCAGCAGCAGTTCGCCGCAATCTTGAAAGCGGAACTGCCAAGAACCGCATGTTTGATTCCTGAACTGAACAAGATTTACCAAGTTTCGAAAAGGAAGTGAAAACTTCGAACCAAAAAATTAACAAGAAGCAGGTTGAAGTAGCCAAAATTCTGCATAAAATAGATGCCTTGAAATTCGGCGTATTTACGCTGTCAAGCGGGAAAGCCAGCCCCTACTACGTAGACTTAAGAATTGTGCCGAGTTTCCCAGATGCTTTCAGGGAAATCTGCGATTTCTACGGAGAATACATAACCAGCCACGTGGGGCTTGAAAACTTCGACCGAATAGCAGGTGTTCCTCTCGCTGGAATACCCTTCGCGTCCCAGATTGCTTACAACTTGAGGAAGCCCTTTCTTTACGTACGCAAAGACGCTCGGCGTCACGGAAGGCAAAGAAGAGTTGAAGGCATCCTCGTTTCTGGAGACCGCGTTTTACTCGTTGACGATTTGATAACCACAGGCTTAAACTTGACAAAAGCAGCAGACGCAATAAGAGCTGAAGGCGGCGTGGTGACGGAAGTAGTGGCATTGTTGGACAGAGAGGAGGGCGGAAAAGCAAAGCTTGAAAAAACTGGGTTGAAGATTCACACGTTGCTTCAGATGAGAGAAGTAGCTAACACGTTGTACGAAATAGGTGCCATTGACGAAGAAAGCTTCAAGACCATTCTGAAGCAAATTAAAAATAATAGAGGATAGTAGCAGAAAGCTACTGTGTCTTAATCGTAGAAGATTAGCTTTTTCTCTTCTAGTAGAACGTGTAGTTTTTGCACGGCGTCATAAACGTCCTGTTCTTGTTTGGCTCCCGTGCAAACCAGTTTTCCGCTTGCAAACAGCAGAATCACAACTTTTGGTACACTCATTCTGTAAATCAAACCTGGGAACTGTTCAGGTTCATACATTGTCTTTTCAAGAGTAAAAGCCGCTTTTTCCAGATCAATCAAGCCGCCCAAGCTTGCTGAGGCTACGATGTTCTGTATTTTCAACTCTGGTTTGCTGATGATGATTATCCCGCCTTTTTTCAGTTCTTTAATTACTTTCATAACAGCTCTACGCGCTTCTTTTTCAGATTTTGCACCAGTGCACACCATCTTTCCCGAGTTAAAAATCAGCGTTGCCGTCTTCGGTCTTTTCAGCCTAAACACGAGTCCAGGAAACTGTTCGGGACGATACTCTACACCAGGATACCCTTTCACTACCGCGTTCAAGTCAACTTTCTGATTCAGTGTTGCAGAGGCAACGACGTTTTCGATGCTTATTGTTGCTTTAACTTTTG
>CAZINA010000093.1:0-3995 GCA_964540545.1 uncultured Candidatus Bathyarchaeia archaeon
AAGCGGTTACGCATGGTGCGTCTTCGCAGTGTCTGCATTGGATGGCGAAAGAAACTGGTTTGTGTACTTCCAATTTTACGCGGCTGGTTGGGCGGGGGTTTTCCCTATTGTAAGCTTTAATGATGTCTTTTGACTTGGAGTGCTGGACGGTGCAGTAAACTTCGCAGAGTCCGCAGCCCATACAGTGTTCTTCTTTCACTATGATTTTTTTCAATGGGTACACCTCGTTCTTTGCAATGGAAAGCGTGAGCGGATGACTACATTAACGTGTAATTCATCATCTTTCGTGTAGAGTAAAGTCTTTACAGTGGATATTTGTACATTAAAGTTTACGCTTTCTCTACAATAGTCCATGGACACTTTCACCACTTTTTTGACGGAGGTCGCAGATGGAGTGTCGCATATTCTATATAACTGTAGTGAAAAGCATTTATATGTAAAGTAATGAACTATATAGTATAAATGAAATATGTGTATAGGTGAACGTGTATGGCAGAAAAAGACTTGGGATACAGACGAGTCCAATGCACAGGAAGAGGCTCATACATCATATCCCTGCCAAAAGAGTGGGTGCAAGACATTGGGCTGAAAAAAGGAAGCGAAATCGACTTCAACGTACAACCCGACTCCTCGCTAACCTTAGTTCCAAGAAAACTGAAAGAAAAAATCGAAGAAGACAAAGATTCCAAACTCAAAGAATACTACATAAACGTTGACGTTTCAGAAGAAGATCTCCAGTCCACCCTAAGAATGATAAAAGCCCTATACGTCATAAGCGCCGACATCATCCGCGTCCACTTCAAAGGAGCAGAAGACCTGGTCAAATGCAAGACCATCATAAAGAATTTTGCCAGAGACACACTTCTAGGCGCAGAAATCATCGACGAAACCCAAGACGAAATCACCCTTCAAATCCTCATAAAACACACAGAATTCCCAATTGAAAAAGCAGTCAGAAGAATGGTCATCGTAGCACTCTCAGCTAACAAAGACGCCATCTTAGCGCTTAAAAAAAGAGACGAAGTGTTATTTGAAAGCGTAATCAACGCACACCACGACGCAAACAGACTAGGCTTGTACGCTGTTCGCCAACTGAAGTACGGCATAGAACGCAACCTGTTCAGAGAGTTAGGCTTCAGAACCCCAAAAGAGTTCCTACTTTACAGGATAATAGTGAACGACATAAAGAACGTAGCCCAAAACGCATTAAACATAGTAAATAACCTCGCAACTTTACAGAAACAAATAGACGACCAACTAATCTTCATAAAAGAACCCATAGACGAAGAAGTACACTCTCAACTGCTCAACTTCAACGCGGTAGCACATCAAATGTTCGAAGAAGCCACCAAAGCAATGTTCAAAAGAGCATACAACGACGCAGAAAAAATAATCGCCAAACGCGGGTCTTTCCTAACATTAGAAACGGAACTCATCAGACTCATGTTCAGCAAAAAAATGGACCCCAACGTCTCAGCAATCCTCAGGCTGATGCTCGACAGCTCAAGACGAATACTAGACTACGGACAAGACATCGCCGAACTAACCCTAAACCGAACAGTAGAAGAAATCTGCATCTCATTCGAAGTTAAATAACCAACAATAGAAAGAAACAACCTTAAAAAACAAATACAGATCAAACTTGCGATTTTCCAAAAAAACCACAGAACACAAAAGTCACCAGCGTATTTGCCGCCGATTAGGATCCTAATAGTGGTTCATTGCAGAAACCTATAGAGGGGGGTAGGTCCCTGAGGGGCAGGGTGTCGCTTGCTACTTCTTGCTCATTAAGTATTCGTGCATTGCTTTGGCTGCTTGTTTGCCCATACCCATGGCGCTGATGACTGTTGCTGCGCCTGTGGCTACGTCACCGCCTGCGTAAACACCTTCTAAGCTAGTTTTGCCGTTTTCGTCAACAGTGATTGTGCCGCGTCTAGGGTCAGCCACCAAGCCTTCAGTGGTTCGCTGGATGATGGGGTTAGGAGTCTGACCGATGGCGATGATTACTGTGTCGACTTCCATGGTGAATTCTGAGCCTTTAATCGGAATTGGTCTTCGTCTTCCCGAATCGTCGGGTGGACCAAGCTCCATGGCTTGGCATTCCATGGCTTTAACCCAGCCTTTCTCGTCGCCTATAAACTTCAACGGCGCAGCTAGGAACTTGCAAACTAAGCCTTCTTCCTCAGCGTTCTCGATTTCCTCTTGCCTTGCAGGCAACTCATCGCGTGAACGCCTGTAAAGCAGGCACACCTCAGCGCCAAGCCGCATTGAGCATCGCGCGCAGTCCATGGCAACGTTGCCGCCGCCGATGACGACCACGTGCTTCCCAAGCCTTAGTGGCGTGTCGTACTCGGGGAAATTGTATCCCTTCATGAGGTTAACGCGTATTAGGAACTCGTTGGCGGAGTAGATGCCGCCCAAGTTCTCGCCTGGAAGCCTCATAAACATGGGTAGTCCAGCGCCTGAACCGATGAACACGGCGTCGTAACCGCTTTTCATAAGCTCAGGAATAGTGTGTATTCTGCCCACCAAGTTGCCTACGCGTAAATCAACGCCTAGCTTCTCGATGTAATTGACTTCTTTTCTGACTATAGCTTTGGGTAAACGGAATTCGGGAATGCCGTAAATTAAGACGCCGCCGGGCAAGTGTAGCGCTTCGAACATTGTAACTTCGTGCCCAAGCTTTATCAGATCAGCAGCAGCCGTAAGCCCAGCTGGGCCAGCGCCGACAATTGCTACTTTTTTGCCTGTAGGCTTAGCCTTTTCAGGTATCTGAATACCGTGTTCACGTTCCCAATCAGCTAAGTACCGCTCCAAGCGGCCGATACTGACTGGTTCACCGATTTTTCCGAGAACACATTTGACTTGGCACTGTTCTTCTTGCGGGCAAACACGACCGCAAACAGCAGGTAAAGCGTTTTTCGACTTTATGATAGCTATACCCTCGGCGTACTTCTTTTCTTTTGTACATTTAATGAATTCTGGTATAGGAACTTCCACAGGACAGCCAGCAACGCATTGAGGCTTAACGCATTGCAGACAACGGCTAGCCTCTTCGAGCATTTGCTCTTCAGTGTAGCCCAAAGCAACTTCGTTAAAGTTTTTAACACGTACTTTAGGTTCCTGCTTAGGCATCTCAACGGCTTCTTTCTTTATCTTCGGTTTAGGTTTAGGCTTTGTTTCTGCCACACTTGCAACCTCCTTCATGTTCTTTATGCATTTCCCATAACATTGAACTTAACCTCTCTTCTGGAAGCATCAAACGTTGACGCTGAACTAACTCGTCAAAATTAACTTGATGCCCATCAAACTCTGGGCCGTCAATACAGCCGAACTTCATTTCTCCGGCAACTGTGACGCGGCAGACACCGCACATGCCCATGCCGTCCATCATTATTGGCGTTACGGTTACAATCGTCGGAATACCGTAAGGCTTGGTTATTTCGCTGACGTCCTTCATCATAACGACAGGACCCAAAACTACGCAGTGGTCAAATTTTTCTGTCTTCAACAAATCTTTCAGAAAATCTAGCCCCTTGTAGCCGATTGATCCGTCATCAGAAGCCACGTACAGTTTATCGCTTAACGCTTTGGCTTCTTCTTCCATGAACAGGAAATCTTTGGATCTGCAACCCAGTACAGTGGTCACATGGTTCCCTGCTTCTTTCATGGCTTTAATCTGCAACAGCGTTGGTGCAATCATGATGCTTCCGCCTACGCAGAGAACTTTACCGAACTTTTTGATTTCCGAAGGATTACCCAGAGGACCAGTAACGTTTAGCAGGCAGTCGCCTTCATTCAAGCTACCCATTTGTTTCGTGGTTTTGCCTACCTCATGGAAAGCAAATGAAACCGTGCCCTTATTCGCGTCGTGACCGCAAATGGTCAAAGGTACGCGTTCACCCTTCTCGTGGGGAACCACAATCACGAATTGGCCAACCTTAGCTTTAGCAGCGATGTCTGGAGCTTCAACTTCAAACAAGGTTTCCTTATGA
>CAZINA010000094.1:0-3961 GCA_964540545.1 uncultured Candidatus Bathyarchaeia archaeon
CCGTCACCCGCAATACACACAACCTGCCTACCAGGATAAGCAAGCGCAGCCGCCAACGCACCAGGCAAACCGAAACCCATAGAAGCCAAGTAACCGCTCATAACCATCTTCTGCGACTTCTTCATCACAAAATTCCTGCCAAACCACCAACAATTCTCACCCACATCCAACGAAATCACAGCATCAGCAGCCACCTTCTCGTTCAAAACCTTCATAATATATTGAGGTCTAATCGGCTTCAAAGACGAATCAGCCTCACGCCGCAACTGCTCCACCCACTCCCGCTTCAAACGCGAAATCTCATTCAAATAAGCAGTGTTTCGTTTTTCCTTCACCTTCCCCGCAAGCTTCGGGATAAGCACCGCACTGTTCCCCAGTAACCCCACCTCAACCGGAAAGTTCTTCGCAATCATCTTCATGTTAATGTCAATCTGCACAGTCCTCTTCTCAGGAATACGCGTTAACTCAGAAAACGAACACCCAACAACCACCAACAAATCAGCCTTCCGAACAAGCGCCGCAGCCGCTGTGGAAGCGATGCTGCCATGACTACCCGCATACAATTCGTGGTCTTCATCAATGACTCCTTTTGCTCTGAAAGTGGTTATTATCGGCGCAGAAATCTTCGTTGCCAACTTGAGCAGCTTGGTTCCCTGCCCCATGGCTCCGAATCCCGCAATTATCGCTGGTCTCTCCGCTTTATCAATTACCCGTGCAGCTTTCTCAATAAGAGCCTCTTCCTGTCCAAACGCCAAGTTCGGCATCCTCTCCTCCAACGGCAATATCTGTGCTTCATAAGGCAACTTCTGCACATCATTCGGAATTCCAATATGCGCCACACCCCGATCAAGCAACGCATGCCGAATAGCCAGCGTAGCCAAAGTGGTAGTTTGCTTTTCCGACATCAAAATCTTATTAAACACACATATCGGTTCAAAGAACGAGTACTGGTCAATTTCCTGAACCGAACCAGGACCAATAAGCTGCCTAGCCACTAAGCCCGTCAATGCCAAAACAGGCGAATGATCCAAACTTGCATCGTACAAGCCAGTAGCCAAGTTAGTTGCACCTGGACCCGAAACACCCAAACACGCAGCAACATTTCCGGTAAGTTTTCCGTAAGCTGAAGCCATAAACGCTGCAGTCTGCTCATGCCTCACTTGAAGGTACTCGACCTTGCTGTTTTTCCGTATCGCGTCCACAACACCCAACGTGGAAGTACCTGGAACCCCAAAGACGTATCTCACGCCCCACTCTGCAATTTGCTCCACCAAAACATCTGACACTGTTCGCCCAGTCTTTTTCTCTTCAGCTTTACCCGTTAAAAGCACAAAGGCGCTTTTGGGAGCACCACAGACAGGACACACCCACCCCTCAGGCAAATCACCGAATTTCACTTTCTCTTTAGCTTCATCATAAACGTAATTACAAACTGTACATCTGAATTTTGCCATGCGAAAACCTCGAAAAGCCCTGCCCAAAAACTAATAGTCCTCGCATCTTATCTCTTTTCTGGTTTCCTTAACCCTTGATAGCTCTCGCTCAAAACCTTTGCAAAGACCTCCGAATAATTCATAAACAGCCCCGCACCAATATCCCGTTTAACGGGTTGTTCGAACATGGAAAGCTGGGAGTTGATAATTATCGGCGCTGGCGCCGCTGGTTTAGCCGCAGGAATCTACGGCGCAAGAAGCGGACTAAAAACCCTTATCCTTGACGAAAAAATGGCTGGGGGAACTGCAGCTGACGCCCCAATTGTGGAAAACTACCCTGGTTTCGCAGAGATTAGCGGTGGTGAACTGGCGCAAAAAATGGTGCTTCACTGCAAAAAAACAGGCGTAACCATAAACGAAATCGAAGCCGTAACCTCCTTGAACCTTACCAGCGAAAGAAAAATAGTGAAGACCAACCGGACAGAATACGAAGCCACCGCCATCATAATTGCTACAGGCTCTCACTACCGTGAAATCGGCGTTAAAGGCGAGAAAGAGTTCCGAGGAAGGGGAGTAAGCTACTGCGGTGTCTGCGATGGCCCCTTTTTCAAGGGTAAACGTGTACTCGTGATTGGAGGAGGCAACTCGGCAGCCACTACTACTCTTTACCTTTCAGGTATTGCTGCTGAGGTCGTGGTGGTTCACCGCAGAGACGCTTTTCGCGCTGAAGACGCCCTTGTTAAAGACATAGCTTCTAAAGAGAACGTGCAGGTTTTCTGGAACAGTGAAGTCCGAGAAATCAAAGGCGACAAACTTGTCACTGGCGTCATTTATTTCGATAAGAAGGCTGAAACAACGAAGGAAGTCGCGGTTGACGCTGTTTTCGTTCAAATAGGTGAGGCGCCGAACAGCCAAATTGCCCGTGAAGCAGGCTTAGAAGTTAACGATCACGGTTACATCAAAACGGATGTTTTCCAGAGAACCAGTGTGGCAGGGGTTTATGCGGCTGGTGATGTGACGAGTCATCCTGTTAAGCAGGTTGGTACTGCTGTGGGTCAAGGCATCACTGCAGCCCTCGAAGCGTACGGGTATATTCGACGACCGTATTACAGGAGATAGAGGGAAAACATTATATCGTTCAAAAACCCTTTTCCTGTTTCCATAAGCAAAGGCGAGTACGCTGACGCTTTGAAAAACATCACTTGAAATAGCAGAAAGAGGTTCCAGCATGAGTGAAAAATGTCTCGCTGCAATTGAAATAAATCAAGATTTATGTAGCAGATGTCGTGTTTGCTATTCAGTTTGTCCCTATGAAGCTATAAACTATGATGAGAAAGAAGACAAGATGGAAATAGACCTGCAGAAATGCCAGGTTTGTGGAATATGTCCCAGTGCTTGTCCGGTTGCCGCCATAGAAGTTGCCTACTACGATTATGGTCAACTAGTAGATTACGTGGATCGTGTAAGAAAGAAAGTTGATGCTGACACTCTGGTTTTGATGTGCCGCGGAAACTCTCCTAACACGTGCGAAGTTGAAGAAATTCTATCAGAGCAAGGCTTAAACATCGAAAAGTACATTCCAATGCGCCTGCCCTGTTCAGGGAGAGTTCCAACAGACTTCATCTTTAAAACCTTGAATTCAGGAGTCAAAAACATTGTTTCAGTTCAATGTGAAGATGATTTCTGCCGCTACGAGGAAGGCACAAAAATTAACACTAGACGTTTACAGTTAAGCAAGAACGTTCTGAAACAGTTAGGCTTCCCCGAGAACGCCTTGACAGTAGTAAAGTTCTCCCGAAAAGCAGTTTACAAAACTGACGAGTGCGTCGGTTGCGACAAATGTGTTTTCATTTGCCCCTACGACGCAATAAAAGCAGAACCATTCTCTACCCCAACCATAATTGAAGAAGACTGTGTGGGCTGCGGCGCTTGCGCTCTTGTTTGTCCGCACCAAGCAATCGAAGTAAAAGGCTACGAGTTCGAGAACGTACTGCAACGTTACGGTCAAGCCGCAGCAACCATGAAAGCAAACAATAACACCCCAGCCGTGCTGGTGTTCAGTTGTCAATGGTCCGAGTTTTCAGCTTTAGACAATCCTGACAGCGTACTTAAAGGCAAGAACGCCATGGTGTTGGAGGTTCCATGCTTCAAAGGAATGGACCCAGTTCACGTTGTCAACGCTTTGCAGTGCGGCTTCGACGGCGTCATGGGCGTTGTCTGCTCTGCTGACGACTGCAAACTCAGCGAAGGAAGAGACACTGCTGAACGCAACCTTGACGTGTTAAAGAACGTGCTGAAGAAAATGAATCTGCTTGACCGCGTTGAAATGTTCGAGTTGTCGCCTAGATGTGAAGGCGATTTCGAATCATCTTTCGAAAGTTTCTACAAGAAAATTGCGGCGCTCCCCCCATGTGCAGTTGCAAAGGCGGAGGCGAAGTGAAATGTACAAAATTGTAAGTAAAAAGAGTCTTGCTCATAAGGAAACCTTGTTTGAAGTTGAAGCTCCAGACATCGCTGCTAAAGCTAAG
>CAZINA010000095.1:0-2310 GCA_964540545.1 uncultured Candidatus Bathyarchaeia archaeon
AAGCGAAAGGTTAATGAAGGAATGTTGTTGTGTATTGCTGGGTTTGCCGGCCAGAGGGCGCGGGTTCCACCTGATCCCATTCCGAACTCAGAAGTTAAGCCGCGTTCCGTTCCCAACTGTAGTGTGGTCTTCGGCCACGTGAAATTGGGAAAGCTGGCAGCCTACTTTAACAATTAAATTGGTGGGGAGAATTAGCTAAGGTTTATAACTAAGTGCTAATAGTTTTTTGAAGAGTGGAGAAATCATGGTCATGTTTACAGCAATGGACGTACTGCCGAGCTTTTTTGGAAGTGGCGGGGACAGTATCTCAAGCATCCTAAGCATGTTATTCTACGTAGTTTTCATAGTGTTCCTGTTTTACGGTCAAAGAATCCAGATGTACGTGATGATCCGAGAAGTTGAAGGATCACTTTACAAGTTAAAGTACATCAAAGAAGAAGGCCGCAAAATCACCATAGAAACTATAAAAGAAATAGGCAAGCCAGAAACAGACCCATCAGCTAGGGTTGACCGTTACTTAGAGTACTTCACCATCTCGCCGCAGAGCATGGACCCTGCAGGCATAGTTCACAAGCTTGACCACATACTCGACGTAAGAGACACTCGCCTGAAGGACGAAGTGAAAATCATGGCGCCTGAAAGCGACGAAGTTCAAATTAACAATTTAGAGAACACACTGGAAGCCGCTATGGCGCTAAACTACATTTACAAAGTTGTACGCCACTTCTACATTCAAGGCAAGAAAACGCTAAGTCTCTACATTATAATGCAGCTGCAGATGATACTGCCTCTGGTTATGAAAGAAGCCGAGGCGTACGCCAGCGCGTTGAAAGCTTTCGCTGATGGCCAGCCAATAGGTGACGGCGTAGGTCCTTTGGTGGCTGCTAAATTACTGCACGGCTACGAGACACGTAAAGTGCCGAAAGACTGCGTTGTAGCAACTGTGCCTATTGAAGGCCGCACCACCTTAATTATAAAGGCTGAAGGTCCTGGCGGAAACGTCGGTAAACCTGGCGAAGCCGTGAAAGCAGTTATCGAAGAGAATAAGGGAAAACTCGCTTCGGTTATAATGATTGATGCTGGTTTGAAGCTTGAAGGCGAAAAGGTCGGCGAAGTCGCTGAGGGGATCGGCGCAGCAATTGGCGGCCCAGGCGTTGACCAATTCAAGATTGAAGAAGCCGTTGTCAAGCACAAGATTCCACTCCACGCCGTAATAGTCAAAGAAGACATCGGTGACGCAGTTTCTCCAATGCGCAAGGAGATCGCAGATTCAGTTGACAAGGTCATAGAGCGTGTGAAAAACGTTATCTTGGAAAGAACCAAAGAAGGTGACAAATTAATAATCGTTGGTGTGGGGAACACCATCGGCGTCGGACAATAGGAGAAAAAAAGAAAATGAGTCAAAATTCATCGTCTGCATCCACAAAAATCTCAACTTACCTCATGATGATCGTGCTAATAGTTTTAGCTTTATCAATAGTGTCTCTGCTGTTGTCTGTTAGCGCCTTCACTGAAGGAAACGACCTGCTGGCTAGTTTCTTGCTGGTCATAGGCTTCATCGCTATGGGCCTGTCAGTTTACGTGCTATTACAATCACGGAAACGCGCAGCGAGCATGAAAATTGAAGCTCCAAAAGTCATGACCACAATCGAATGCAAAAAATGCAATTTCAAGAGCGTCAGAGAATTCCAGCGCGGCGACTTCGTATTCAAGGATCTTGAGCCTTGCCAAAAATGCAACGAAAAAATGATTATAACCGCCATTTACAAGGAAGTTAAGGAAAAAGAGAAAACATACGCTGTCTAAGTTAACACTTCACAGCCATTTTCTTTTATCAGCACGGTATGCTCAGCTTGAGTAACGGTTTTTCTGCTTATTTCAGTGAATACGGGATAGCCCATGACTGCTTTACATTTGAGTAGTTCTTTGAAGGCTTCACGGTGCTTGTCCTCGGGCACAACACCTTTCAACCAGCGTTCAGCGAAAGGCAAACTTCTGAAATTCTCTTCAATGTACTTCAGAAGCTTTTTTGTATATGGATTCTTCACTGATTTTGCTTTAACCAAACGGAAAATTGTAACTTCGGGGCTGTTTTCTACGCGGCCAACAGCGTCTGGAACAGTAACGAAAGGCTCTATTGCGTATACTTCGCCAGCTTTGACTTTTGCGAAGGATAGTTGCATTACGTTGGGGATTGAGGTTCCCGCGTGAATTAAATATCTTCCCACGGAATGCCCTGTTAAGTTCGAGATGGGTTTGAAACCGCGGTTTTTAATTGTTCTTTCTATTATCAAACCAATCTTTGAAGTA
>CAZINA010000095.1:2410-3841 GCA_964540545.1 uncultured Candidatus Bathyarchaeia archaeon
GGTTTTCCACCTTTCTCTCGTATGAGGCTTTCGGCTTTCTCGCATATCTCAATTGCAGACATGCCTTCGCGCACAAACTTCTTCATTTCTTCTCGGCTTTCACGGAGAATTTTCCCTGATAGTCGGAATTTGTCCAAAGCTTCTTTATCATACTGCGTCATTGACGTTTCACTTCTCTAGTTAACGCGGGAATTTTTGATGTGAAAGATAGTCAGATGCGTAACTTAAGTTTTAGTATTAAACTCGGAGAGAAAAAGGAGGGTCGCAGTTGTTTCAAAGGGAAAGGCTTGGCGGTTAAGGCGTGTAGACGTTTGGGTCAAGGGTTGCAAAGACGTTTCCGCCCAAGTGGAAAAGCATCCGCGCCTTTTCTACGTCGTATTTATCTGTGAAGATGCCTTTGTTTGCGTAGGCTTCGATGACTTCGCCGACGAATACGGTGTGGTCGCCGGTTTTGAATTGGCTGTGCAGTTTGCATTCTAAGTGAGCAATGCATTCTTTTATTATGGGTGCTTTCACTTTTCTGGCTGGCAGCGGCGTTAAGCCTGTCTCAACGAATTTGTCGCTGTTTCTGCCGCTGGTTCTGCCGCAGGCCAACGTCTCTTTAATTATGTCCACGGTTGGAAGGTTCACTACGAACTCGCCTGTTTCCTCTATAAGCCCGTGCGAGTACCTAGTAGGCGCCACGCTAACTGCAACCAAAGCGGGGTCACGGGAAGTAGGCATCGCCCAAGCTAAGGGCAAAACATTAGGCTTTCCAGTTTTCCCAACGCAAGACAATAGAACCGTGTGCATCGGGTGCAGAAGCCTGTAAGCCGAGGAAAATTTAACATCGATTTTTTCTGACATGAACTTGCCTCAACGTTTTATGTGGTATTTTTCTATTACGTCTTTTGCTTTTTCTCGTTTTTTACGGTGCTCTTCAAGGAACTTGTTTAGTCTCTCCACCAAATCTTTTTTGCATTCGCCGCACAGTATCTCGCCTGCCTTGCACTTGCGTTCTCTTTCCATGAGTTTCTGGTCGTCTTCCTCGAACAGGTAGGTGAAATACTGGAAAACTGAGCACACTGTTGGGGCAGCTCCTGTTTTTCGTTGTTCAGCTGCGGTTGCTTTGCCTCCTGTGAAGGCGTTCCAGATTTTGCGTTTCACCAGTTCTGGCGGGTCCATGGTGAAAATGGAGGTTTCAGGTTCGGAGGCGCTCATTTTTCCGCCTGGTCCTAAGCCTGGAAGGAAGCGGCAGTGGATTTGGGCTGGCTTGTAGTAGCCGAGTTTCTGGGCTATGTCTCGGGTGACGCGCCAGTACGGGTCTTGGTCTATGGCTGCTGGAATCAAGGATGGTACGTTTTCGCCTGTTAATTTTTTGTGAATGAAGCATGGCACGGCTTGTATGGCAGGCCAGAATATCCAGCCTATGTTTGTGCTGTCTTGGAACCC
>CAZINA010000096.1:0-3823 GCA_964540545.1 uncultured Candidatus Bathyarchaeia archaeon
TGCTGCTTCGATTATGTCTAAGTGGTTGGGTGAGGCTGAGCAGAATGTTTCTAAGCTTTTTGGTTCTGCGCGGAAGTCCTCGAGTGAGGGTAAGGCGGCGATTGTTTTCGTTGATGAGTTGGATTCGCTTATGGGTGCGCATTCGAATGAGGTTGGTGGTGAAATTCGTGTGCGTAACCAGTTTTTGAAGGAGATGGATGGTATTGTTGACAAGGGTAAGAAGCTTCATGTTTATGTTATTGGTGCGACGAATAAGCCGTGGGATTTGGATTGGGCGTTTATTCGGCGGTTCCAGAAGAGGATTTTGGTTCCGTTGCCGGATCATCACACGCGTTTGATGATGCTTAAGCTTTACACGGCTAACCTTGGCATTGACGCTGACGTTGACCTGCATGAGCTGGCTAGGCTTTCTGAAGGCTTTTCGGGAAGCGACATACGAGACGTTTGCCAGTCAGCTCAGTTGAACCTTATAGGCGAGTTCTTTGAGTCTGGCAAAGCCATGGACAAGGAAGCTAAGCCTAGATCTATAACGATGAGTGATTTCAGAAAGATATTCGAAGCGCGGAAACCAAGCGTTTCGCTGGATATGCTGTCACTGTACAACAGGTGGTTTGAGGCTTTCAAAGCCTTGTAACATATGGAGGGGAACGAGCAAAAACTGAAAACCGGGTTGGGTGGAAAGGTTTGGAGAAAACACTTTTTAGCACGCTCTCCCTTCTCCCCCTCAAATTATCTCCAAGCCCCACAACCCAACAACCCGCGTTTCCCGTTTTTTGTTTTCCTGTCAGGCTTCTGTGATTTTTAGGTGTCTCGTCTTCAATGTTTTTCTGTTGCGCTCTCTGAAGTAGACCCCCTCCCCTTTAAATAGGCCGCAAGCCATCGGATAGACCCCCTCTATAGGTTTCTGCATAGATTGGCTATTAGGCTTCAAATATGTTCTTTGTTTCAACATGCTATTGGCGTGTTTTTGCGTCAATACGGACCTACCCCCTATAGGTTTCTGCAATGAATTTCTATTAGGATCCAAATATGAATGCAGCGCATGCGCTATGTCGGTTGCAGTGGGCTTACTCCGAACAGCCCAAGAACAAAAACTCCACTCATATATCACCTCCAACACTTCAATTAACCCTCAAAAAACCCCAACCCAACGCCCTATAAGAACCCTCACGAAATTTACCAATTTACCAAGAAATTTTCAAAAGCAGTTTTAAAAACTCTCGTTCAACATGAAAATCTTGGTGCTTGCACTTTTAATATTGGTTATTTGGATTTCATTCGTTTGGGCGTTTATGGGTTGTTTTTCATTTCTTGTTTGAAGATGTCTTCGAGGTTTTTCTTGTTTATGTTTAGTTCTTCTGCTAGGTCTTTGACTAGTTTGACGTAGGTACGGAAGAGGCTTTGGAGGATGTCGGCTTGCTCCTGTTCGGTGAGTTCACTTTCTTCGGCGAGTAGCAGGGCGAACCATTTGCCGAGGTCTGTGAGTTGGTAGGTTTTGACCCAGATTATTCTTTTTTCTTTTTCTTTTTTTTCCATGCGTTCGGTGAGGACGCCGAGTTTTGTGAGGGTTTTGAGGTTTTCGATAATTGTTTTGTTTGAGTAGTTCAGGGTTTTGACGAGGTCTTTTTGGTAGATGTTTTTGGCGATTCCTTGTTTAAGCGAGAATCTTAGGACGTCTACGCCTGCTTTGGAGCCGAATATGGCGCTTAAGATTTTGTCTTTCTGCTCCACTGGAAGAAAAACTACATACGGATGTAATTTTACACTCAATAGTAACCCTTCGATAACCAGTTGTAACTTCAACATTTAAGAATTATGCCTATAGAAACCTGTGCCCTCTAAGGTGCTCGAAACAGTCTATAGCCCCCTTAAATACTAAACTGCATGAAATCCTACCATATGTTTAGACAAAGAAAAAAATCCGTTGATTTGCATCTGGCTAGTTCTCTGTGGGTTTGATGTGCTGTACAAGTGTTGTCTTCGCTGAAACGTTTATAGTGGGTGATGTTCCCACTGCTTGAGGGGTCTTCTGAATTATCTGCATGTTTGATTCTATTCGGCGGCAAGTCCCATACTCGATGTATGTCTGACCGCTGATGAACATGTTTATCGTGAAGGGTTGGCTGCTGTAATTACCACTTGTTGGAGTTTTGATGCTCATATTGAGATCACTATAAGTGTCTACCTTGAAGACCTCATATGTCCCCGCGGGAACCGTGATTTCTTGGACGCCTCCAAACGTAATCGTCATTTCACCTGCCAAGCTGACGTTCGAATTGCCACTGTTCACTGGGACCTGCCAGCTATCTCCTACCTTAACCTCTGGCTTATCAAGCAGAACAGTGGCAAACGGGTCAGTCGTCATAGGCGAAACCAGAACTTCCCCTGACCCTTCCAGACTGAAGTAGCCAGTGTATCCTGTCTTATTCATCTTTTCAATGAAAGAGACTGCCGTAGACAAATCCCCCAATTCTAAGGTTAAAGTATGATTCAAAATGTAGTATTCACCGTCGAAATCCAAAACTTCTACAATTTCAGTCGAGTTGATGCTTTTTTCCAAGAGACCTCCTGAAGCCAATGAACTATTAGCATTTTCAGTTGTTATAGTCTCCACCATATTGTAAACCATCTTTTCCCCAATCGTGTACTCCACACCAAGCGGTATCGTTGCCACCCCTTGCGGAACCAAAAGAGCAACAGCAATAACCGCGACCACAATTATCGCTACAACGGCATACAGTTTCTTTCCTAACCTCTTAAAACCTGAACGCTGGGCTACATTCTGGTCTGGCAAAGAAGTTTCAGAAGGAACAGCATTGGTTTTGCTGCACAATTATTACTTCCTCCCTACTTCAACATAGCGGTAAACGGATTTTAAGTTTTCTGGTAAAAATTTTTTGTCAAACAAAACGTCACTTTCGAATGCATAGCTTTTTTAGTCTTCAGCCTCATTTTTTTTGCGGTGTGTTAAAACGGCTTTGACTGAATGGGTTCCAATGGACGGCGACACGTTTGTAACGAAAGACGGTTTCATTTTCAACACTTTCGGCTACGAGCACCCCGACGACAGAGTTTTCGCATTCCTCAAATACATTCCCGCAGAATTCCAAGCCCTCTTTAACGTGCAAATGCTGAAAAGAACTTGGAAGTACGGCGACACCAAACTTTTCCGCGCAGAAAAACTCTACACTGCCGGAAACTACAAGACGTTCATCGAAACATTCAGAAAAAATTTTCCTGATTACCTCTACTACTGTTACCTGCGCAACAAGCAGCTGATAACCGCTCCATTGAACTTGATTGAACGCGTTTTTGTTCCTCGTGACCGTTTAGCTGCTTTGCGTGAGGTGGATAGGCCTGATAGCCTGCAAAAACTGGCTCTGGAGCTTCTGGACATGCTTTCGGAGGAGTCAGGAGTCGGGTTAGGCGACTTCGGAATTCACGGTTCCATAGCTTTGGATATGCATGCGCCTGAGTCTGACATAGACTTCGTGGTGTACGGTTCAGAAAACTTCCGCACAGTCGAAGCAACCATAGCCCGCTTGGTTAACGCTGGCAAATTAAGCTACATAATCAGCAACCGGTTAGACGCGGCACGGAAGTTTCAAGGCAGGTACAAGGGCAAAATCATCATGTACAACGCCACACGCCAACCCGAAGAGGTAAAAACGTGGTACGGCAAGGCCAAGTTCTCATCAATCGACCCCGTACGATTTCAGTGCACCGTCAGCGACGACACCGAAGCAATATTCCGCCCAGCCACCTACAAAATCACCAACTACAAACCCTTAGACGCCCAGTCAGAACTGCCGCTGGACAAGAT
>CAZINA010000097.1:0-3732 GCA_964540545.1 uncultured Candidatus Bathyarchaeia archaeon
CTGAGCATTAGGATTATTACTAATCCAATCGCTATGATTGCGATTATGGCTCCTGCACCTAGGCTTAGCACGTAGGCGTCAGTCATCGGTGCGGGTGTCGGTGTTGGTGCCGCGGTGGGTGTAGGCGCTTCCTCAACCATCAAGTCGGTTTCGTCCCAAGAGCCGTAGTACGCGTTTGAGCCAGCAAATTTGACAATGACCGTGTATTTTCCGGGAACCGATGGAGTGAAGTAGATGCTGTATTTGCCGTTTGCGTCAGATGTAGTTCTGCCAACTTCGTAGAAGTTGCCGTTCGGGTCAAGTACTTCAGCAACCACTTCAACGCCGTTAACGTCTGTTGGGCGTTCAAATTGTTTGTAGACGTATAGCATCCAGTCGCTCATGTTGTCGTCGCAAACAGCTGGAACACCATTCGGGAATCGCGCTGTCAACCCGTATTCCGCAGTTCCTGGAGATGTATCAGTCACCATACCTTTTACTAGAACGCCATCTCCATGTGTGACTACATCGTCTTCAATTCCAACAGTAGTAGCGCTTGGTCCTTTGCCTACGGCGTATACGCGTTGGTCGTATGAGTCTTGTGTCACTATGATGCTGTCGCCGATAATTGCAGTTCCGCCCCAGTGGGTTTGACGGAACATACCATCTGCCCTGAAGATTAACTCGCCAGTTGTCACATTGAGGCAGAGAAACGGTGCGCCACGCGGCAGAGGATTAAGCGGGGAGTGCTCCGAGTGCCCTATGTAAATTTTTCCGTCAGTGATGAACAATAGCTGTCCCCACCAGTTATTAGCCCACAAGATTTCTTGGTAGGGGTCGCTGATTTCGTACTTCCACGCTAGGTCACCTGTTGTCGTATTGTAGCAGTACACTATGCCAGAGACGCCGACTGAAAAGAGTTGACCATCAACAATAGCGTTTGTTGTAGCAACGTGATAGTCCAAATAGTATTGCGGGTCGGTTTTCCATAGATACTCACCTGTCAAAGTGCTGAAACCATAGTATTCTCTAGTCTCTTTCACCCAAACAACGAAAACGTCAGATGGAAGAGAAGTTCCTGCCCAGCTTACAGTTACGTCGCCACTATCCCAGCTAGAAGGAGCATTCCATGTTTCTGGACTATACACTCTCTTGCCTTCATTTCCTTCTTCTAGGTTCAAGGCCCAAGATGTGACTTGTGTGGTGTTTACAGTTCCTCCGACTACTTTGTCACCGAACTCAGCATTTTGGACACTACCTGGTAAGCCTGTTGGTATCGTCACGTTCCAACTCCATGCGGCTGGAACTGTAGATGCATCAAATGTTCGCATGTGGGCGCTGTTTCCCCAACTGCCTCGGTCAGGACCAACTGCTGAACTTTGAACAAGAGCAGTGAAGTTCCATAGAGCCATCCAGGCATTCGTTTGATCCACCTGTAATCTATAAAGCCCGCCTTTTTCGTCCCGTAGTGTTGTACCTGAAGGCACGTTGTTAATGGTGAAACGCCAGTCGCCAGTAGCAGAGTCAAATGCAGTCCAAGTTTCAGGGGTTGGGGGTCCAAAGAAACTAGCGCCGCCAGTAGCTACGTACAAGTATGAGAAGACAGCGTGATAGTTGAATGAGTCCCAGAAGAATAGTTGGCCAAAATCTAGCGTCTGATTGTCCAGAAATGTTTTAGTCCACAGTTCTTCTCCTGTATGCAAGTCTACGCAGTGATACACCACTGGCGTAAGCCCGCCTGAGCCTCCTGCTGTGTAAAAAAGTTTTCCAGCCATGATTATTGGACCTGGAAACTTGCCTTCATACGCATCTCCGCTGCTGAATGAATTTGAATAAATTTCGCCAGCAAGTCCGCCTGTCGTTATTGGCTTTGTCCATAGTATGTGCGCCGTCTCTGGAGCATCATCATTGTAAGGAGCATACCGATTGGGAATAGCAGCTCCTCCAAACATGCCTGCCCCCCATATCCAACTTCCTGCAATTGGTGCCCATTCTCTAAGCTGTGCATCTATTGGGCGCGTCCAGTATTCGGTTGGAAGCGGTACCCCATGGTAGTATTCTACTTCTTCCTCTGTTACAACGAGCTCAAGCTTTTCACTGTAACTTTCTAGCATCACCGTACCCACAGGTTCAAATCCTGTAAAAAGGCTTCCCGCAATCTTAGTTGGTGTTGTCACCTGTTCAGGGAAGTGTGATTGAATATAATATGTGCCTGCCTCAGTAGGTGTGAATGTCCGTCCGGTTCCACCCGTCGCATCAGTATCGATATCATCGATGGTTTCGATAACGGTGCCTTCAGGTTTTTCGATTGTGATTGATAGGTCATCCCAACCCATCTCTACGCTTGCCAATTCATGAGTAATCCCAACGTGTAGCAGTACTTCTTGACCAACACCTGCTGGATTAGGAACAGCACCAATGTAGGCATAGGTCGTTTTCTCAGGCGCTTGTGCAAGGGCAGTTGGCAAAATAACAAGCGAAGCAGCCATAACTAACATCAGCAACAATGAAAATCCCATAGCAGTAGCTTTACCTTTAGTAATTTGCATTTCTTTCTCTCTTCTCCTTTAGTTTGTGAATCACCATCTTTGGTTTACAGTATATATATTTTGCTAAAAGAGCTATCCATTATGTAAAAAAAACATATTTAAGCCCGTTTTAGAAAGTTTTTGTATCATAAACAATTAATACTATTACTATAATCTGAATTGAGGGGCTATTCATGAGGAACCATTGGAAAATTGACAGAATAGATTCAGTTATTCTCTCTGCGTTGCTTAAAGACGCGCGCACTAGTTTTGCAGACTTAGGCAGAGAATGCGGAGTACACCCAAATGTAATAAGAACACATTTCAACCGTTTAAAACAGGATGGCATAATTACAGGCGAAATAACAGAGCTAAATCCAGAATACTTTGGTTACAAGTACTCAGCAATGATAGGACTAAAGGTTGAGCCTAACAAGATTGAAAAAGTCATCAGCAGACTGGAAAATTCTCCTTTGATTTATCGAGTAGAAAAAGCAATTGGGGGAAAAAATCTGTTATGCTTCATTTGGGTTCAAGATCTTATGCAATTAAATAGGATTATAGAACGCTTAAGGGAAATTGATGGAATAACATCAGTACAATCAAACGCTGTGGTTTTTTCTGACATAAGGACATTTCCAGAGAACCTACAGATAAGGAAAGAAGAGGGTCAATAATGGATAAAATAGATCTGGAAATCACAAAAATGGTCTTAAAAAATGCGCGTATTTCTTTTACTGAAATTGCGAGAAAACTAAATATTTCGCCTCAAAGGGCAATTCGCCGATATAACAATCTTAAAGGAACAGCCTTTGCAAGTTCTTCAATTACGGTTAATTTAAAGAAGCTTGGCTTTAAAGCCTCAGTTGCGTTTTCTTTAACGATAAAGGAAGCAAAGCATAAAGAAGTCCATGAAATTTACAATAAAATATGTGAATTGCCGAATGTAATAGTCGTAATAAGAACATTTGGATCCCAAGATGTAATAGTCCTAGTTCCAGTTCGAGATTTTGAAGAGTTATTCCAATTTCAAGAATACGTATGCAAAATAGATGGCGTTGAAAAAGTTGATGTGACCATATACAAACCTCATAAGAGTTGGCCACCACAAATCAGCGACAAGTTTATGCAACACGTCGAAAAAAATGTAATCCTTTAAAAAAAGAGCACAGAATCATGCACTGACTATCACGTTTCAGGATTCCCCAAAACCTATCACACCCAA
>CAZINA010000098.1:0-3583 GCA_964540545.1 uncultured Candidatus Bathyarchaeia archaeon
GAAGAAGTTGTTGACTTGAAGAAACGCCAAGGCAGACTCGCCTACATGTCATGCGGCAGAGACGCCATGAGCGGAAAAGAAACCGAGATCGCACCAACAAAAAGAAACCCAGCAGACTACGACCTCATAGTCATAGCGCAACCCGTCTGGGCTTTCAGTCCAACACCAGCAATCAGAACCTACGCAAACAAGAACGACCTGTCAGGAAAGAAAGTGGCACTCTTCTTCGGTGGAACAAGTCTGCGCCAAGCCATCGAAAAAACCAAAGCATTAATGCCGAACTCTACCTTCATCGGCGAACTAGCCGTACGAGAACCCCTAGAAAACAAAGAAGAAGCAGAAAAACAAATCACAGCATGGTGCAACACACTCAAAACAGCATAACCAGCCGACACACTCACCTCTTTCCCCGTTTTCAAACCAAAAACCAAACACAAAAAATCCTTCCAAGATACATTCAAAACATCCAAGATTCCACATAGGATGCCTAAACACCAAAAAAAAGAAGAGTGTAGAGAAGGTGTCTCTGGGTTTACCATGACCAGCCGCAGGGGCAACCAAGATTATTGTAGTTGTCCAGTTCCGTAGCCAACGAAAGGATAGAACCCCGTGTTCCATAACTGAACTGATACGAAACCAAGTCAACTAACTGCCCCACGGTATACGGGTAACCAGCACCGAAAGTCTCAGCATTCAACAAAGCAGCTGTCGCAGCACGAGCCAAAATCCCCTTTGCACCAGCAATCCCAGGTCCACCTTTCATGCTTAACGCCTCAAGCAAAGTAACATCAGGAGCACCGTTCCCAAACACCGACATCAACGAGTCATCAGTAGCGTAAGCAACAGGCCAAGCTTCAGGATGATTCTTCCAGAAGCCAGGAGTACAACCAGAGTACTCAGGAACAAGATATATGCGCACAGGCAAGTGACAATGATTGTTACAGAGTTGCCCGTCAATCCAGTCCACTATCCGAAAACGAATAGCCTCCCCTTCACCCACATAATTAATCGAGTAGGTATGTCCTGTATCTCCGTTGCTAAAAGGCCCCCAATTCACGTCCATCTCGTTTATCTGAAGGAACGAATGACCATCTGGCGCTGGGTTATAGTTCACCCAATTCCAGTATGGCGGGGACGTTGTATAATATTGTGCGTCCGCTGCAAGGTCGTTAGCGTAATCGTACCAAAAGATTTCTCTCGCTTCAATCCTGTAGCTTTTTCCTGCTTCGAGAACCGGCGAAGTAACGGTTTCTCCTGAACTGTACACATCGTCACCCCATATCAGGGTTTCTTCAGCTTTCACCGTGTACACGGGCGCTATCATGAATGCGGCTGCCAAAAGCACTGCTACTATCAAAACTGTTTTCAACTTCTCCATTCTTATCTCCACTAGACGGCAATGCACCCAAAAATTTAAAGTACTATGGTAAAAATTTATAGAAAAACTTTACTTTTTCACAAACCCCGCCTTTCACCCCACGACACACCCTCCCCTTCAAGGACTCACAAGCAACCTCAATAACCAGCAAGGTAAGCCACAAAACACCCCACAACACTTGACCTCCACTACATGATAGAACATAATCAACTGTATACACGCCTTTTAACGGGCTTCGAACCCCCAAACCAACGCGCACCTCTTCATCTTCAAAACTGACGACGTACATGCACCAAAGGACCCGAAAAATTCATGTCTCTTATCGACAAACCCGATACTCCAATAATCTCGCCGAGACAATTGTAAGCTGATATAAACTGACGCCCCTTATCCGTGGTTTCATATTTCCCCTTCTCTTTAGAAAGCAACCCCACCGAAGTAAGCTGACCCAAGTACTCATTCACCTGCATAAAACTCAACTTAACCTTACACAAAACACGCGTTTTACGCCGCGGCACAAGACAAGCCTGCAGTATATCCGCCATAATCTCAAACCTTGAACGATTCACATCAACCACTCCTCGCCCCCGCACAAACCAAAACCATTTTTCACCACAGTTTTGCTGCACCCGAAAAATACAACACAACGCGATATATAATACAACATTTTTGAACACCTTGTTCAACTTTTTGAACCATGACACCAACACACACCCCAAACACGGGAACGTTTTTATGACTACGCGTGTGTAATGGTTTAGGATCTAAACTTTGAGCGTGGTGAAAAACAGGTATGAGTGAAACAATTGAAAAACGAGTCGAAGCTGCACTGGCAGAGATCAAGCCGCAGATTCAAGCTGACGGCGGAGACATAGACCTCGTAGCCATAGAAAACAACATCGTAAAAGTCCGCCTGCGAGGAGCATGCGTCGGCTGCCCCATGTCCGCACTAACCCTAAAGGCAGGCGTCGAACGCATAATAAAATCAAAAGTCCCAGAAATCATAAGCGTCGAAGCAGTCCAATAAACCGCCAAAACCTAACTTTTACCCCTTCAATTTTCAACCTTTATTTCTTATTTCTTAACCACTTGAACCGGCTTACCCGCCGTCTGCTCTATCGCCTTCAACCAAGCAGCCAACGAAAGGTTCTCCAAATCCTCCTCACTGAGCTTCCGCTTCTCAGACGCCGAGCGCCGAGCCTCCCAAGCAAGCTGCTCATGCAACTGCACAACCTCCAAATGATCATCACGGTTACTGAAAATCCTAAAATGCTTATCAAAATCCTTAAAAAACGCCTGCTTATGCCGAGGATGCACATGCGGAAACGGACACCGATACAACTCACCCTTACCCAAACGCCTCGGCGCACCAACCTCAACCAATCCAAACCAACCCTGCCTTACGGCAAACCAAGCCCGCAAACACTTAAAACACTTTCCCCAACGAAACAACGAACCTAACGCGCAGCCTTCTTCCTGCGACGCCTAACACTTTTAGGGCCTTGTTTAGAACGGGGCTTCCTTTTCTTCCAGCACACCGGACAGTAAACAGGACGATCCGGCTCAGGCTTAAACGGCACCTCACACGCGCTACCGCATTCACTGCAAACCGCCTCATGCACCTCCACAGGCTCAGGCGGCTCCTTGAACAAACGATACCTCTTCAGCCTAGGCCACCCCGTCTTCGCAAACCCAAGCATGTCAGGGTGCGCCTTAAGCCACCGCATCATATGAAAGAAGCTTTTCGCACGCTTATCCTCCCGCTCAGGCAACGGCTCATAACCCAAATTCCGAATCTCATCCAGATAGGCAATCTCCACAAGCCGCTGCGCCTCCCCAGTCACCCGCACACGAACAACCTTGTCTTCACCACGACTCTCCTGCAAATCCGCCACAGCCACATCAAAAATGTTACCCTGACAAACCTGAATCTCCTCATCAGGCTTCACCTTCAACTTCTCAAGCAGCCGAGCCGTAACACGCGAAGCCTCCTGCAAATACCCCTTCGAACAGAAACTATCCTGATAAAACCGCACACCTATAACATCATACTTGAACTCATCTGTTTCCTCACGGTAAGCACCAATAACCACGCCGAAAAGCAAATCACCACTACCCGCGTCATCAACGATAACAGTCAACGTGAAGCATCCTTTCCCAATAGCAAACCCACCCACTTATAAAAACAGTATTCCCCAAAAACAC
>CAZINA010000099.1:0-3543 GCA_964540545.1 uncultured Candidatus Bathyarchaeia archaeon
AGTGGTAAGGCTTCCGCGGCGTGCCCGTGGCGTTAAAGTGTTGAAAGCTGTTTCGTCATCTCTCAGGCTGCAAATTTTGAACTTGGTTTTCGACAACGGCTCCCTCTCCTACACCGAGCTAATGAACTCCCTTAAGATGAATCCCAGCAGGGACGCCGGCAGGTTCGCTTACCACCTCAAATACCTGCTAAAAGCAGATTTGCTTGAAGCCGACACCGACACTAAAAAGTACGTTTTAACCGATTTGGGGAAGATGGTGCTTGACGTTGCAGACCGCGTTGAAAAGAAAGCTGATAAACCCCGCGGGATGCTGGTGCGCACCTCACATTTCACGCTGGAAGAATTCGACGCGAATAAAATTGCTAACTCGCTTATAAAAGAAGCTAAAGTGCCCCCTGAATTCGCCAAGAAAGCCGCTAAGGAAGCGGAGAAACGCCTGCGTAAGTCGAAAACGAAGTACTTGACCGCCCCGCTGATCCGTGAAGTTGTGAACGCGATTCTGGTTGAGAAGGGCTTTGAAGATTACCGCCACAAGCTTACAAGGTTAGGCATGCCTGTTCACGAAGTAACCAGCCTAGTCGGCGCTAAAGACGCCGATCATGATGCAGAAAAAGTTCTTTCGAAAGCGGGGCGAACTGTGCTTAGCGAATACACGCTTTTGAACGTTTTTCCAAGAGACATCGCCGACGCTCACCTTTCCGGCGCCATTCACGTGAAAGACTTGGGAACGTGGATTTTGAAGCCGAACGAAGTTATGCATGACCTGCGGTTTTTCCTGCGGCATGGCCTTAAACAGGCTATCTCGCTTCAACTTTCAGCGGAGCCTCCTAAAAGTTTCGAATCTGCATTGTCACTTGTCTTTAACGTTCTCTCCCACGCCAGCAGGGAAACAGATGAGATGCAAACTTGTGATTACTTCAACGTTTTCCTCGCGCCATTCTTAAAAGGAATTGATGCTGCGGTAGTGAAGGAGACGTTGCGGCTGTTCCTTTTAAATGTAAGTCAACACGCGAACGCGACGTTGGGGCTGGCGCTTTCAACACCAAAATTCGTGGCAAAAAAGGCAGCTGTTGGACCCAACGGGAAAACATGCGGCAAGTACGGCGACTATGATGAAGAAAGCCGGCTGTTAGCTTCACTTGTCATCGAAGTGTTAGCGGAAGAAAGCGTTTCAAAACCGCTACTTAATCCCAGACTTGTCATTAAAATCAGCAAAGAATCGTTAACAGACGAAAACGCGCGGGCGGTTCTGTTGAAAGCCCACCGTTTAGCGGCGGAGCGGGGCACAATATACTTCGCCAGTACATTGCAGAAAGGAGCGGAACCCGCAGTTTTTTCTGCTTCGGGATGTAAGCTTGAGGCAGACTTAACGGGCGACTGGGAAACGGATACCCTTCGAACAGGATGCCTCGGCTTAGTAACAGTTAACCTCTCTCGAATCGTCCGCGAGAGCGAGAAGGACAAGAACAAGTTTTTCGAGATTTTGAAGGAACGATTTGAACTGGCGGCGCGCGCCTTGAAAATAAAGTATCGTGCGCTTAGGCAATATGGCAAATACTCGCTTCCGTTCATGGCGCAAAAGTCGAACGGTGACCTGTATTTTAGGCTTGAAAACTGTTCTCGAATAGTGAATTTTGCAGGATTCAAGGAATCTGTGGAAAGCTTTTGCGGAAAAGACCTGAGTCATGAAGAAACCGCCAAGTTTGCGGAAGAGCTTGTTCAGAACCTGCTAGCTTTCAAGCGTAAACTCAGCAGAAGATACGGCAAACGCCTGTTCCCTAGCGTACTGTGTAACCTTGAATCGTCTGTGCGACTGGCACAATTGGACATCGAAAAATTTGGAATTGCAAAAGTCAAGTTTTCAGGAACCAGAGACAAACCCTTCTATTCAACTACTAAACGGCTGCATCTTCAAGCCGGCGATTTCCCCTATGTTTCCTCTGAACAGCTGGAACTAGAACAAAAACTGAAAGGCTTGAACGCGGGAGGTAGCTTAAACATAATAGAATTGGAAGATAATGAATACCCGCCCGAGCAGCTTATGAAGTTAACGGAGCATTTGGTTAAGAACGAGTTTTTAGAGTTCTTTACTTACAACCGCGTAGCCACATACTGTGACAGCTGCAGAAAAAGCTGGTTTGGTGCATTGCACAAGTGTCCTTCCTGCGGTTCAATGGGCACCTTGACAACGTTTGACCGCTTCGCCTCAACCTGAAACAGGACTTACTTGACGGCGCCTAGCACCAAAGATAACAGCGCCATTCTAACTACGATGCCATTCCAGACCTGCTGGAAGTAACGCGCCCGTGGTGTGCTGTCAACTTCAGCGGCGATTTCATCTACGCGCGGAAGCGGATGCAGGATAATCATGTCTTTCTTGGCATTTTTCAGGGTTTGCAGATCTATTCTGTAGGTGCCTTTGACTTTGGCGTATTCTGCTGGGTCTGGAAAACGCTCTTTCTGTATTCTGGTGACGTACAAGACATCTACTTCTGGGATTATGTTTTCTAGGTTGGAGTCTTCAACTATGGAAATCTTGTTTTTTATTGAACGGATGACTCCGTGTCGCATTCGCAAGGTTTCAGGTGAAATCAAGTACAATTTGATGTTGTAGAGGGAAAGGGCGCATGCGAGCGAGTGAACGGTTCGTCCATACCGTAAGTCGCCTACCAACGCGATTTTAAGGCCATCAATTTTACCTTTTTCTTTCCGTATTGTGTACAGGTCCATCAATGCTTGAGTGGGATGTTCTTCTGCGCCGCTACCCGCGTTTAATATGGGTACTTTGGAGAATTCTGCTGCGAGCTTCGCGGCTCCTTCAAGAGGGTGTCTGAGGGCTATGATGTCCGCGTAGTTTTCTACGGTTCGTATTGTGTCGGCGAGGTTTTCTCCTTTTCGAACTGAGGTAATCTCAGCTTCGGCGAATCCTATAGTAGAGCCGCCGAGTTTGAGCATTGCAGCTTCAAAGCTTAATCTTGTGCGGGTGCTGGGTTCAAAAAACAAGGTGGCAAGGATCTTTCCTTTAAGCATGTCTGAGCTTTTCGCGGCGAGTGGTTCCATGGCGTGGCTGCTTTTCAGGATATAGTTGATTTCTTCGCGGGAGAAATCTTCGGTTGATATTATGTCTCTTCCTTTGAACTGCAAGCTATACACCAGAGACAAGAAAGTCGTTAACTGATAAATAACACTTTTTATGCGCGGAAAAGTCGGCTTGAGACAAAAAAGGAAAAAAGTGATTATTTTTCTGCTGGGTAGTTTGGTTCGTTGGTGACTACGAGGGTGCGTCCTTCTGTTAGGGCTTGAGCGACTTTTTTTCTTGCGCTTTGAAGGAGCCTCCAGATGGTGCCTCTTGAGACGCCCATTTTTGTTCCTGCCTGTTCCTGAGATAAGCCTTCGAGGTCTACTAGTCTTAGGGCTTCTATTTCGGCTGGTTCAATCGTGATGGGGTTGGCGGTTATTCTTGGTTGTGGG
Source organism: uncultured Candidatus Bathyarchaeia archaeon (assembly GCA_964540545.1). Classification (GTDB taxonomy): domain Archaea; phylum Thermoproteota; class Bathyarchaeia; order Bathyarchaeales; family Bathycorpusculaceae; genus SG8-32-3. The sequence continues at coordinate 3,472 of CAZINA010000099.1, forward strand.
ATGAATTGTTCTATTCGTGTGGGGGTTGGTATGGTGACTGGTTTGGGGAATCTTCCTCTTCTTCCTCTTCTG
>CAZINA010000100.1:0-3231 GCA_964540545.1 uncultured Candidatus Bathyarchaeia archaeon
CGGAATACGCATTAGCTGAAAAAGGCTGACAGGTGTTCCTATGGCAAGTATGGATAGTCAAGTTGCAAGCGAAGAAGTTAAGCTGTTGACGTTTTCGCTTGATAACGTGTTTTACGGCGTAAACGTGAACCAAGTAAGAGAAGTCAAGAATTTTGAGGGAGCAACGCCTGTTCCCTGCGCACCACACTACGTCAAAGGGGTAACAAATCTTCGCGGCGAAGTTGTCCCAGTCATAGATCTACGTAAACGCATCGGACTCAGTGACAGAAAAGATAACGGCGCAGAAATCATGGTGATAATCCAAGACAAGCATCCTATAGGCGTAATTGTAGACTCAGTGATAGAAGTCCTCACGCTTCAGAAAAAAGACATAGAAACAGGACCAGAAAGCCTGATCACAGGACGCACAGATGGCGTAGTGGGAATAGCAAAGCACGAAAGCGACCTCATAGTTCTACTGGACATAATCAAAGTCTTATCAAATGACAACTTAAGCAACATAAAAGACAACATAAAAGGCTTCCAAATACAAGTAACCAACGCAAAAAAATAGTTCACAAAAAATTTTAAAGCCAACCTTTAATTCTTAGAACATCTCGGATTAGGTATAAACGTGATGGAGATTGGCGAAGCAAATCAAAATCCTAGTTGTTGACGATTCACTGCTTATGCAGAAAGTCCTCGTTGACTTACTACAATCAGATTCACAAATCTCCGTAATAGGAACCGCACGAAACGGCGAAGAAGCCCTCACAAAAATCAAAACCCTACAACCAGACGTAGTAACACTCGACATCGAAATGCCACGAATGAACGGATTAACCACCGTCCGAAAAATCATGCAAACAAACCCCCTACCAGTCATCATGATAAGCGCTCTAGCCCAAAGAGAAGCCCAACTAACCCTAAAAGCACTAGAGTTCGGAGCAATCGACTACGTACCAAAACCATCAGGCCCAATCTCACTAAACATGAACACCGTAAAAGACGAACTAATATCAAAAGTCAAAACAGCCGCAACCGCAAACATAAGACAAGTCAAACCACTACAAACAGAAAAAATCGCCCCACCCAAAGCAAAAAGCAGAAACAAAATAATATCCATAGCAGCCTCAACAGGAGGACCAGCAGCAATAGCGTACATCCTCAGAAACATCCCAGCAAACACCCCCCCAATCCTAGTCGTACAACACATGCAAAAAGGCCTAACCAAACTCTTCTCCGAAGGACTAAACCAAGAATGCAAAATACAAGTGAAAGAAGCTGAAGAAGGCGATGTTGCCCAAGAAGGACTTGCCCTCATTGCACCAGGCGGCTTCCACATGACAGTGACAAAAACCGGCGAAATCAACCTCACTACAACTCCACCCGTGAATTACGTACGACCCTCAGCGGATGTCCTCATGAAATCCACAGCCAAGAACTATACAGCTAGGAACATCGGAGTAGTTCTAACTGGCATGGGTACAGATGGAGCCAAAGGCATTGAAGCCATAAAAAAGAAAGGTGGAGTAACGATTGCTCAAGACAAAAAAACCTGCGTTGTTTTTGGGATGCCAGATGCAGCTATAAAGACTGGCTGTGTTGATTATGTTACGCCTCTTGAATCCATCCCGAAAAAAATTATGACCGCTTGTGAAGACTGAGTACTTTTAATGGTTAACCGCAAAAAATAGGCTTGTGGATTTTGCAGTTAACCAGTTGTGTTTACATCAAAATCCGACTGAAATTTTGATTATGAATCCGCGTTAGTAATCCGCATCCATCTTAATTATGCATACTTCATAATCTACATATAAGCAAAACGCAAAACTGAAGGAGGTCCAAAAAAGGGGTAAACAAAAAAATGACTGATACCTCTCGAGAGAAAAAGAATTCTGAACTAGAAAAGCAGTTAAAACTCCTAGAAAAGGAGAATAAACGCCTTCTCAATGAGAACGCCGAGCTCAAAACAGAAATCATTTCACTTCACAAGGACACCGTTGAGGGGTGGGATGCAATGTACAACAGCATGGACTTTCTTATACAAAGCGCGGCAAAAGCCGCAGACTACGCTCTCACCGTAGAAAAGTCCGCTATCAAAGTTGCTGAGCTAACCATGGGCGCCTCTGACAGAGTCAACCAAGTATCTGTCTCGGCAAAAGACATGGGTAAGGTAGCTAACAAACTTGCAACCAGCGCAGATGGCGCCACCAAATCAGTTATGCGAGTGGCTGAAATGGGCAAACACGCAGCAAGCGTTTCAAACCAGATGGCTACGGGTATGCAACAGGTAAGTGCAGCATCACAGCAGGTGTCTTCAGGAGCGCAGAAACTTGCTGACCTTGCACAACACGCTGCAAGAAACACGGAGTCTCTTAAACACGTCATGGATGCAGCAGCGGATGTGGCACGGGAAGCGTCAACCGTAACCGACGCTGTATTGAAGAAATCAAAAGACAGCAACGAGAAAGCTGAACGAGGACTTATGGCAATTGAGACCATAAAGCACAACATAGTAAAAGTGTCAGACGCTGTATCATCAATGGTCAACTCGCTGGAGCAAGTAGGGGAAATGACCAGCTCCGTTTCTGACATAGCCAGTCAAACAAACATGCTCGCCTTAAACGCAGCCATAGAAGCAGCTAGAGCTGGAGAGGCAGGCAGAGGTTTCGCGGTGGTCGCTGACGCAGTCAAGGGTCTAGCCGGACAATCAAAAGTTGCCGCAGGTTCAGCTATAAATCTAGTAAAAGGCATAAAAGACGCAGGTACACAAACCAGTGCAATTTCCCTGCAGTCTCAAAGTGGAGCTGAGGAAGGCGCTAGCGTAGTTCTGGGCGCAATTAAGGAAGTTGAAGGAATAGCCAGAATACTTGAAGAAATGAGCATCAAAGTTGGCAAACTTACAAACAGCGTTGAACAGGGACTTGACGCGTTAAATGCTGTGGTACGGTCAATTGAAGAAGTTGCTAGCATCGCCGAGGAAAGCTCGTCAGTGTCTGAAGAAACATCTTCAGCTGTTGAGGAACAGACGGCGTCTTCAGGGGAGATGGCGGAAGTCTCAAAGACGGTTTCAGAAACCGCGGAAAAAGTAGCTAGTACAACGCGTACGGTTGTCACCGATGCGGAAGGTGTTGCCGCAATCGCGGAAAGTGTCGTGGAAGATGCGGCAAACGTTGAGACTGCGACAAAACATATAATAAGCGAAGCAGATGTCGTGGGAAAAACAGCTGAGTCAGTTGTTTCTGAAGC
>CAZINA010000101.1:0-3117 GCA_964540545.1 uncultured Candidatus Bathyarchaeia archaeon
GGACAAGGTTTTCTAAAAAAGAGAGTAGTTTGGGATTTTGGAATCTGTCGTCCCAAGTTTCTGCTGCGTTGTCAAAGTAGTCTTTCGTGTTCATTTCATTTTTACCGGTTATTTTTTTCTTTTAGCGTAGAGCAGCAATGCTTCAACTAAAGCTGCGATAACTGCCAGCGAAGCGGCTATCTGGAATATTGTCAGTTGATTCTGCAAGTCTATTTTTTCAGCCTTGAGTGTTGACGTGGACTGGTATGTGACGGTGCCGTTGAAAAGCTGTTCTGCATTGTACCGTAGCATTTCAGCTAATGTTTCAGTGTTTGGAACCGCTCCTGGAAAGTTTGTTAAAACCACGTGCTCGGCGCCAACTTCAGAGGCTATGCCCGCTCCGAACTCAGTGTCTATTTGAAGATTATCAACTATCAAAGATACTCCCTCGGTCTGCGCTGTCTTTATCAGGCTGGTTATGTCACCGGCTGAAAGCGTTTCTGGCGGATTGAATGTTGCCACAACTGTGAAGCCAGCAGATTCTATGAAAGTTTTAAGCCAGCCCATACAGATGACTTTCACGTTTGAAGCGTCTAACGTTGCCGCTTGGCTCGCCATTAAACTTGAAACCTCGTCTACGGCACTCAGCATCTCCGAAGTTTTTGACTCCAAGTCTATGTCTAAGATTTGACTCAGGTTTCCGCCTACTCCACGTATGTAGTTCTTTGCGCCTTCAGGAGTGTTGTATACTCCAGGAATTGCAACCACATTTAGCCCCGAGTTCCCTGCAGCTTCAAGTAAACCATCCAGCCAAAATTCGCCTTGAATGTTTTGTTTAAACAGAATCTGGGCGTTACTAACGGCGTCAATGTATCCCGGTTTCAGGTCAAAGTCAGCAGGACACAAGCCAGGCTGAACCAGCACTAGAACTTCAGCAGTGTCACCTAAGAACTCCTCGACTACGCTGCCAACTGCGCTTGTTGTACAAACAATTATGGGTTCGTCGGCGGCTTTAGCTTCGGGAGCTGTTGCTGACAAAAGCATCAGGGGAAGCATCATCAAAGCTAAGCCTAAAGTTAACCGTTTCTTATGTTTCATTTACCGTTTTCCTCCTTTCTTCTTCGTTTCGGTGATAGAAGAAGTGCGACAGCGAAAACTATGGTTGAGACGATTACGATGCATGAGCCAACTGGTAAATCAAAGAACAAGGAGACAAAGAGTCCAGAAACAGTTGTGGCCATCCCAACCAAAGGTGAAGCGACTACTACTTTCCGCATGTTCTCAGAAAACTGCAGAACCGTAGACGCAGGGTTGAAGAGGAGAGCGTAGATGAGCAGCCCTCCAACAAGTTTTAGGCTGAAAGTTATGACGATTCCCGCTAGGAAGATGATGAGGTAAATGTATGGTTTAGTGTTGATTCCGTCTGCTTCTGCCAGTTTCCTGTTGAACATTATGGCGAAGAGTTCTTTCCAGACGAAGTACACTACGGCTAAGGTCGCCGCGAACAACGTGACAAGATAAACCAGGTCCGCGTTGGTCATGGAGATTATGCTGCCCCACAGCACGTTAGCCACTTGACTGCTGAGCCCCACTTCAGGAACCAACGTTAAAAACACGAAGGCTAAAGCCATGTTCAAAGGAAACATTATGCTTGTGATGGTGTCGGCGTGCAGCCTTGCCTTGTCGGCTATGGGACCTATTAGAAATGCGGTTCCCGACGCGAAAAGCACCCCTGTTAAAAGCGGGTTTATTGCGGTTGCTACGCCTAACGCTGCGCCTGCGAAGGCGCCGTGGGACATGGAGTAGCCTATGGCTGAGAGACGCATCCGCACCACGAAAACGCCAATCAAACCCATGAGGAAGCCTGCTAGGACACAGCCGATAAGCGCGCGCTGCATGACAGCAAATTCGAGGAGCATCAATGATGGTGGGTCTCCAAGGATGGGGTGTGGGGGTGGTCTTCTACTAGGGGTAACGCTTTTTCAGGTGTTCCGTCAAACGTGATTCTGCCGCCGCTTACCACTATGACTCTGTTGCATTGGTCTAGCATGTGGTGAATGTCGTGAGTCACAATGAGGGTGGTTAAGCCTTTTTCTTGGTGAAGTTTAGTGATTAACATGGGGATTTGCCCACGTGAATCAGGGTCCAAGTTGCTGAAGGGTTCGTCTAAAAGGAGGATTTTCGGGTTTTTCGCTAGGGCTCGAGCCAGCATTACCTTTTGCTGTTGTCCGCCAGAAAGCTTGCCCATGGGCCTGTCTGCAAGATCTGAGATGCCTATCAGCTTCATGGCTTCTAACGCTTTTGCCTTGTCCGCGGCGTTGGGGCGGTGTAGGAATCCTATTTGGCCGTAACGTCCCATGAGCACGACGTCTATGGCGGTGTAGGGTTCTCCGGGTTTCACCATGAAGTCTTGAGGAACATAGCCTATGCCGCATCTCACTTGTCTCCCTTGAGTCCGCACATCTAATCCGAAAACACTTACTTTCCCCTTGAAGGTGGGGAGCATGCCGTTTATGGTTTCGAGGAGGGTTGTTTTTCCCGCTGCGTTTGGACCTACCACGTACACGAGTTCGTTTTTTTTCACGGTTAGGTTTACGTGTTTGATGGCGGTTCTTTTTGCGCCTTCGTATACTGTGGAGACGTCTTCAAGCTTGATTATTGCAGCTTCGTTTGCTGCTTCATTGTTTTGTCCGGTGGCGTTTTCCGTTTTAAACCCAACCACAGTGTTACTTTTTCACTATTTCGTACTACTAAAAGCCGCTATTAAACTTTACCTACTTCGGCACAAAAACGCTTCAATAATGTTTTTCGATGCCGCCAAATCCGAATTGCTTGTTCTTCTCCGTCATTTTAATGAAGTACTTAAGCCGCTTGTTGAATTCGGCAGGTCGTTTTCTTGCGCCTTCGATGAAGGCTATGCGGATTCTTTGGTATGCAGGCGAAAAATTCTGGAAATTCTTCCATGCTATCTTGTTGGCTTTTATCTCTTTCAAAATATCTTGAGGAAAGGTGAACTCTTCGTTAAGGACCTCTTCTATTGTGGCTTGCACCGCTGGCAATACTAGGCCGCGGCTTACAAGGTGTCGTAGCCTTTCTTTGTTCGCTTGTGAGTATTTGCTTTTTGGGTTCCGCGGAGAG
>CAZINA010000102.1:0-3021 GCA_964540545.1 uncultured Candidatus Bathyarchaeia archaeon
GTGATAACTGATGAGTGAAGTTGATTTAGCAACAATACAGTTGAAGGGTGAAAAGCAGAGTTTCATCTTGGCTAAGAAGGACTTTAAGACTGGAAGCAGAGGCTACCATGCACAGGGAAAAATGCAGGTTGACGGAAAAGGCTACCAAATCAACATCTTGTGCGTGGAAATAGGCTCAAAACCAAAAGAAAAACCAAAGTAAACCCAAGCTCAGCTCATGGTTTAGCGCCACTTCTCAAGGAAACCCACTGCTTTCGCGCTCAACGTTTTTCTGGAACTGTTCAGCTGCCTTTCAACGAAATCGAGCACTTTTTTCTTTTCTTTTTCCCCAAGCTTATCGAAAAACAAGTCAAACGTCGTAATTGCCTTTTCAGCGATAACGCGTTTGCACTCTTCAGTTAAGTGTGGAGTCACAGAAACATCTTCAATCTTCAAAATCTCACCCGTAATCTTGGGGACAAGATAGGGTTTTGCCAACGCGATTTTCCCAGAGTTACCAACCGTGTTAGCCACCGTGACCATGTAACCGTTATTCAAGAACCCGTAGTACTTGTCGAAAACCGCATCAAACTTTTTCTCCTCATCAACCTTAGCCAAATTCGCAATTATAGCCAAAGCATTCCACATTAAAATCCTGTACTTGCTATCCAACATACCAACGAACTCATCCATGTAAGGGTAAAGCCGCTCAGGATACTCAGCACTCAAATCCATCAACACCTTCGCACAACCATACCTAACAGCCGCTTTCGCCGAACCAGTACCCTCAAGCAACACAGGAACCAAACCAAAATCCTGCTCAACCCGCCTGCGCAAACCATCCTTCGTCAACGACTTATCCGCAAGCTTCACAAACAACTCGTTAACCATACAACTTCCCACTGAAACTTTGGCGCTTCAAACGTTAAAACTTTTGGGAGACTACAACTCCCCTATGATTTCAGAGAAGTTCCTGTAAATTTCGTCAAGACCGCTAGCCGAAAAGTCTGGTTCTTGCCCACTTTCCCTAAGGTTTTCAAGCGAGAAAAACTGTGAAGCAACAAAAACCGTTTTTAAACCTGCTGCTTGAGCACCCTTAATGTCTTCCAGTGGACTGTCTCCAATGAAAACCGCCTCTTCAGCCTTAACCTGCAGTTTAGCAAGGGTGTCTTCAAAGATTCGCGTATGAGGCTTTCTCCACCCATTCTCATGCGAAACCACCACAGCATCGAAAAACTGGCTTATGCCCAGATTTCTGAGGCTTGCGTAAACCACAGGCGCATAAGTAAAGTTCGACACTAAACCAAGCTTGCAGTACTCCTTCATCCGCGTAAGCAGCTTCTCAGCGTAAGGTCGAAGCTCAAGAGACTCAACGTACCGACGGAAAAAAACGTTCAACGCCGATTTAATCCGAGAATCCTCCAAAGTCACAGCACACCCAAGACTGTTCAACGCTTCACAAACCCAAACCGCATTCGTCACCTCCCTAAACTCCCCATACCGAACCACACGATACTTCTCATGAGCCTGACCATAAGCCTCCAAAAACTCCGCCAACCCCGTTTCAAACCCCACATCTACTAAAGCTTCATGCAGGATTCTCTGCGAAGCCTCCATGTTGTAGTAATTAGCGTTCACCAACGTCCCAATGTAGTCCGTTATCACCGCTTTAACACGCGCCACCTTCGTTTCCCCCTTTTTTAGTTACAGGTAATCTTTTTTTGCAATTTTTATTTCAACGTAATAAACCTTACTTATGCGTTTAACTAATGAATCAAATGACGCCCAATGTCGATTCACGACTACTTGCATGAAAAAGCCGCAGAATCACGGCATAACGAGACACTATCTTACATCATGTTCCTTGCGGGTTCAGTGTTCTGCGTAGGTGGAATCCTCTCCTCGCTAATTATGAGCCGAGAACCCAGCTGGTTCCTGTTCATTCCGTACATCGCAGACTTCACGGAAGCAATGTTTCTGCAACTATCATTCCTTCTAATCGGCATTTTCCTCATCGTCGCCAGCATAACATCAGGACTACACTACTACCGAGCCAGAAACTGGTACCTGAAAGAACTAACCAAAGCCAAAAACGCAGAAAACCTCATGAGACCACAACGAATGAAAATCACACCACCCTTACCCACGCCGAAAAAGCGAACTGCCTCAAGAAGGACAAAAACAAAAAAGTAAACCCTAAACGAGAATCCACTACTTGCGACCCACGCCTTTTTATCGTGTGATGTTGTTTGCGGCTACCTCTCGGATTTTCTTGGCAATCGCGGTACCGCGAAGTTTTGTTACGTCGCCGATAGCGTCTTCCACCTCAGGGTCATAAGGGATCCCCGCCAAAAACTTCAGCCCAAGCTTCACTGTCTCCCGCTTGATGTTCTCCGACTGGTTCATTTTCATGTTTTCCACGACGCCAATAATTGGAACATGCAAATCCTGCAAAAGACGAACCTGCTTCTTCACGGTTTCAAAAGCCAAACGCGAAGGCGTAGTCACTATCAAAAACTCTATCCGCTTCACCAGCCTTACAAGGTCAAGCACCGCGTCGCCTATGCCAGGCGGCATGTCGAGGACGAGAAAATCAAGTTCACCCCACTGCGTTACAGCAAGCAACTCGATCAACGCGTTTGAAACGTCTGCTCCCCGTAACGGCGCGGCTTGGTCTCCAGAGAAGTGTATAAGTGACATATACGCTAAGCCGTTCACAACTGGCGGAATTATACCCTTGTCTTCTCTGGGCTGGACATCTTTGACGCCCATAATCAAGTGAGTAGAAGGGCTGGTGAAGTCCAAGTCGAAGAGACCAACCTTGCAGCCTCTACGCGCCAGTGCTAACGCGAGCGTGGTTGCAACAAGGCTTTTGCCTACGCCGCCTTTCCCGCTTGAAACCGCAATTATCCTGCCAATTCGGTTTAACCTTTCCTCAATAACGGTTGTACGCGGATCCATCTTGTTTAACGCACTCCCTTTATATTTTCAAGCCAGACTCCACGACCTTCGGAGACTTCAAAGTCTGGACTGCCACATTTC
>CAZINA010000103.1:0-2969 GCA_964540545.1 uncultured Candidatus Bathyarchaeia archaeon
AAACTCGCTGAAGCCTTTCCATATGGCGCTTATGTTTCCAGCGTTGCCAACTGGCACTATAATCCTGTCTGGTGCTTCCTGATTCAGCTGGTCGCAGATTTCGTAGCCAAGCGATTTCTGTCCTTCAATTCTGAATGGGTTAATGGAGTTAAGAAGGTAGATGCTTCGGTGTTTCTCCGAAAGCTTCAGTACTGCATCCAAGGATTCGTCAAAGTTTCCGCGTACTTGAATGACTTTTGCGCCGTAAATCATGGCTTGAGACAGTTTTCCGTAGGCGATTTTCCCTGAGGGAATGAGCACTGCGCACTGTAAACCCGCCTTGGCTGCGTATGCGGCTAAAGAGGCTGAAGTGTTGCCTGTAGAAGCGCAGATTACGGACTTTACTCCGAGCTCCACAGCTTTCGTAACTCCAACCGTCATGCCCCTGTCCTTGAACGAGCCCGTGGGGTTTTCACCCTCATTCTTAACGTAAAGCTCCCGTAGCCCCAAGTGCTTTGCCAGATGCTCACATAAATGGAAGCCTGTGCCACCTTCGTTTAAAGAAACTATTTTTGTGGTGTCACTTACGGGCATGAATTGTCGGTAGCGCCACACCGAAAGCGGCTTTTTCTGCCACTTGTTGTCTTTGAGTGCTTCAGCTAGTTCTCCTTGCTCGTATTTTATTTCAAGTATGTCTCCGCACTTCTTGCAGAAGTAAACAATCTCGTCTATACCGTATTCGCTTCCACATTTGATGCATCTTTGATACGCCATCATTCCAACTCCATTAAGCTATTGCGTGTGATATTGCGGCATGGTTGACTGCCTAATCAGCAAACAGTATCAGATTGTAAGTATTAATAATATTGCTGCTTTTTTTAAAGTTCCAACAAAGCCATCAACATCTCAGCCTACCAAGTTGGATAGAACTTCGTAAGCTTTGAGGCTGTCCTTTTTCTCCACCACGATTATTGTTTCAGTCCAGCAGGAAATGAACTCTATGATGTTCACGTTCTGCTCTGATAATAGTGTCGTTAGGAAGGCAACTACTCCCGGTGTGGCTTCCAGTTCCTGCGGCGAGTGAATGACTATCATCGTGCAGTTATCATGTTTAACTAATGAGCTGATTCTTTGGGGCATGTCGCTTCTATCCAGTAGGTGAACAACTTTGCCGAGCAAATCCACTTTCATTCCGGTTTTCGTGTCTATCTCCTTAGTTGTTATCACTACGGCTTTTCGGTCGTAAACTGCCAATGCGCTTCTTTTCAAGATTTGAAGGACTTTTTCCTCTCTTTTTTGCTTGTGTTTTTGCAGTTCTTCGGAAAAACGGCGTAAAGCGGCTTTTACAGCGCTCATGTTCTCTATTTTTAGTTCTTCTTGGATTTGTCTGGACAGTTCGCTGAGGTTAACTATGCCTTTTTCCAAGGCTTCCAGCAGGTAAGGCTTGTTTCGCAAGTGGTTTCTTACGTTTTGAGCTATCGTCATGATGCACAAATGTATCAAATGGGACATTTAAAGCTTATCATGTAACAAAAAAGTCACAACGTTTAAAAATCTCGCCCCTGAGGTAAGGGGAATAAATTTACTTCAAAAACGGAGGGCGTAAAAACGACAGAGAAGATCGTGCTAGCATATTCTGGGGGCCTAGACACATCCGTGATGATCAAGTGGCTCCAAGAAAAATACAACGCTGAAGTCATAACTGTAACCGTTAACGTCGGCCAACCAGAAGACTTGGCGGAAGTAGAGGAAAAAGCCAACAAACTCGGCGTCTTAAAACACTACTCAATCGACGCCAAAGAAGAGTTCGCCACCGACTACATTTTCCCAGCCATAAAAGCAAACGCCCTCTACGAAGGCAAATACCCCATAAGCACCACTCTGTCTCGCCCGCTTATCGTCGCGAAAATGGCGGAGATCGCAGAGAAAGAAGGCGCCACAGCCCTAGCCCACGGCTGCACAGGCAAAGGCAACGACCAAGTACGCTTCGACATTTCAATCGGTGCTTTAGCGCCCGCCCTCAAGATAATCGCGCCAGTCAGAGAATGGAACATGACGCGCGCTGAAGAAATCGAGTACGCAAAAGCAAATGGGATATCAGTTTCCACAGCGGCGAAGAAGTATAGTATAGACCAAAGCATCTGGGGCAGATCAATTGAATGCGGCGTTCTGGAAGACGCTAGCAGAGAACCTCCGGAAGACGCTTTTGAATGGACAACTGCGCCTGAAAAAGCGCCTGACACGCCTGAATACGTAACCATAAAATTCGAGGCAGGAGTCCCAGTTGCCCTGAACAACGAAGCTTCGGCTCCTCTTACGCTTATTGAAAAATTGAACAAGACCGCGGGAAAACACGGTGTTGGCCGCATAGACCACATCGAAGACCGCATGGTTGGCATTAAATCCAGAGAAATTTACGAATGCCCAGCCGCAACCGTCCTCCTAGAAGCGCACAAAGACTTGGAAAAGCTGGTTCTAACGCGGCATGAAGTGCTGTTTAAACAGCAAATTGACGCTCAATGGACCTTTTTAGCGTACGCAGGCTTATGGCTGGATCCATTGCGGGAAGACCTTCAAGCTTTCATTAACAAGTCGCAGGAAAACGTCACTGGTGAAGTGCGCGTGAAACTGTACAAGGGCGGTCTCCAAGTTGTGGGGCGTTCATCACCGATGTCGCTTTACGACCAGAACTTAGTGAATTACAACATTAAAACGGGCTTTAACCAGTCGTACTCTAAAGGCTTCATAGAACTTTGGGGTCTACAAACAAGAATGCACAATGTGCTTAAACGTAAAGCTAAGGAGAAAAAAACAGGTAAAGGCGAAGCGTAAATGTCGAAACTGTTGCGGGGTGGACGACTATCACCAGTGCGGGAAGACGTTGCCAAGTTCACCTCTTCAATAAAAGACGATGTTAGACTAGCGAAAGCTGTGGTTGACATCAACAAGGCTCACGTGGTCATGCTGATGGAACAGAAAATCCTCAAGCA
>CAZINA010000104.1:0-2946 GCA_964540545.1 uncultured Candidatus Bathyarchaeia archaeon
CTCCGGCTCCGCAGGCCAGTGTCATAATCCGTACTAGACTACGGGCCCTCAGCGCGAGATTATAATATTCGCATAATATAAATGCTGAGCAAAACGGCAGATGCATAGATATATGTTTATATTCGTTTTTAGAGTAAGGCTGAGCAGACTAAAATGCCTGCGAAAAGTAAAGTTCGTGCGTACGTTAAGCTGTTGCGATTTGATAGTTGGCAGGCTTGGCTGTTCAATTTTATGCTTGGCTGCATTTTATTTGAGCTTCCAGCGATAGAGCGTTTCGCGGTAGTATTGGTTGCGTTTTTGCTTGCTGCCAGCGCCGTGTTCATTTTGAACCAGTACTTTGATTATGAAAATGACAGAGCAAATAGCCTGAAGAAAGACTTGCCGATTGCCTCTGGGGAGGTCCCTCCACGAACGGCGCTCACGCTGTTTTTCGTGTTCACTACGGTTAGCTTGACAAGCGCGTTTCTCACCGACATCAGCGTTTTCCTGCTGCTTCTCACTTTCATGCTGCTTGGGATAGGCTATTCTACTCCACCCGTATGTTTCAAAAGCAGAGCCGGATGGGACGTTGTCGTATGCGGTATCGGGGCAGGAGTGCTACCTTTTCTCATAGGAGCACAAAGTGTGCCTCTTTTGACTACGGAGTTCGACTATTATTGGATTGTTCGGCGTTATCAAGACGTGTTTTTCACGCTGGTGCCAATCTTCCTCATTCAATGCGCTGGCCAAATCTACCAAGTGGTTGGAGACTACGAGGCAGACGCATTGGCGGAAATTAACACGTTCGCTGTGAAGTACGGCAAAAAAAATGCCCTAAGATTTGCAACCGCTACGCTGTTAGTTACAATAACCCTTCCGATAATCTATGAGCTGCTTAACTTGTCGTTGATTCCCTTCCTCGAGTGGTATTTAGTTGCCTTCGCCTTTTTAGTTCCGTGTCTGTTGTATTTCATGAAGCGAACACAAGACGCATCTCCAAAGAACTTCAAAAAGTTAAGGGATTTTGCACGGCGAGCGGGCACAGGAATCCTGCTTATCCTAATCCTTTACGTGTTAGTTGTGAGGATTGTCTTGAAAGGATTCTAGTCAAAAGAGCTAGTTCTTGCTTAACGCTCTCCTTAACGCGGAGACAACATTTTGTTTGCCCATCGCGAGTATGTATGGTCCCAGTCTGGGCCCTTGAGGAGCGCCCATCAAGATCAAGTAGAGAGTCTTAAAGAAGGCGCCGGGCTTCAAGCCGTTGGTTTTGGCAGCGTGGAAAATGGCGTTCTGTATTTCATCAGAATCATCTGCAGTTTCTAGGACGTTAATTAGGTCTGTGACCGCGTTTTTTTCCGGTTCGGTGAGGTTTATTGGTGTTTCTTTAATCTCCTCGAAGTCCTGAACCCAGTTGAGCGCGTATTTAACCCGCCGTGCTAGGTCTGCGTCAACTTGCTGGTTTTTCTGCAGGTAGCGGTAGCTCTGAAGTTTTTCGGTGAGGAACTCGTTCAGGCATTCCTGCGGTGCCATTTTTACTAAAAACGCCATCAGGTTATACGGCACGTGGACGCTTGGTTTAGCAGGGGGTTTCATGACCCAGCAGTACTCGTATAAGCCTTTGAGTTTAACAGCGTCTCTTTCAGCTACCTGTTTTTTGCCAAAGTAGATGTCTTCAAGCTCGTCAAGCTCGTTCATGTAAGAGGGAATGTCAGATACGTCAAGGGTGCGGGTGCCAACAAACCTTTTCAGCATCAACAGTAAAAGCGACTGGGGAGAACCGTAACGGAACCAAACTTGCGGTGTGAACACGTTGCCAGCGGACTTGGAAATTTTCTTTCCGCCTTTGTCGAGGAACATTTCGTATTTTGCATGCGAAGGCGGTTCAAAACAGAGAACCTCGCGGCAGATGCGGTCGTTTATCTTCACGGAGTCCGCGATGTCTTTGCCGTAAGCTTCAAACCTGATGTCTAAGGCTTTCCATCGGGCAGCAAACTCGCTCTTCCAAGTAAGTTTACCTTCGCCTTTGGTTATGTCGGCTTCGCCTTCGTGTCCGCAGCCAGCTATGAGTTCACCTCGGATTTCTAAGCCTTCGCATTTGTAGAGAACTTTGTCGGTTTCTGGCTCAAACTTGTAGGCTTTTGTGGTGTAGATGCGCCCACATTTGCTGCAAACTGGGAAAAAGGGTAAAACTTCAGTGTAACGGTCTTGACCCACTTCTTCCTTAACGATCTCGCCGACTTTCTTGGCGTTCAATAATATTGTTCGGATTTCATCCAGCAACAGCCCTTTCTCGTAAACCTCTTTCGCGGAAAAGTAGTGATATTGGATGCCGCACTCGTCTAAAGCTTCAAGCAGAAGCGAACTCATGTGCTTCCCGTAGCTTTCGTGGCAGCCAAACGGGTCGGGAATGCTGGAAACTGGAAAACCCAGATACTTCTTTAAAGACCCTGGCAGCCCAACAGGAACCTTCCGTAAACCGTCTTTGTCATCGCAGAAGGCAACCAGTTCAGAGTTGAAGCCCATTTCCTGAAGAGCCAGAGTAACCGCGTAGGAACGCGCCGCGTCTCCGAGGCTGCCTATGTGAGGAAAACCAGAAGCGCCGAGACCCATCTCAGTCCTGACTTTATCTAAGCTTCTGCCCAGCTTCCGCTCTCGGTTGACTACTTTCCGAGCCATCTTATCGTACCATGTTCCATGACCGATTATCTCTTCGCGCATAAGCGTTCAGTCTCTGCAACAATGTCTGCACGGTGGAATAAAAAAACATTTAGAAAAATGTGGATGTTACTTTCGCCTTAAAGCCGCCGCTATCGCCAAAGCGGCAAAAACGAGCAAGACGAGAGCCAAAGAGTACAGCGGATTGAACGTGAACAGGTACCAGCCTCCGCCCACGGCAATCAGTATCAAACCTAAGCCCATGGTACTGAAGGCACCGCGCTCGTATTTCTGGGGATTCATAGCACGCAT
>CAZINA010000105.1:0-2941 GCA_964540545.1 uncultured Candidatus Bathyarchaeia archaeon
TAACGGCAATAAAATCTGGGAATCGAACCTTTCTGCTCATGATTTGAGCATTAATCCTTCTAAGTCACCTGCAGTTGACGAAAACGCCATGTATTTCAGCTTTGACACCATGGTGTTTTCTGCAATTGAACTACCTCATTATCCCTCTCAATCTTCGCCACCAACGATTGTGCAAGCCTTCACAGATGAAGGCCAAACAATCAACCTCACAGTAAGCGGAAACATTACTAGTTCTGAGATTTCTAACGTTTACTTAACGACTGACCATAACACAACATCAGCTTACATTTATCTCACTGTAACGGGAGCAAGCCACACAACAGGCTTCAGTAACATAACCCTCCCAAAAAGCCTAATTTACAATGAAACTGTGCCAACAGTATACACCGATGACCAAAAGGCAGAAGACCAAGGATATTCCCAAGACGCTAATAACTACTATGTATGGTATGCAACTGATTTTAGCACGCATCAAATCTCAATTATTTTTAGTGTGCCTCAAAATTCAAATTCTTCATCGTCAGCCATCTACACAATTTGGCTTGGAGCGGTTGTTGCTGCAATTATAGCCCTTTCGGTGGTTGCTGTTTTGTTAGTTTACTTCAAGAAACACAAACACTGAGTTTTTATGAAGTTTCGCTTGACGGGTATGCAAGTTGGAAGTATACTGAATTCTTGATGTGCTTTATGTGTGAGTAGCCCAGACCTATAGTTTCCATTATTTTTCTCTGATGTGTTGTCTCAAAAAGTCTTGCAGAGTGCTGTTTTCCAAGTGCAGAGGGTGGGATTCGAACCCACGAACTCCTACGAGATAGGCTCCTGAAGCCTACGCCTTTGACCTGGCTCGGCGACCTCTGCGCTGAAACACCATTTTTGTAGTCATTGAAAATAACTCTTACTGATAAATACGTTGCCGCTGACAACCACTTCAAACATGCAACCAGATTTCCAGAACGCTTCTCTCACGACTATAAATAGTTCCTTTATATAAGGGGGGCTATAGACAAAAATCGCATAACACTACCGTGGAATGTTGGGTAAAAGTTTAAGAGCTACATGTGGGATTTATCTTTTTTAGGTGAAATAGGTCATGCCGACTCATGGTTCACTGTCTAAGGCTGGAAAAGTAAGGGCTCAAACCCCGAAAGTTGAAGCTAAAGAAAGAACCAAGCTCAGCCCAAAAACCCGAAGCAGACGAAACTACAAGAAGCGTGTTGTTCTGCAACGGAAATCAGGGCAAAACTGGACATAACTTTCGTATCCAGCCAACAAGCCAAAACAGCTTTTTCAAGGTAAACCCAGATTTTTCATTCAGCGTAATTTATCTACCACTTCTCAGAACCTTAGCATGGTACATTAACTTTGAACGTGGACACGGCAGCCAGAGAAATCATAGAAGCCCTAATGCTCTTAAAGTCACCCACCCACAACGATGTCAACCGCGCCAAAACCCAAGCAGCAGCCAAACACCAGCTGAACCGTATACCCAGCAACGCCGAAATAATCGCCGCCATGAACCCCCAAGAAAAACACCACCTCCTACCCCTTCTACGAAGAAAAACCACCCGCACCATTTCCGGAGTCACCATTGTAGCAGTCATGACAAAACCCCAACCCTGCCCACAAGACGAACCCTGCGCTTACTGCCCAGGTGGACCAACACAAGGCAGCCCACAAAGCTACACAGGACACGAACCAGCCGCCATGCGCGGAAGCCAAAACAACTACAACCCCCACCAGCAAGTGCAAAGCCGCATCAACCAACTCACAGCCATCGGACACAAAGTAGACAAAATAGAACTAATCATCATGGGAGGAACTTTCCCAGCCACCCCACCAGAATACCAAACCCACTTCATCCAACGCAGCCTAGACGCCATAACCGGCAAAACATCAACCAGCCTTAAAGAAGCAAAAGCAAACGCAGAAACAAGCCACATCCGCAACGTCGGCATAACCGTAGAAACCCGCCCAGACTGGTGCAAACAACCACACATCGACGCCATGCTCAACATGGGCGTAACCCGCGTAGAAATCGGCGTGCAAAACCCCGACAACGAACTCTACCGCCTAGCAGGCAGAACCCACACAGTCAAAGACGTCACAGAAGCCACACAAATCGCCAAAGACGCAGGATTAAAAATCGCCTACCACCTAATGCCAGGAATGCCCGGATCAAACCCAAAAAAGGATTTGGAAGCTTTCAACCGCGTTTTCACAGACCCAGCTTTCAAACCCGACATGATAAAAATCTACCCTTGTCTAGTCATAGAAGGCACAAAAGCACACGAATGGTACCAACAAGGCACCTACAAACCCTACACAACCGAACAAGCCGCAAACCTAATCGCAGAAATCAAAAAAACTCTTCCACCATGGATACGCGTAATGCGCGTACAACGCGACATCCCAGCACGCCTAATCGTAGCAGGTGTAGACAAAAGCAACCTACGCCAACTCGTCCAACAGAAACTAGCCGAACACAACACTAGATGCAATTGCATACGATGCAGGGAAGTAGGACACCGAAAAGCGACGGACAACTTAACGCCAAACATAGACAACATCCAAATCCTAACCACACGCTACCCCGCTTCAGAAGGCCAAGAAATCTTCATCTCAGCCGAAGACCCCAAAAACAAAGTACTAATAGGCTACTTACGCCTCCGCGTTCCCTCCTCCAAAGCCCACAGACCCGAAATCACCACCATACCTTCCGCCATAGTACGGGAACTCCACGTTTACGGTCCCCTAGTTCCAGTGGGCAAACATTCAACACGAGCGTGGCAACACAAAGGCTACGGCTCCATCCTCCTAAACGAAGCCGAACGCATAGCACGAGACGATTATAAATTGAAAAAGCTGTTGGTTATCAGCGCGTTAGGTACAAAACAGTATTACATGCGCTTCGGCTACAGTCATGACGGCGTGTATGTTTCAA
>CAZINA010000106.1:0-2894 GCA_964540545.1 uncultured Candidatus Bathyarchaeia archaeon
GGCTTGCCGCGCCCTTCTTCGGCTCTCAAGCCGAGCCATCCTCCAGACGGCGTTTATGTGGTCGGGTCGTATGGTGGTATCTATTGGCGTTTGATGAACACCTTTCTTTTGGTGCGTCGTTGTTTTGCCTGTGTGTGGTGTCATTTTGAGCTTTGGGCTCATTCACCCTTCACTCCTGCATCATTGCTGGTGCGGAGTTGCATCTCGTTTTACATAGCTCAATCTATGTTGCTGAATTGTTTTAGAAGCGAGTTTCGCTAATATAAGGGTTGTGTCGCCTGCTATAAGGGTTTTGTGTTGATGGTTTAAGGTGCGGGTTGTTGGAGACTTCGGTTTCATGGTGGTTGCGCTGAGGCTGTTTTCTTTGTTTTGATGGTTTTTCTGCGTTTTAGATATAGGTATGCTGTTGCAGCGATTATGGTTATCGTTACTGCTACGGCTACAACTAAAACTGTGGGGAAAGGCGAAATTTCAAAGTAGACTGTTCTGGAGGCTCCAGTGTTTCCAACGAGGTCTTCAGCGTAAAAGGTTATGTTATGTGAGCCGTCGGACAGCACGGCTAAAGTAACATTTGCCGTGATGGTTACGTTGTCTTGCCCGTCCAAGCTGTAGCCCATCCATGATACAGGCTCATTCACTGTGAAAGATGATTGTATGTCGCTTCCACCGTAGGTTTTGTTTTCAGGAGACAAAACCTTGATCTGAGGAGAAAACGTATCCACAGAAAACGAGACATTCCCAGAGGAAACCATGTTTCCGAAAGTGTCATTAACGTAAACTATTATGTTGTGCGGGCCCTCAGATACGTCGGTTAATTCAACGTCGCCCGTGATTGTTACATTGTCTTGCCCGTCCAAACTGTATCCTATCCAGGTTGTGGGTCTATTCACAGAAAGAACCAGTGGAATGTCATTATAAGTGTACGTTGTGTTTTCAGGAGACAAAACTTGGAGGTCAGGTGGCACAGTCCCGTAGTCAATCGGTACATACTGCTCATTTGTATCCAACCAATTTTCGCCATCGAAACCTCCAATTGCGTATAAAATATCGTCCACGACAGCAAGGCCTAAGTACACACGAGGGGTCGGAATCGAAGCAGCATTGAACCAAATGTTAAGCTCCGCATAATACACGTAGGTAGTGCTGCTGTAATGGGTCTCATTGGAGCCGCCCACATAGTAGAGCCTCGTAGGCGCTGTGACGCCGCTGGTTGCCTCCGCAGCACCGTAACTTTCTGCAATAGGAAGGCTAGCGCGGGTGCTCCACGCGTCGGTTTCAGGATCATAAACTTGGGTGGAACCCACGGTGGCGAGGTCCCATCCCGACTGGAAGTGACGTGAACCTCCTATAACGTAGATTTTGCCGTCAAGCACTGCAGATGTGCAGCCTAAAACAGGAATAGACATTGGCGATTTTTTGGTCCAGGAATTACTGGCGGGATCGTAAGCTTCTGTTGCGTTAAGTTCCTGATAAGATTCGTCAACGCCCCAGTACTGTTTGCCGCCTATGCAATAGATTGTGCCGTTCACAATGCTCGCGCATAAATCAGCTCTGGGAGTAGGCATAGGCGCTTTGGTCTCCCACCTATCTGTTGCGGGATCGTAAACCTCGGTTTTTCCAGTGACCCCTGAGACATAATTTTCACTGTCACCCGTCATTCCGCCTATACAGTAGATTTTGTTTTGATAAACAGCAATGGCGAAGCCGCTTCGGGGAGTAAGCATCGACGCTTTAGGGGTCCATGTGTCTGTAACAGGGTTATATTCCTCGGTGACGTCGAGTTGAGTGTCGTTGTTTGCGCCTCCAATCGCGTATATCTTGCCGTTTACAACCGCAACCCCAAGCCCGCCTCGCGCCGTTGGCATAGGCTCCTTGGTCGTCCAAGAGTTTTCATCTGCACCGTCAACGGAAAACTGGGATGTAGACAGAAACAGTGATACAAGTAGGATAACGATTAAAGATGGAGTCAGCTTCTTGTTCATAAATGAAGAGTCTCCCACTTGTCCTCAGTAATAAGGTACAGTTTACCTTTATATGGTTGCATGTTTTTTCTGTCTACACTGCCTTGCTTTCCAAGCAGGTATGTTAGTTGCATTTACAGAATAGTGTTAACAAAAATAAAAATACATACCAGCCGAGTCATACCACAGAAAGCAATAGAGAACTGAAATGCAATGCACCGAACAGGACTCGCCAACCTGCCGCTTCACTACGGCAAAGCACCTGCATGGTTAACCGTGCGCATGCGCAAACTAGCCAAAGAAGTAGCCAACATAATGATTGAGGAGCACGGCGCAACAAAGTTCATCCAACGTTTATCTGACCCGTACTGGTTTCAAGCTTTCGGCTGCGTTTTAGCCTACGACTGGCACAGCTCAGGAGTCACCACAGTAGTCACTGGCATCCTGAAAAACGCGTTGTCGCCTGAAGAGCACGGTATAGCAGTTTGCGGAGGAAAAGGCAAAACTTCAAGAAAAACTCCAAGCGACATCGCCGCGGTAGGAGAGAAATTCGGCTTCTCAGAGGAAACCATCAAAACCTTGACATACACTAGCAAAATGACCGCGAAAGTAGACAACACCGCCATCCAAGCAGGCTACCAACTCTACCACCACGCCTTCCTAGTTACTAGAGATGAAAAGTGGTCAGTAATCCAGCAGGGCATGAGCAACCAAGACCACACCGCGAGACGCTACCACTGGCTATCCGACAACACAACCAGCTTCGTCGTTGAACCACACAACGCCATAGTCGGCGACGTAAAACGCGAAAAAGCTCTAAACATGACCGCGACAAACAGCGAAGGCGCACGCAAAGCCTCAGTAGACATAGCCAAAGAACCCACCAGCAAAATCATGCGCCTATTCGAGGCGACTCGGCCGCTGCACCAGAAA
>CAZINA010000107.1:0-2743 GCA_964540545.1 uncultured Candidatus Bathyarchaeia archaeon
TCTTTTACTCCAGCTTTACCTTTCTTTTTTTCACTCATACACTTCACTGCTCCATCATGCTTCCACAGAAAGCCAATCAGCAAAATTGGACGCATCAGCTTTCTTGCCGCTTACCAACTGTCCAGTGACTTCCTTCAACGTCTTCACCGCAGCAGGATGCATCATCATGAACAAGTCCACGCCAGCAAGCAAAAGCGTCAACGCCGTCGTTACTTCCCACAGTGGACCTCTAAGCTCACGAGGCTCCCACTCAGGCGCCATCTTCAGCCACGCTTCCCGCGCAGCCCAAGCGTTAGTAGTGCCAGAAGACATAGGATGAGCAAGCTCCACATCACCCATCAAACCCGCAAGCCTAGCACGCTCCATGTTGGTAAAAGCGTAGTCCAGACCGTAACCAAGCGCTGCAGTGGTCAAGTCCATAACAATATCTTCGTTGCCCAGAAAATCATACAAACGCCTGTTAAGCTCACGAGCCAAGTTCAAATCCATAGGAGTGAAAGACAATGCTACGTGACCGTTCTTCTTAACGAATTTTGCACAACGCTCAACATCCATGTCCTGCGTTAAGGAACTTATCAGAAAACGTTCCCCAGCAAAAGTCTCAGTTATCTCAGCGAAAACAGCGGTATCCTTAACTGGGTCACCGCAACCGCCAATAACCAATGGCACGTCAACAGCCTGCAGAATCGCCTCCACCGTCTTGACAGCATCCTTCGGCCCAGCATCTTTCAACAAAGGGTCAATACTAATCAGGTGAACAGTAACCATGTCCGCACCGAACTTTTCAACCGCAAGCTTAGCCCAAGCCGCAGGGTCACCGATGACCTCCTTCACATGCATCTTAACAGCCTTAGATAAAGGAAGCGCCATGTCAAAAACGTCAAGGGTAACAATCGGCGGATGTGCAACAGGCGTCTCAAAAGTGTAGAAAGCAGGAGAAGTCTCGCCGCCGATAACTATTGACTTGCCGCGTGACCCACCTTCACTTTTAGTAGCGCCAAGCTTGACCTCAACGATCTTGCCTGGATAAGTCTCGATTGGAGACATAAACTGTGTCTTCAGCAACTCTGTAGGCTTACCCCTTAAACCAGGAGCAGCTTTCAGTTGAGGCACAAGTTGTCTGGGTAAAGCTCCGGACTCGAACCACAGCTCTAAGTCTTTTACTTCCAGCTCGAAGTCTTCCAACTCAACCTCCTGAAACTTCGCAAGAAGATCCAGCAGGTCAGGGCTGAAGTTTATTCCGCCTTCTTCATCCTTTTTCTTTTTGTCAGCCAACAGGGTCCACCCTTTAGCTTTTCTTCTCGTCTTTCATGGAACGGATAATAACTTTCTTAGCGTAGATTTTCGCGTCCTTCAAGATTATCTTGAAGCCACCAGCCATTATGGGCAAGGTTCCAGCTGTCGCCACAGGCATCATGGCACCTTCTTCCGCCGAAATTTCGGCAGGCGCTTCTTCAACTGCAGCCTCTTCAGTCCACCGCGCCACAACAGGATGGTTTTTGCTCTTAAGGAAAGCCTTCAAATCATCAATGTTCTGCACGTCTTCTTCGGTAGCTATCTTGTCTACAACGTCTGCTGGAATGAAGTCTTTAACGCGTTCCTTCACTTCCTTTGGCAGCCAAACCACGCGGTTCCAGCCGTCGTCAGCTGCGAGGAACTTCTTTGACCGCATGTACTCGATGGACATACCGTGGAAACCGTCTATTTGCCGTCCGCCCGCAGTTGAGTCCGCGAGAGTTGAGAATGCCAAACCGTTAACTGTAACGCCTTTGAAGCTTCTGTTGACCACGCCGAAACCTTCTACTTCTGGAATGTAGAAAGCAACAGCTTCGAAGCAACCGCATGAAGTGTGTGGGTGGTCAAACGCCGTGTAAAGCCAGACTTTTTCAACGTCACCCAGAGTGCGCTTCTTAACCGCCTCGTTTACGCCTGAAAACTCGCCTTTCGCCGCGTCTATCAATTCGCCTCTTTCGATAGCGAAAACTGGTCCCTTCGGATCGATCTGTGCTGAGGCACGCCCGTCAAACCAGCTTATGGCACCACAGTTAGAGTATCGTTGTGGCGTGATAACACACACGTGGCTTGGAGCGAATGACTGGCACAGGACACAGCCGTAGAACTTGTCAACTTCCTCGTCTTTTAATCCTCTTGCCTTTGCGTCTCGGGCTTCGTAGATTTGCAGGGCTTCAGTGTAGAGATCTTTTATTTTCGCGGGGTCGGTTATGAAAGTTATCTGTACTTTCTCGATTATGGGCAGTTCGCTCTTGAAAAGCTTGTAAAGCACTTTGCCGATGTACTCGAAAGAGTTTAGCCCCTTCTGGAAGGATTTCTTGCCTAATCGTATCCAGATGTCGTAGCGCTGGTTAAGGTGCATGAAGCCTTCAATGAAGTTCAGATAGCCGTGTATGCGTCTTTCGATTACGCCTTCAAGCGCCTCCTCGAGTGTAGAACCCGCAGCTTCAACCAGAATGCCCAATGGGTATGCTTTGCCTTCTTCCATGTCTTTAATGTCGGGACCAATTATGGTTATTTTCCCGTCTTCAACTTCGTCTAGGGGTTTAACTCTTGCTAGTTCAAATTTTTCTTTAAGTGATGGACCACCGAGTTCCACTTGCATTTGTTTTCTGCGGATACGTTCGCCTTCGTAAATGACGCCAACATCTACAGGTATATCTTCAAACATTGACATTTTATTGTTGTCCTCCTTCAAATTTTGAAGTCATGACTTTGAGGTTGTTAGCCC
>CAZINA010000108.1:0-2581 GCA_964540545.1 uncultured Candidatus Bathyarchaeia archaeon
GCACCGTAAATGTCGCCTAAAGCAACGAGGATTTGCATGGCTTTCTTTACGGCGTAGCCTTCTTCTCCGTTGAGCATTTTTTCTTCTGTTTTGGTAAGGTGCATGAGGATCACAGGAAATTGTTTAAGTCAACTTTTCTGTACCGTTCTTTCACGAAGCTCTTGTCCGTTTTTCCAACTGGAATCGTAGCGTCCAAGCCCATCTTGCACGTTCGCGCCTTTTTACCCTCCGCTAAGTCTCCAGACGGGTCAAGAGAAGAGCCTCTCTGGTTTGGCAAGATAACGATGTTTTTGTCTGCTTGGAATCTTGTAGCTACAGCCCATTCCACGTCGTTTGGGTCGTAAATGTCTATGTCGTCGTCCACTATTACGCAGTGTTTCAGAGATTTATGGCCTTCAAACGCGGCGGCAATTGCTTTCTTTCCGTCATCTGGGTCCTGCTTCTTTATCTGCACGACCGCGTGGAGCCAACTGCAACCGCCCGGGGTAACGTAGACATCCCTGCACTCGCAGACTTTGTTCACTTCGTTAAAGATTGTCGGTTCCTTAGGCATACCCATCAAGAATTGGTGTTCATGCCTTCCAGGAAGAATCGTTTGGTAAACTGGCTTTTCACGGTGAGTAATACATTTGATTTCGATTACTGGCTGCTGTCTAATCTTGTCAATTGTCCCCGTTGTATCCAGAAACGGTCCTTCCGCTGCTTTTTCCTTGGTTATTCGCCCTTCCAACACAAACTCGCAGTTTCTAGGAACCTCAAGGTCGATGGTCTTGCATTTAACTAGCTCTGTTGTCTCTAACGCGTTAGCCATACCCAACTCGTCAACTCCCTTCGGCAAAGAAGTAGCAGCAGCGAGAAGAACAGCAGTTGAGTTGCCTATGCAAATGGCGATGTCAAGTTCCCCGCCAGCTTTCTTGAGCGCAGTATCTGTTCCTCTATCCTCCACTATCCGCGCCACAAACCTGTTCCTGCCAATCAGCATTAACCTGTGAAAAGACATGTTTCTACCCAATTCAGGGTCCCGCACTATAGAAACCGCTGACGCAATGTATTTCCCGCCGTCTTTGTCTGTGTACCTCATTATAGGCAGTTTTGTCAAGTCAACTTCTTTCTCAACTACTTCTTGACATTCGCCTTTCTCCACAACCTGCGGCGGCAAAGGATGCTCCAGTGCGCTGGATAAAGTATGGAGCAGATGCGCTTTTTTCAAGTTTAGAGAACGGGCAATAATCTCTTTTGAAGACACAAGACCCGCCACCACTGGAAAACTAGAGTATCTCACGTTTTCAAAAAACACGGGTTTCTCGCCGAGAGCCTCTATAACACCCGCCAGCTCATACTCCGGCGACACTTCCTTGCTTATACGCGTTAACTCTCCGTTCTCGGAGAGCGTTTTCAGGAAACTTCTAAACCCCACTCTCTTTCATCCCCATTTTTAATAGGCTACTGTTTCTTTATATCTTTTCAACCCCAATTTTCGTCCTTAACACGGCATACCCATCTTTTTCGATGGCCACCGCAACTTTTTCCTGTAATTCCTTGCCTGGCGTCAACGCGACCATGCAGCCTCCACCGCCTCCACCCGTCATTTTAGCGCCGAAAGCACCATTTTTCCTAGCTATATCCACTAGCAGGTCAAGTTCCCTGCTGGAAACCTCAATCTCCTGTAACAAGCGATGGTTTTCGTTCATGAGCTCACCAACCTTTTTCAAGTCGTAGCTTTCCAGAGCTTGCCGCCCAGCATACGTTAGGTTTTCTGCTTGCTTGAAGATCGGAGCGTATTTTTCAGGGTTCTTATTTTTGCGTTCAGCCACACCTGCAACCATCGCCTTCGTGTTCGCCACCTTACCCGTGCTCCCGATTACGATTTCAACCGGCATGCGAACGCTGAGCCTTTCAACGCTGGCTGGCCCACCAGCAAGGTTCTTCTTAAACCACATCAAACCGCCATAAGTCGCCGCGGTGTTGTCAATGCCCGACGGGTTGCCCGCATACGCCTTCTCAGCTTCATAAGCGATTTGATTGACTTCTTCATTAGAAAGCTTCAGAGATAGTTCTTCGGCGATGGCTCTGGCGATGGCGACGCTGCTTGCTGCGGAAGCGCCTAACCCGCTGAAACCGGGGAGGGTTCCTCCTATCCAAATGTTTAGCGGCAGTTTCGGGTCAAGTCCCATCTTTTTAAGCATGCGCTCGATGGACTCTATTTGCTGAAGCCTTTTCTCTTCAGCGTAACCTTTTGCGGCTTTTCGCTCATCCTTAATTACAAGTTCGTTTCCAGTTTGTGTTACTTCCGCGTCCGTGGCGGAATCAATCGCTGACACTATACCCGGTACTCCGTGAACCACGAAGTGCTCGCCGAACAAAATTACTTTACCGAAACCAGACCCTTTACCCATTACATTTCACCTTGAAAGAATAGCTATTATTAAAAGTAGATAAAAACGTTCTTTCAACTGGGTGGGTTCACAAATAGGTAACAAAAAAGGCTATGTTACTTGAAAAAGTGAAAGAGAGATATGCATCTGCCGAATTACGTTGTTTGAGTTATCACTTGGTCCTCATTTTCTTCTCTTAGTACTTT
>CAZINA010000109.1:0-1123 GCA_964540545.1 uncultured Candidatus Bathyarchaeia archaeon
TCAACTTCCAAGCCCTTACGAACCTTCGTCATCAAATCCTTCCAGTAGTACGGCGAAGCAGTAGCCACATAAGGCATACCATGCGCCACCATAATATCTGCGATGGGCTTCTTATACTCCAGCTTTCCCGGTATTACTTTGCCTGCTGGCGAAGTAGTTGTTGCCGCGCCATGCGGAGTTCCACCACTTCGTTGAATGCCAGTGTTCATGTACGCCTCGTTGTCATACAGCACAAACAGGAAGTCGTGACCTCGCTCCACCGCTCCAGAAAGCGCCTGAAAACCGATGTCAAAGGTTCCCCCGTCTCCAGCAAACGCAATCACGTCCACATGCTCCTGACCTATTCTGCCTTTCTTTTTCATAATTTTCAACGCAGCTTCTATGCCTGAAGCGTTCGAAGCAGCAGTTTCGAAAGCAGTGTGCAGCCAAGGAACAGCCCACGACGTATACGGGTAAATTGACGAAACCACTTCCATACAGCCAGTGGCTTCAGTCACGATTGTAGGTCCACGCGTAGCTTTCATAATCATCCGCAGCACAGTTGCAGGTCCACAGCCTGCGCATGCTCTGTGTCCAGCCAAGAACAAGTCTGGTTTTTCAGCGATGTCTTTTGCCGTGAATTTCCATTCTTGATTAGTCATTCATTTTTTCCTCCTTTAACCTCTCAACCCTAAGTACTGTATTGGCATCTCAACACGCCCAGCTTGTAATATGTTCTGCAGTGTTTCGTAGATGCTTCGCAACTCTCGTGGACTTGTGTCTCTTCCACCCAAACCGTAAATGTAATTCACAATGTAAGGGTGATTAGCTGCATCATAAAGCAAATGCCTGATTTCATGATAAACTGGACCGCCGTTTCCGCCGAAACTCATGCACTTATCCATAACAGCCACCGCTTTCACGTTCGCAAGAGCACTTCGAATCGCTTCGACCGGCAATGGCCTGAACGTGCGAAGCCGAAGCATCCCAGCTTTAACGCCTTTTTGCCTGAGGTCGTCCACAACTATCTTCATCGTGCCCGCTGTTGAACCTAAACAGACAGCCGCGACTTCCGCATCTTCAAGGCAGTACTCCTCGACTAAGCCGTTGCCGTAGCTTCTACCGCTTATCTTCGCGTACTCGC
>CAZINA010000109.1:1223-2570 GCA_964540545.1 uncultured Candidatus Bathyarchaeia archaeon
GAAAGCCTGAATAATCGAGTCATAAGCTTCCTGAGCGTTTTCAGCGTACAGCTGTATCCAACCGCTATCCCTCTGCGCCATGCTGTCAGAGTGGTCGCCGTGAATGTTAAGCGGGGCAGACAAAGCACGGTTAGCCACAGCCATTACCACAGGTGCGCGGCAACCAGACGTTACGAAAAGCATCTCATGCATTAAGGCTAAGCCAGCGGATGCGGTGGCAGTGAAAGCTCTGGCGCCTGTAGCAGAGGCTGCAAGCGACGCGGCCATGGCGCTGTGTTCAGATTCGACGCAGACGAACTCGGTTTCTACTTCTCCGTTGGCTACGTACTCGCTGAACTTCTCAACAATTATGGTTTGTGGCGTTATTGGATAGGCTGCTACGACGTCTACATCTGACTGCTTAACGGCGTAGGCAACTGCTTGGTCGCCTGCGAGAGCCGTCATTTTTTGTTTTATTGTTGTTTGCATGTTATTTTGACTCCTGTTCAAGTTTCATTGTTATGGCGCTGGTTGGGCATTGGTTGGCGCATATTCCGCAGCCTTTGCAGAAGTTGTAATCGAATTCTATGTCTCCTTTTTCTGGGTACCAGTGTATGGCTCCGTCGGGGCAGAAGAGCACGCATAGCACGCAACGAGTGCATTTCTCTGGGTCGCGTATAGGCGTGTAGGTTTTCCAGTCGCCTGTTAAGAACTCGAGGCTTGATTTTGAGCAGACGCCTGCAGGTGCGATTTCCTTCCAGTTTTTATCTTTGTTTGTCATTCGTGTGTTGCCTCATTATATGCTTGTTTTATTACGGCGTAGTTTTTTTCCGCCAAGTCAGGTCTGAATCTTTCTTTAAGTGTTATCTCTATGCTGTCTAACGAGACTAGGTTGGTGGCTTTGGCAACTGTGCCGAGCATGGCTGTGTTGGTTATGGGCATTCCTAAGATTTTTAGGGCAATTTGCGTTGCAGGTATGGTCCAAAGTTTTCCTTTTTCGGTTTTCAATGTTTCTCTGACTTTAGCAGGTTCATCAGTTGAATTGATTATGATTACGCCGTTTTCATTAAGCCCAGAGGTTACTGGAACAGTCTTCAATAGGGTAGGGTCTAAAACGACAACCACGTCTGGCTCGTAAACTGCACAATGTATCCTGATTGGCTTCGTGCTTATCCGAGTGAAAGCTGTCACTGGAGCTCCCATCCTTTCAGGACCGAACTCTGGGAACGACTGGATGTACTTGCCTTCGTAAATGGCTGTCCGTGCTAGAACTTCACTGGCCGTCCATGAACCCTGACCGCCTCTGCCGTGCCACCTGACCTCAGTAATATCTTTCAAATAGCACTTTCTCCCTTTCGATTTTCGACA
>CAZINA010000110.1:0-2455 GCA_964540545.1 uncultured Candidatus Bathyarchaeia archaeon
TCAATCGCAATTGAACCCAGCCTCTACGTTTGTGCTCACTGTGGCTGCAAAGTCTACGAAGGAAGCTACCGAGAAGTAATCAATGGTAAAGAGACCGCGTTTTG
Source organism: uncultured Candidatus Bathyarchaeia archaeon (assembly GCA_964540545.1). Lineage (GTDB taxonomy): Archaea > Thermoproteota > Bathyarchaeia > Bathyarchaeales > Bathycorpusculaceae > SG8-32-3. The sequence continues at coordinate 105 of CAZINA010000110.1, forward strand.
TTGCGTGCACTGCGCTCGATCTTATAAAGAAACAAGAGAACTCACCAAGAAAGCCACATAAAACGCAATCAAGTTAGGTTCAGTCAGTAGCTTACTGTTTAGATTTTGATGCCGAATTCCCCAAGTTTGCCTTCGCCTTCTTCAGTAACATAATATTTGACCTTTCGTCCCTTTCCTTCCTGAACCAGCCAGCCCTGCTTGACACAGTAATTAAGGAAGCCTCCACCTATAGCAAATGGATTTACAGTTTTTTTCTCTGTTGTGCTTGGGTGTTTTGGGGGCTCTCCATGCTCCATGTGCCACTTCTTGTCCTCTTCTTCACTGATTCCCATTTTCTTCATAAAAGCGCTATGCAGTTCAGGGGTCATTTCGGGGTGTTCGTCATGCCATTTTTGGTGCTCTTCTTCTGTCATGGTCATACCCATGTGGAAAACAAGTTTGCTATATGCTGCTGTTTTGAGTAGAAGGCTGTAGGCATCTTGTCCTATAGGTGTAAGTTTATAGCTCCCGTTTTGTCGTTCGACAAATGGCGCAAGGGTCCTTAGATGGTACGAAAGAGTTGGACTATCCGCTATCTTAGCGGCATCTATGATGTCAGTGAAAGTTGGGTTTTTCTTTTCCCCAATGAATTTCAGGATGTTTCTTCTTGTTTGATGCTCTAAGACCTTAAAGACTTCCTGTTCAACGTTCTTGGATTTGCTGCTTTTGCTTCCCATGTTATACCCCATTGAAGATATGGCTCTGCCTCGATTTAAATAGCTCAGTGGAAAAAATTTTAGTAAAATATTTTTTACTTCGTCTTAACGCAAGCGGATGAAGTTAAACTGAAAAACTAAAAGCAAAAGAAAACGGGTTTTTGGTGCTTGGTTTAGTCTTTTATGGCTTCTATTAGGCTCATGACGTTCCATAGTTTTACCCGTGAGTAAGGCGGCATGTTTGGGTCTTGAAGTATCTCGTCCAAAAGTGAAATAGCGTTTGAAGCCCGCACTGCAGGCGTGAACTCTGGGCTTTGCAGGGCGCCCATAGCGTCTTTTGCCGCGCGCCGGATATTTCTCGGTGTAGTGCTGTCTTCTGAGACTTGACCAAGCACCATTAAAGCTTGCTGTATTTTCTCTTCATATTCCTGAGCTTTTTTCTTCCGCACCATGATGTCCACCTATGCAATGTCGCAGTTATCAAGTTATATAAGCTTTAACACGTATTTATGTTGGGGTTCTGAAATGCAAGGAAAAACTGAAGATAAACCTATTAAACGCATGGCTGACCTGCTGCGGCAAGGCGCCACTTTAACCGACTTGTCATGTCCTGCCTGCGCTTCACCGCTCTTCAGGTTGAAAGACGGGACGTTGTGGTGTGGTAAATGTGAAAAGAAAGTGGTTGTGGTGAAGGAGGGAGAGGAACAGGAGAAAGCAAGCAGCGCGGCGTATGACAAGCTTGAGGCGACTCTCATGGCGAAGGTGCAGGCTATACAAGACAAGATTCAAAACACCGAGGACGTGGAAGAACTGCAAAAACTAAGCAGTGCACTATCCGAACTACTAAGCAACCTTGAAAAGGTTAAAAAAATGAAGAAAGCCTAGGCAGGAACCCTGAGAGATGCTAGGGTTTTACGAGAATTTTCCCGTGAACATTCACAGAATAGAAGCGTTTACGACTTCGCTTTCAAGCAAGAGTCTCCAGCGAAGACTAATCCAAGTTCTCCATGACATAAACCGCAGAAAATTCAGTTTTGAGGAAATAGCCTATCCGACAGTGCCAGAGTGCACCATAATTTTCGAAGCAGGCTTAGCTGAGGCTGAAAGCTTCAACTACATAGATGAAGAGGAAACACGAAAAGTGTTAACCGCATTGAAGAGAAGACCCTTTCAGACAATGGACTTTTTCTGCGCCGTCCGCTACTACAAAGGCACCTCAGAAAACAAAACGCCGTTGAAATTTGATTATTACTTGCTACGTATTGTCTTCGTCAGAAACAGGTTGGAAATGCAGGTTTTTCACGAGCGAGGCCCAAGGTACATTTCACCAGAGGACATCGTCACGTTCTTAGTAAACGAAGTGAACAAAACCTCTTCGAGAAAAACCCTAAAAAGAGTTGAAATTGAACCTTAGCGAACGGAGTCTAAAAACGTCATTGCAACCTCATAGACTTCCTTTGCAACCTCTCTTTCGGACTTGTCACCGTTGATTCTGGTGAGCCTTCCATCTTCCACGAACTTCAGGTATATCTCCCGCACCTTTTGCTGCGTCTCCAGCGTCTCCATTACTGACTTCTTGGGCTTAAGCCGGCTCATCACGGTTTCAGGGTTCACATCTATGAAAACCGCGAGGTCTGGTTGAAGAGCATGCTCGTT
>CAZINA010000111.1:0-2414 GCA_964540545.1 uncultured Candidatus Bathyarchaeia archaeon
GAAAACGATAGGGGCAGGCTCCGTATTGACGGTTTCACACGCCAATAGCATGCTGTTTTCTATATATAGGGGGGCTATAGTCTTTTCCGAGCGCGACAGTTCATGCTGGTTCCAAGTGATATGTAGCGATGGTTTTTATAAGGACAAAGCAGATAAGAAAAGCCCAAACAAGGTGGCAAAGATGCCGAAAATTAAAGTTGCATTGGCAGGTGTGGGAAACTGCGCCTCAGCCTTCATTCAAGGTTTACGTTACTACAGCATGTTCACGGAAAAACCGGTTGGCCTACGCAACCCTCAGCTAGGCGGATACAAGCCCAGCGACATCCAAGTCGTCGCAGCGTTTGACGTGGACAACCGAAAAGTCGGAAAAGACTTAGCTGAAGCCATATTCGCACCGCCCAACAACGCCCCAAGAGTAACCGACATCCCCGAGACGGGCGTAACCGTTCAGAAAGCTCCCACGTTAGATGGCATAGGCAAAAGCGCCCAAGATATCATCCAACCCAGCAGCCAACCTGACGTGAACGTTGCTGAAATCCTCCGCGAAGCAAACGCCGAAATCCTTGTGAACCTGCTTCCAAGCGGAGCCGCAAAAGCCGCCTGCTACTATGCGGAACAAGCTTTAGCTGCAAAATGCGCCTTCATAAACGCCACGCCAACCTACATAGCAAGCGACCCGGCGTGGGCAAAAAAATTCGAGGACGCGCAGCTACCTCTCGCAGGAGACGACTTAGTCGACCAAGTCGGCTCAACTGCGCTGCACAAGACCCTGCTTAAACTTCTCTCAAACCGTGGCGTGAAAATCACCGAAACCTACCAGCTAGACGTTGGTGGAGGAACCGAGTCACTTGACACGCTGGACCGCACGCGCGAAGCCAAACGCACCATAAAAACCGAGTCCGTAGCATCCGCGCTCCCGTACAAAGCGGAAATCGTAGCAGGCTCAACCGACTACGTAGACTTCCTGCAGAACAAGCGTGACAGTTACTTCTGGATAAGCGGCACCTACTTCTGCGACTCCCCCATGCGCATAGACCTTAAATTCAGCACTGTTGACGCGCCAAACGCGGGCAGTGTACTCTTCGATGTGATAAGAGCCACAAAACTAGCGTTAAACAAGAAGCAGACAGGCGCATTAATTCCACTCTGCGCATACGCTTTCAAACGACCTCCACAAATGATGCCGCTTGAAACCGCAGAAAACGCTTTCAACACGTTCATAAAAGAAGACACTTCAGCGTGACCCAGCCAACAACGCCAGTTCACGCTTCACCTTCTCTTTCGTTCCAACAAGCTTCGTTTTCTCTTTCAACACGTTTATGTTTTCCACAGGAGTAGGGTCGACACCACGAAGAACCCCGAGATAGACGCTTGTGAAGTCTCCGATGCAAACAGTAGACAACATCCTTGCAAGCGCACATTTACCTTGGCTCCATACTTCGAACATCTTCGAGCCGGAAGGCAAAAGCGTCTTTGTCGTTTCGATTCTACTACGAATCGCATCGGGCTCCGTCTTGTCCCTGATGAAAATCGTAGAAAAGCATTCTGCAAGCTTCCCAACTGTTTCCCAGCCCACAATCTCGTTATGATTAAGCTCCGAGAAAAACTCCCACTTCGAAGGCACCTTGCTGTTCTCATTGAACTGCTGCTTAAAACGTTGCGCCACGCTGCGGTAAACGCCAAACCCGTAAACAACAGGGGCAGTACCGTTGACTCCCAAAGCCAACGTCTTCGCAAAATTATTCTTCACAGGCTTATCAGGTGCATTCTCACCGGCAACACGCCCCAACAGCTGGGTCACCTCCGAAAGCTCCCCAGAAACACCCGAAACAACACTTGCCTTCTCCAACGCCTTAAGCAAAGGCACAAACATGTAGGGAAGACCTGCCCGCGGCGGCATACCCCCAGGCACCCTCAGGTACGGCAACCCAAGCTTTTCAGCAAACTCCAACAAGCTACCGCCTGAGCTTACGCAGAAAACCATACACCGCCTTTTCACGGCGTCAAGAAACGCGCTGAGAGACTCCTCTGTCTCCCCAGAATAACTCATGACTAACACAAGACTGCGGCCGTTTGCGTAAGCTGGTAACGAGTAGGCTCTGTTGACTTCTATTGGCACCTGAGCTTTATCGCGAGCCCAGTCTTTCAGTAGTTCGCCTCCAATTGCGGAGCCACCCATGCCCGCAACGATTATGTTCTCAGGATTCGCATAGGGCAAAGTAATTTTTTCAGCGTTTTTTGCGGCTTCTCGGTAATGCTTTGCGGCGTCCACACAGAACGCAAGCATATTACTTTTATCAACTTCACGTATTTTGTTCGTGTCATCCAAGACTAAAGTTGCCACTTTGATTCACCATATACCCGCACTTTTATATTCAGTTTTTAACTTTTAAGCTGAACGTAGACATGGACAG
>CAZINA010000112.1:0-2295 GCA_964540545.1 uncultured Candidatus Bathyarchaeia archaeon
CGTTGAACGCGCAAAGCCCTGCCGAAAAGGGTAGCAGTATTACCCAGAACAGGTTTTCGCTGTTAAGCAAGTAGTTGAAGTAAAAAAGGTAGCCTCCAACGTGGCCTTCAATAGGAGTACTTGCTCTTGTAATGCCAGAAAAAACAAAAAAGGAATCCCAGAAGTCGGGTCCAAAACGGAGGGTCATGTAAATCATCCAAGGTGCAACAACCATAAGGCAGATTCCCCAGAAAACTGCAAAGCGTTTTTTGAAGAGAAACCTGGTGTCTCTCCTTGTTGCGGCAAAATAAACAAAAAGGATAAGCGGGATCAAAAATGCTGCAACTTGTTTTATCATAAACGCCAAACCGAATGACAGGCCGCTTAAAGCTATGTAGCGGTTAGGAGTTTCTGTTTTTTCGCTTATAACTAAACAGTGTATGCTTGCCAACATGAAAAAGATAAAAGGGACATCAAGCATGGCATGCCTAGCATAAGTGTAGAAGGTTGTAAATGTGCCTAAAACCAGCGCCGAAGCAAGTCCAACATGCACGTTGTAAAGTTTTTTTCCCAAATAAAAGACAAGAACTAAGGATAACGCACCGAATACCGCGCTCCAAAACCTTGTGGCGAAGTTGGTAGCGCCAAACACTTGGTAGGCAAGAGATATTAACCACATGAAGAGCGGTGGCTTACCAATCCACAGTAATACTTTGCCAAGAGCCCAGGGCGTCATGTAGTCTCCGGTTTTAAACATGTGGAAAGCCCATTGAGAGTATGTTTGCTCGTCGGAAACCCACAGTGGCCCACTTCCCAGATTAACAAAGAATAATGCTGAAAAAGCCAGAATTGCCAAAATACAAAGGGCGTCGACGTGTTGTGAAAGCCAAGGAAGTTGCTGACCCGAATTTTTCGTTTCAGCCTTTCGTCTAGTTGAGTGAATAAAGCGCACGAATGCAAAAGTAGTCGCAGCCGCCACAGCGATTGCAATCAAATCAAACAGGATAGTAGACCATGGTAAAGAGTTTGTGGATTGCGAGGTTACCGCTTCAGTTGAGTCGCCTAGGGCAAAAGCGTAGACGTGATGGTCGATAGAGGCAAAGTATAGGGTGCCGTTTACTATTGCGGGAGAAGAATCCACAAAATTTCCAGTTGTGTAGCTCCATTTTTTTTCTCCCGTATAGGCATCAAAGCAGTAAAGGTTGTAGTCTTCAGAGCCTACATAGACGTTTCCGTCTGCAACTGTGGGTGAAGATCTGACCCAGTATCCAGTTGGGCTCTGCCATATTTTCTTGCCGTTCAAAGCGTTTAGGCAGTAAACGTTGTTGTCATCGGAGCCTATGTAGACGCGCCCGTAAGCGACAGCTGGGGAAGACGAAACTGAACCTCCCGTTAGATACTTCCATATCTTGTCGCCTGTGGAAGCGTTCAGACTGCAAACGTAGCCGTCTACGGAGCCTATGTACACAGAGCCGTTGTATAGGCTAGGGGAGGAGAATACACTTCCTGTGTGGGTGCGCCATATTTGTGTACCTGTGGACGCGTTAAGAGCGTAGACATGATAATCGTCAGTGGCAATGTATAATACGCCGTTTGAGACAGCAGGCGACGATTTTACAGCGTGTGAAGTTGAGCAACGCCATATGACCGATCCGTTTGAGGCGTTAAAGCAAACTATATCGTGGTCTCCGGAACCAATGTAGAGGCGCCCTCCCACAACTGCAGGAGAAGACCGCACGACGCCTCCAACTGTAGATGTCCAAAGAGCTACTCCTGTGGCGATTTCTAGACAGTAAACAACGCCGCCGTCTGAACCTACGTATATACGCCCATTATCGATAGCAGGCGACGAATTCACTTCATTGTCAGCTTGGAAGTGCCACACTATTTCACCATTGGAGGCGTTGAGCCAATAAAAACTCCAATCTGCGCAACCTACGAAAACGCAGCCGTTGGCTACCGCGGGGGAAGCTCGTATCGGTGCCCGTGTTTCATAAGTCCACAAGAGTTTGACGGGCCTCTTTGGAGCACTGCCAGCTGTGTAGCCGCTGCGGTTTAGGTCATGACGAAACATCACCCATTCCTCATTGCTGGAACTGATGCTGGCGCTTGAAGCTGAAGTCAGATAGTATGCTTCAATTAGAACAATGAAGAGGATGATCAGCATCCACTTATGCTTTCTCATGGCCATCCTCACAAGAAAGCAGATGTTAAAACAGTGTATATTAAGCTAATTGAAAATCGGGCTGGCAATAGGCGGTAAATGGTGCACCCTAATCGTCAACCCGCAAAAAATCTTCAGTGATTTAACGTCCT
>CAZINA010000113.1:0-2210 GCA_964540545.1 uncultured Candidatus Bathyarchaeia archaeon
TATGAGCCGTTATCTTGATTGGCTGAAAGAAGAGAACATGAGTTTATTCACGGATTTTTATGAGTTAACAATGTGCGCAAGCTATTTTGACAACAAAAAGTTTGGGCCTGCCACCTTCGACTTATTCATAAGACGGCTGCCCGAAAACCGCTCCTACCTCCTGTTCGCTGGGCTGGAGCAAGTCCTGCGTTACCTTGAAAGCGTACACTTCACTGAGGAACACCTTGCTTACCTCAAAACGCAGGGTTTCAACGAGCAGTTCCTCGATTACCTGCGAGGCTTCAAGTTCACAGGCGAAGTGTGGGCTGCCCCCGAAGGCACAGTAGCCTTCCCATGCGAACCGTTAATCCGCGTAACCGCGCCCATAATAGAGGCACAGCTGGTGGAGACTTTCCTGCTGAACACCATCAACCTGCAAACCATGATCGCCACAAAAGCGTCTCACGTCGTGAACGCCGCCAAGGGCAAAGCAGTTATCGAGTTCGGGTTAAGGCGAGAACACGGTGTTGACGCGGGAATGAAAGTAGCCAGAAGCAGCTACATAGCAGGATGCCACGGCACATCCAACGTGTTAGCAGGATTCCAGTACGGCATCCCAGTTTTCGGAACCATGGCACACAGCTTCATCATGTCCTACGAGGAGGAAATCGAAGCATTCAGAGAGTTCGCACGCACTTTCCCAAACAAATCCACGCTCCTAATTGATACTTACGATGACTTGGCAGGCGCGGAAAAAGCCGCCGTGGTCGCCAAAGAAATGGAAAAACAAGGGTCTAAACTTGACGGTGTAAGGTTGGACAGCGGCGACTTAGCCGAACTGAGCAAAAAAGTCAGAAAACTACTGGATGACAAAGGACTGAAGTACGTTAAGATTTTCGCGAGCGGCGACTTAGACGAATTCAAAATAACGGAGTTGCTGAAGAAAAACGCGAAAATCGACGCTTTCGGCGTAGGCACCAAACTCGGCACGTCAGCAGACAAGCCCTACGTTGACGTAATCTACAAACTATGCGAAACCATGACAGAAAAAGGCAAGTTTTCGCCAATAATGAAGCTCAGTGAAGGCAAAACAACTTTGCCCGGTCGAAAACAAGTTTACCGGCTCAAAGACGAAAAAGGCAACTACTCAAAAGACATCATAGCGATAGTGGGCGAGAAAACACAAGGAGACCCCTTGCTGGAAAAAGTTATGGAAAAAGGCGAAATAACCATTGACCTGCCGTCTCTTGAGGAGATACGCGCCACCGCCGCAGAAAACCTGTCAAAACTGCCTGCAAAATACAAGAAGCCGACAAACACGCCAGCATATCCTGTAGAGTTAAGTCAAAACCTTGAAAACCTGATTAAAAACTTGAAGAAGAAACTACGTGTCCCTCCGCAAGTCTGAACAGGTTAAGTTGCAAAAGTTGTTAGCAGGTGTATGAAGCCGACTTCTACTACTGAAGCCAAGAAGAACACACCGTAGATGTAGGCGAGAGCTTTCATGGTCATTGTTCTGCTGAGTGTTTTCTTGATTGTCAGGTAGATGCCGTAGCCTTCAATTATGCCAACTGGCGCGCTGACCAGCAGAATCAGCGGCAAAGTTTCAAGAGTTACACCACCATTGATCAGAGTGGCTCCACGCAGTATGCTTAAGAAAACAATCATGCATGCGAAAACCGCCGCGAAAATCCTCGGATGCGATATCACCACATCAGCGTGCTTCTCTCGTTTAAAGAAGTTCAAAACCACCAAGTTAACGTAAAACGTCATTCCTATAAGAATCATGGAAACCACAAGGACGTTATGCAGGAAAAGCATACCCACAGCTAAGAACTGGTTTTGTAGAACATCACCTAGAATGGTGAAAAAGAACTGGTTTTCCGCATATGAAAGCCCAAGAAGGATGACGAAGGCCAAACCCAAAATCACCGTGTTTTTCTTAGCGTCCAAAGGCTTCCATTACTCCAGTCCGTTTAGCCCTTGTAATCAAACGCGTGTGTAATAAAAATTTTGTAAACTTCCACTTAGTAGTGACTTGTAGAGGCGCCACATGTCAGGCACCTACGGTCAGGAGCTTTCTATCTGTGATGTGAAGCAGTTGTTCAGGATTCATGTTAGATCTTTCCATGGGCTAATTGTAGAAATGATCGATTATGGCAAACACTTAATAGGTTTCTTAGAAAAGGATATTTGCTATCGAAAGAGGGAGGATCATGCAAAATCGCCCA
>CAZINA010000114.1:0-2208 GCA_964540545.1 uncultured Candidatus Bathyarchaeia archaeon
TCAGAATCATATGGCACACCCAACCGAATAAGCATGTCCGCAAAACCCATCACACCCAACCCAATTTTCCGGTTAGCCCTCGTAATCTCAGCAGTCTCCTCAAGAGGATAAACATTCGCGTCCACCACGTTATCCAAGAAATGCACCGCGTTCCGCACCGTCTCCCGCAGCTTACCCCAAGCCACCTCGCCATCCTCAACCATCCTCGACAGGTTAATCGACCCCAAATTACACGACTCGTAAGGCAACAAAGGCTGCTCACCACACGGATTCGTAGACTCAATCCGCCCAACCAAAGGAGTTGGATTACCCCTGTTAACCTCATCAATAAAAACAACTCCCGGATCACCGCTTGCCCAAGCCGACCTAGCCATCAAACCCCACACTTCAGGAGCTTTAAGCTGCTTCACCTTCTCTCTGTTACGCGGGTTAACCAGCCAATACGACTCATCCGAAGCAACAGCCTGCATGAACTCGTCTGTAACCGCAACTGAAACATTAAAGTTCGACAGCAACGTCGGATTCTGCTTGGCAACTATGAACTCTAAAACGTCTGGGTGATCCACACGGAGAATCCCCATCATAGCTCCTCTGCGTTTCCCACCAGCCTTAATCACTTCCGTGGCAGCATCAAAAACACGCATGAAGCTCACTGGACCAGAAGCCACACCCTTGGTTGACTTAACTAGGTCACCTTTCGGACGCAACGTTGAAAAGTTGAAGCCGACTCCACCACCAGTTTTCTCGATTAATGCCATGTTTTTGAGTGTGGTGAATACGCTGTCTAGTGAGTCGTGGATTGGTAGGACGAAGCAGGCGGAAAGTTGGCCTATGTTTGTTCCGGCGTTGAAGAGTGTGGGTGTGTTGGGTAGGAATTCGAGTTTTGTCATCATGTTGTAGAAGGTTTTTTCGGTTTCTTTGGGGTTTTTTCCGTGGGTTTTGTCGGTTGCTGCTATGGTTTTGGCTACGCGTTGGAAGAGGAGTGTTGGGGTTTCTGTGAGGTTTTCGTTTTCGTCGCGTAGCAGGTATCTTGCTCTTAGAACTTCTAGGGCGTTCACGGTTAGTTTGGGGGTTATGCCTAGTTTTTGGCGTAGGGTTCTGAGTTCTTCTTTTTTCTTTCGGTAGTCGCGGTATGCTTGGGCGACTTTTTCGAAGCCTTTTTCCTCCAAGACTGCGATAACAGTGTCTTGTGCGTCTTCTACTGTGGGTGTTTTCTCTTTGAATTTCTCGTTTAGGCGCTTGACGACTTCTGTTGTTATGTTTTCGGCTTTTTCGCCGTTTCCCAGTTCCACTGCGAGGAAGGCTTTGTGGACTGCGTTTTTGATTCTGTCTGGGTTGAAATCGGCGATTCTTCCGTCTCTTTTCTTGATTTTGCCTGAAAACATGTGCATCTGATAAGAGAGTTTCTGTTAAGAAGATATAAAGTTTTCAAAAGTTGAAAGAAGATGTGTGAATTTTATGCGTGTTTCGGCGGTGATTGTGGTGGTTACTGTTTTTTTATGAACTGGCTTTTTGGTGCGCCGCAAACTGGGCAAGTCCAGTTTTCAGGAAGCTGCTCGAAGGGTGTTCCTGCTGGTATGTTGCTTTCGGGATCTCCTTTTTCAGGGTCATATACGTAACCGCAAACTGTGCATTCCCATTTATCCATTCTTTCATTCCTCGCTGTGTAGAGTAGAATCGATGTTTCATCTTATATAAGGTCTGTTGACTTGGCGGTTAGAAAAAGGAAAGAGAGATGAAAGCAGTGTTTTCAGTATTGTTTTAGGCTAGTGCTTTTAGTTTTTGGATGAGTTCGCTTCTCATTTCGGGGCTTTCTTTGATTTCTTTGCGGGCTTTGCGCCAGTCTGCGCTGCATCTGCCGTAGCTGGATTGTTCGCCTATGTACTTGTGTATAACATCGTCAATTTCGCTTTTGTTTGCGTCTGTGACGTTTACTTCGGCTTCTTTCAAAACTCCGTTAAACCATTTCCAGCAACCCAAAAAATTCACCACCCTAGAAGCTAGGTGGCGTGTGATATAATGTTTTTGAATTGGGGCTAAGGCTGGGTTGGAGATAAAAAAAGGGTTGGTGGTTTTATGTTGGTTTGAAGAATTTTTCTTTTGGTGCGCCGCAGATTGGGCATTTGTCGGGTGCTTCGCCTTCGACGGTGTTTCCGCAGACTCCACACACGTAGTAGTCTACTTTTTCCATGGGCTTCTTGTTTTTCA
>CAZINA010000115.1:0-2145 GCA_964540545.1 uncultured Candidatus Bathyarchaeia archaeon
ACCCGCACTTTTATATTCAGTTTTTAACTTTTAAGCTGAACGTAGACATGGACAGTTTTTCGGTGGAAGGAGCACGATTGGATGAGCAGAAAGAAGCTTGCGATAGCGATACCAGCGTCTGTTATTTCGGATACTCCCCATTTGCGCGAGAAAACCTCTAAAATCGGCTTGATTGGAAGAGCCGCTGCGGTTTTCAGAGTCGACGAAATCATAGTGTACCCTGACAACACCGGAAAAAGCAAGCAGAAGAACGAAGCTGAGTTGATTGCGTTACTGCTGTCTTATTTGGAGACGCCTCAGTATCTTCGCAAACGCTTTTTCAAAATAGACCCACGGTTGAAGTACGCCGGGATTTTGCCGCCGCTGCGAACTCCGCATCACCCATTAAACAGGAAAGCTCGGAAACTGAAGGTTGGCGAGTACCGTGAAGGAGTAACCACTGGCAAAAGTAAGGAAGGCGTGCTCGTGGACATCGGCGTTGAACGCCCTGCGCTGATACGAGAAACCCAGTGGGCTTTGGGTAAACGCTTGACGTTGCAGATAGTCAACGTTGGCGAACGCGTTGAAGCTCAAACGGTAGGCAAAGATGAAGTTCCCGGTTACTGGGGATTCAAGGTTACCGTGGAAAACCAGTCTTTCGGAAGGCTCGTGGAAAACGGAAAATTCGATTCAGTCATTGCCACGTCCAAGATTGGCGTTAAATTTGTTGATGCAGCTGAAAAAATGGCTGAGAAATGGCGTAAGTCGGACTGCACGCTTGTGGCGTTTGGTGCGCCAGCACGTGGACTGCACGAGATTATGGAAGATGAAGGAGCTGACCTGAACGTGATTGCGGATTTCGTGGTGAACATGGTTCCTGAGCAGGGAACAGAAACCGTTAGAACTGAAGAAGCGCTTTTTGCGTCGTTAGCCGTCTTAAACGTGATGTTCGACTGGTAACTCTTACTGGTTTAATGTGGCTTAAGTTGATTTTGGGATAAACAAATAAATGACCGTTTAACTATGTGCTGTTCATGCCAACCCTTGACGTTGCTATGCCACTGGTGTTATTTGCTGTTTCAATTGCTGCGTTGCTTTTGAACGAGCGAACCGAAGGAAAGCTGAAAACAACTTTTGAGGAAAGGGAACTTCGCACGAGAGACGTTGTCATGCTTGTTGTGATGATTTTCGTGGTGGTTTCCGTTATAGGCTACGTTTCCATAATAGACCCTGGAAATATTTTCCAGAATGTCATACTGCTGGTGTTTCTTTTCTCGTATTCCATGTTGCTGTTCATTTTTTCGTACCTTTTTTCAGGTATAAAGCAAAGAACGGCTCAACTGTTCTCTTTGGGGTTTGCTGTTGCCAGTTTACTTGCGGGAACGATTGGTCTGCTTGAGCCTTTTGCTGATAGCTTAGCCCTTTATAGGGCACTGGCGTTTTTTGGCTTGGCAACGTTCGCTCTCGCTTCAATAATACTCGACATCAAAAAGACGGAGGCACAAGAAAGATGGTACATCGCAGTTCAGCCGCCAGCTTTCTTCGTGTTGCTGTTCGTGTTTTTCAACGTAGCGTATGATGGCGTGCCCGTTTGGGCTCCGGTTCTGCTGGATGTTTTTGCTTTAACATTTGCTGTTTTGATTATTCTTTATCTGGGGTCTTTGTTTACTTGGAAAACCGTGTCAATTTTCGCAGTGCTCCTAACAGTAGTGGATATAATTCTGGTTTTAGGCACGGGCACCATGGTTGAAGCAGCAGGGCAGTTCACTGGGTTAGGTCTTCCTGTACTTGTTCACCTGCCGAATGTGCCTTTCGTTTTTTCAGCGGAAGGTCTAGTTCAATTTAGAGGACTGGGACTTGGCGACTTCTTTTTCGCGGGAATCCTCGCCCTCCAAACTTACAAGAAGTTCGGTAAAAAAGCAGGTTACGTGGCGGTTATAGCCATGACCCTTTCTTTTGGCATCTTCGAAGCGTTCCTTGATGAAATTTTGGTTTTTCTTGAGGATTTGCTTCAGAAGGAGAATATAGGTGGTTTTCCAGGTACTTTGATGATTATTTTGGGGTGGGTGCCTGTTGTGGTTTGGTATCTTTTGCGTGAGAGGAAACAAAATCAGCTAGATAGGGGAATAGATCAAAAAATAGAAAATGGCGGTTTACCCGAATAGG
>CAZINA010000116.1:0-2130 GCA_964540545.1 uncultured Candidatus Bathyarchaeia archaeon
ATTGCTCCAGCCGAAGGAGGCGTAAGCGGCTTTCCGCATTCAGGACAGAACTTCGATGTCGCCGGCACCTTAGAGGCGCATTTAGGACAAATCACCAACGCTGCCGCTGGCGCTTGCGCAGGACCAGTAGGCGTCATAATCTGTGGTATGAGCACCATGCCTGTTCCTAAGGCTGCACCGCCGCCACCAGACTTTCCGAGGGATTCAGCAGCGCTTTTCATGGTTTCCATGCGCAAAACCTCGTCCGCCGATGTTTTTCCTGTTTTGAGCCAGAACAGCCGTTCACGGTATTCTGGTGTGGTGTCTATGCCTTCGAACCGCAGGTCAGTTAGTTCAATGCCTAACCGTTTGAAATAGTCAATAACAGAGTTCTTCACTATTATGGAAGTCTCGTCGAGTCTTGTGAAAACCGTGACCAAATCGTAATGTGAAAGCTCATCAATTATCTTCTCGTTCAAAAAGCCGCGCAGAAAACTGTTAACATCTGCTGTCGTGTAAGCGTTCTGTCCCCCAATAACCTCGTTAACGAATAGTTGCGCGTTTTCTACTTTGAACCAGAAGGCACCATGAACTTTAAGCGGTGCCAACTCAGTGGTCTGGGCGCTAGTTCCGTATTTCCCGGAAAATGCTTTTGTGGATATGAATATAACCCCTGCTTTGAAGGGTTTCTCGCCGTAGCCCGCGATAGCCGAAAACAAACTAGTTAGCAGAGGCAAATTAAGCGTCGTAAGCACATGGCGGCCTGGACCGAAAACGTCGTAGGCTTTGCCGTCTCGGAAGAACACAGCCATCTCGTACTCGTGTACTATGAGCTGTGCGCCCCATGTGATTTCCTCGTTGGGGTATCTCCAGACTATGTCTTCAGAACCCGCGTTTTTCCATTCTATAACTTGCGGCATCTTTATGTCACTCCTAATATTACTTCAGTTCTCTTATCAAAAGTTTCCTCGAACGCTTCCATCTTGTCAGCGATGTTCTGAACTCTTTCTTTCACGTTCTTGGTTTCGCCTTTCGTTATTTCAGCCTTGAAAGCGTCAACATCAGCAGCTAAGCCGTCAACTTCATCCACCAGTTTATTATCAAAATCTATCATCCGATCAAGATTCTCTTCTTTAACTTTCACAATATCGAAGAAACCAGAGTACCCGTAAGAGGCGTGGTTAACTTTTTCAGTTACGCGGTCGGCTTTCGCCATGAGACGGTCCATGTCGGTTAAAACGTCGAAGTAGCGGCGGTCCGACAGTTTCTGGAAAACTTTCTGCAGGTCATCTTTTGATTCTGAAAGTTTAAGGTGAAGATGGTTCCGAATGAGTTTGTCAGACTCGCGGCGTAATTCTTTCTCTTTATATCCTCTAAAACCAGGGATCGCCGCAACTATGCGCTCGCTGAGGCGCATTTGCTTTTTAGCTTCAGCATAAACATCTTTCTTCTCACTCAACTCGATATTACCACCTAATAATCTCTAAATCGATTATAATAAATGCAGCTTTTAAGGTTTCTTAATCGCCCTTAAAACTTGGACGAGGGTATGTCACCCTTAATAGCCATACCAGCCGCACCATCAAGTATCAACTGATAAGTTTTGTCTTTATACTCGTACTTCACGAACCACACAGGCGCATGCAAGTAAACCGCATGTTCCACGTTAATCTCAGTGTAAATCTCGATGACTTTGTCCACATCCTGCTTAAGCAGGAAACGGTGAAGCGACTCGATCTGCTGTTTGGCAAGCTCCAATGCTTCTTCTCTGTCGATTTCACTGTTCAAAACCTTTGCGAAACCCTCAATTTTCCGAAAATCATAAGGAATCTTGCCGTGCAAAGGGACATCGTATTCTCTTGTTGGGAACCCTGATGCCTCCCTCGCCAGCACAAGCCAATTGTATTCTTTTTGTATTTTCCCTTCCTTCACTATAGGCGGCGATATGCGCTCGAATACGCCTTTATAGCTGGTTTTGGCTTCGACAGAAACAACCCAGAAAGGCAAGTAAACCAAGTTTTTCTCTACGATTTTGGATTTTCTGGCAAGGTCGCCTGGCTTCATGAAGCCCGAGCGCATCCAATCTCTTATCAGCTTGTCTGCTTGAGTTAAATCGTACTTGTTCAGTAGCAGTGAATGTTCAAACTTGAA
>CAZINA010000117.1:0-2078 GCA_964540545.1 uncultured Candidatus Bathyarchaeia archaeon
TCCATGGCTTGCCCCAAGCTGAGGTTTATCATCTCCTGCACGTAAACCTCGTAGATATCGCGGAGCGTTTCCGAGGGCACCTGCGTTTTCTTCTCCATCAAAGGTAAAAGCGGCAGGTAATACATGGCGTTTCCCGCGTTCACAGCTATGTCCACGCCGTAAATCTTGTACGTGCACGGTTTTCCACGTCTAAGCTCCGAAGAATCCTCGATGTCGTCAACCATCAAGGTGCCGTTGTGAACAACCTCAGGGATTATAGCGAAATCCAAGCATTCCCCAGCGTCTTTGCCCAGAGCCTCGCAGATAAGCAAAAACAACGCTGGACGCCACCTTTTTCCACCTCTGTCCAAAATCTCCCAAATGGGCTCAGCAATCCCCTTGTTTAAAGCCTCCAAGTTACTGCTGAACTTCGGCGGATTAACCTTGAAAAGAACAGAATCCACCGCAAACTCTCTTGGGATGTACTTCTCAATGGCCTTATCAATCAGCGGCGCGGTTTCTTGAAGGAACTTTGTGATGTCCACACCTAACGCGCTCCTCTCCGGGCGTACTCCTCCACATTGAAGCCCCTTGTTTTCAGCCACTCCGCAGTTTTACCCGTAACCACAACAGGCGTCTTCGCCAAAGCCTCAACGTTTTCCGCGCCCACAAGAAACATTACATTTCGCAACTCCTCTACCAAACGCGAAAGCAACTGCTCCGTGGCTTTCGCACCCTTAACTGCGGTTTCCAGCGCCGGCTGACAAACACTTCCCAAACAAGCGTTAAGCGCCAAACCCTTAGCCACATCCATGCCGCTTCGCACCCCGCCAGAAGCAATAACCGGTATCCTAACCGTCTGTGTTGTTTCTACAAGGCTTGCCGAGGTTGGGATGCCCCAGTCCCAGAAAACATCGCCTAAAAAGCGCTGAACGCTACCTGTTTCTGAGCGGTAATACTCGACAGCTGCGAAACTTGTTCCGCCTGCTCCACCGACATCTATCGCTTTCACGCCTGCTGCTTCAAGTTTTTTCGCGTCTTCAGCAGCTATACCTGCGCCCGTTTCTTTTACTATGACTGGCTTTTCAAGTTCTCCTGTGATTTCGCAGATTTTATCGAGAACTCCTTTGAAGTTTGTTTGTCCTTCAGGCTGAACTGCTTCGTGTAAAGCGTTCAAGTGGACAGCCACGGCGTCCGCATCTATCATCTCCACGGCTTGTTTCACTTCTTTCACGCCGCATCCGTGGACAAGCTGTATTCCACCTATATTGGCTATTAAGAATGCAGTGGGCGCTTTTTTCCTAGCTATCGCGAATGTTTCAGCGAGCTTCGGGTTTTCTATGGCTGCGCGTTGGCTGCCTACCCCCATGCCCAACTGCAGGGTTTCCACGGCTTCAGCAATTGCCGCGTTTATACGTGTTGCCTCTGTTGTCCCTCCAGTCATGGCGCCTACAATTAGCGGTGCAGAAAACTTGTGACCAAAAACCGTGGTGGACACGTCAATTTTGGCTTTGTCAACTTCTGGCGAGGCTCGATGAACAAACTGGACATCTTCAAAGCCTGTGGTGGCTTTTCTGGCTTGCGCCTTCTTGTCCAAGCAAATGTTGATGTGTTCAGTTTTTCGGTTTTCTGTCTGCTTACCCAAAGTGTTACACCTTCTCTATGATTGTACCTTCTACCTTTTCTCCCATAAGAGCTTTGTAGACGCGGTTCGGTTTGGCAGCGTTCACCATCGCCACTGGAATCCCCTGCTCCACGGCTGGAACAAGCTCTGATATTTTTCCAAGCATGCCGCCTGTAACGTCAGCCGCAGTAGACCCACCCAGCTTCGACTTGACTTTTTCAAGTTCACTCAACGTCAAGTGTGTATATAATTTGGCGTTTTTCGAAACCTTAGGGTCTGCGTCGTACAAGCCGTCAGTGTCCACGCCTATAACTATCTTAGACGCGTCGAATTTCCTCGCCAAATACGAGACAATCTGATCACCGGAAAGCACTGTGAAACCCAATTTTCCGTCGAAGATTGCGTCGCCATAAAGAACCGGCACAAACCCCATTTTCAGCAGCGTCTTCAAAGCTGTGTCTTCAAAGGATTTGAT
>CAZINA010000118.1:0-2009 GCA_964540545.1 uncultured Candidatus Bathyarchaeia archaeon
TTTCTGAGAGGATTAAGAATCCTATGGCGGCTGGTCCAGGGTTTCCTCTTGCGCCACCGTCGGAGAAAATTGTTAACTGTTTAGGTATGTTTTTCCCTCGTTTTTGTGTTCTTTGTGGTGTTATTAAAGTGTGTGGGGCTTGTTTTTCGCGTTTTTGTTGTTGTGCTGGTACAGTCACATTGTTTTATGAAGGTGAATCGGCCATAAATATTTCTTAAGTGGGAGCAAAATGGGGAGTGGTATTGTGAGATTAAACAAAGCGAGTGTTAACCATCAAGTGGTGTTAGTGGAGTACGGTGATGAAACCAAGCTGAATGTGAGGAAGAATAACGGTTGGGACTTCGTCAGAGGTTTAAAAAGAGAGCGGATGGAGATTATGGCGGAAATTCTGTGTTATTGTAGTGAGCAGAAGGTTAAGACGGATATAATGTATAGGGTAAATCTGAATTATGCGCAGTTGAAGAAGTATCTGGAGTCTATGACTTCTCAGGGTTTGCTTGTGGCTGACAGGAACAAGTATGTTGCAACCCGAAAAGGTCGCCGTTTTTTGAAGTTATTTGTTCAATTGAATGAAATGCTCAGTTTTTAAGTAAATCTATCTTTTGCGGTTTTCCCACGCGTCTTTCAGCTTTGTAGTAAAGTTGGTTTCGTCTTCTATGATGAGAGTTTTTACTTGTCTCCATGTGTTGGGGCAGTTTTTGTAGTTTACACTTACAATGTTATGGATAATTTTGTCGATGTCTTTTTTGTTTTCGGGGGTAACTTCTATGCCTGCTTTTTCGAAAACTTGTTTAAGGTGTCTGAAGTAGCATGTCACGGCAATGTGCCTCGTGAACTATTTGCGTGGTGGTCTTGTAAGTTTTGTGTTGTGGTTTGCTGTCGCGGTAGCTTGTGTTTCGATTAGTATTCCAACTCTGAATCGTGCTTTCATAAGAATTATTCGGTGAAAAGATAGAATAAAGAATTGCTATGACAAATCTTAAGCGTTCACTCGTAACTGGGCTTGTTCTTTTAGCGTTGCTTAGCGTCTCAATTGTGTTTTGTCAAGCAATAATGAACAGTCTTACGGTGAAAGCTGGAGAGGAATATAATAAATCTTTGACTCTCGTTTTGGAAGACCATGTTTCAGTACAATACAGGGTTGTTGGAGGAAGCGCTAATGACATGCAGTTTTCGATAGACTTTCCAAATGGCACGGTTAACGATTTTGGGACGTCAGGTACTTTCAGTTACGGTTTCGTCTGCGACGTTGAAGGGGATTATGTTTTGCACTTCGTGAACACTGGTCAAGCAGACGTGCTTTTGACTTTAGAGTATGAGGTTCAGCATTACATTTTTGGGATGCCGCAGATGCTGTTTATGGTCATATTAATCGTGGTTATCAGCTTAGTCGGCGTTGCAGTTTTCATAGGGTTAAGCCGTAAACCATACTGAGCTACGCGGATTAAGGTTATATATGAAGTAATGCGTACTTGTTCGTAACCTAAGAGTGGAGAGATTGTGATGCTTGTTACAAATAAGGATTTGATGGTTCCAGCGAGCCGAAACGGTTACGCGATAGGAGCGTTTAACGTCCAGAACCTTGAAAGCACAAAAGCCATATTTGAAGCTGCAACGGAAGAAAAGTCGCCTGTAATAATGCAGATTACGCCAAGCGTCATCAAATATGCAGGCTTAGAGTACATATCGAACTTGGTGAAAACTGCGGCTGAGCTTGCGCCAGTTCCGATAGCTATGCATCTTGACCATGGAGGAGACTTTGAAACAGCTGTGAAGTGCATTGACGCTGGTTTCAGTTCGGTTATGATTGATGGTTCTTTCTTGGATTTTGAGGGAAACGTTGATGTGACGAAGCGTGTGGTGAATGTAGCTCATCCGAAGGGAGTTTCTGTTGAAGCAGAACTGGGCAAGCTTGCGGGTGTGGAAGAGCGAACAGTAGCTGAGAAAGACGCTATTTTAACTAATCCTGAAGCAGCTGTAGAGTTCGTGGAGAAAACAGGGGTTGACAC
>CAZINA010000119.1:0-1961 GCA_964540545.1 uncultured Candidatus Bathyarchaeia archaeon
CGTTAAAACCGTTGAAGATGTTATTGATTTGCTGGTTGGTGAAACCGGAAAAAAGGGGTGCCTCACCATCACGGAACGTTTAGTAACGCTTGAACCTGTAGGCGAGGCTTTAGTTGTTGGAGATTTACACGGCGACCTCGACAGCCTCCTCCGCATTCTGCAAAACAGCGGGTTCATGCAGAAACTGGCCAAATGCAAAGACGCAACCTTGATTTTTCTGGGTGACTACGGCGACAGAGGACCAAGGTCAGCGGAAGTCTACTACACAATTCTGAAGCTTAAACTCGCATTTCCCGAGCAAATCGTTCTCTTACGCGGAAACCACGAAGGCCCCGAAGACCTACAGGCTTCTCCTCACGACCTGCCCCTGCAATTCCAAGCTAGATTTAAAGAAAACTGGATTACGGCGTATTCAAAAGTTCTCGAGTTATTCGCTTGTCTTTACAATGCCGTATTGCTGGAAGAACGTTGCTTGATAGTTCACGGCGGCTTATCACCACACATCAACAGCGTCCAAGACTTGGCACGCGCTCACATCACACACCCCAAAAAAGATTTCCTTGAAGACCTTTTGTGGAGCGACCCCAACGACATGGTTCGAAACGTTTTGGGTTCACCGAGAGGCGCAGGAAAACTCTTCGGTAAAAGCGTCACAGAAAAAGTTCTCAACAAACTGGGCGTCAAAATCTTGATACGCGGGCACGAGCAGTGCGAAAACGGCTTCAAACTCAACCACGACGGTAAAGTATTAACCTTGTTTTCAAGAAAAGGCGCCCCATACTACAACGCTTACGGCGCTTACCTGCATCTGCCGCTTTCCACGAAATTCGAGAACGCACAACAGCTTATCCCATGGATTCACAAGTTTTAGCCGTAGTTTTTTACAGAAGCACAAGTTAAAATTTGCTAGTATCGTTTTCCTTTGTTCCAGTAGTGACGGAATAGGTCTTTGGTAAAGTTGAGAAATCTGGGTCTTTTCCAGTGAAGCCAGCATTACCCCTATTCTAGGGGAGATTAACGCCACATACAGGTACCAGAGTAAATCTTTTCTCTTTTTAGGGCTATATAGGAGATTTTATAAAGCGACAGATTGAACTAGCGATTATGAAGCCTTGTGTATTGTATTTTTCAAGAACAGGGAACACCAAGCGTATGGCAGAAGCCATGGCTGAAGCAATAAACTCGCCCATTTTCGCAATCACCTCTTCTGAACCGTCCGTAGTCGAAGACTTCGACCTGCTGATTGTAGGCACACCCGTTGAAGGTTTCAACCCCGCAAAAGAAACCACCGCATTACTGGATCAACTGCCCAAAACCGAAGGCAAAAAAGCAATAATATTCTGCACATACGCCCTCTGGAAAGGCAGAACCTTCGGCACTATGAAGAAAAAACTTTCAAACAAAGGCTACGAAACCATCCTCAGCACCTCAAAGAAAATGAAGAAAGACACGCCACCAGACTTCTCAGAAAACATAAACCAAATCAAACAAATACTCGAAAAATAAAGCTCAACAATACCCAACTCGTTTTTCTACTTCCCCTTCAAATAGTTTCTATATAAAGGGGGCTATAGTCTTTTCCGAGCATAACAGTAACAACACCTAAGACCATCACTCAACCCACACTTTTTCTCACGGAAGCTTTAAGAGCAAAAGCAATCTGCATTTCAAGCATAAACTGACAAGGAAAGTTTCGCCCTTGAAAATCGGAATCACAACCAGAAACATGGAATCCTGGAGCAGCACCCAACTCAGAGAAGCACTAAACAAACGCGGTGTTCCCCACGAATGCTTCACTTTTCCAAAGCTTGTAGCACAAATCGGACAAAAACCCTACTTCAAAGTCAACGGCATCAACCTGCTCGAGGAACTAGATGCACTCGTCATCCGTCCAATCGGTCGTGGCTCCCTGGAAGAACTGGTTTTCAGAATGGACATGCTCTACAAGCTTGAACGCCAAG
>CAZINA010000120.1:0-1926 GCA_964540545.1 uncultured Candidatus Bathyarchaeia archaeon
TTAATAGCTTGCCTTGTGTATATCAACGAGAACGGTGAAAAACACATGGAAGGTTATGGAGCACAAGCGCAACAAGGCGGAATGGCCTGGATGCCAGGCGCCACAACAGTCGGAGTTGTATGTGCAGATGGAGTTATCTTGGCTTCTGAAAAACGCGTTACGTATGGTCACTTGGTTATGAGCAGAGGTGGCAAAAAAGTTTTCAAAATAACAGACGAGATTGGCGCAGCTTATGCGGGGCTTGTCGGCGACATGCAGGTTCTCACTAGAGAGGTGGAGGCGCAAGCTAACCTTTTCAGCATGGAAGTTGGCAGGCGAATTTCAGTGAGAGCTACAGCCAAGCTTATGTCTAACATTCTCTTCAATCGTCGATATGCGCCTTTATTCACGCAGACTATTGTAGGTGGTTTAGACGATGAAGGTGCATCGCTTTACGTGTTGGACGTTTTGGGTTCGTTGATACCTGACAAGTATGCTGCAGTCGGCTCTGGAACAGAAATGGCTATGGGTGTTTTGGAAGACGGTTACAAAGAAGGCTTAAAAGTGGAAGAAGCAAAAGCACTTGTCATACGGGCTGTGAAATCAGCCATAAGTAGAGATGCTATGAGCGGCGATGGCATAGACTTCCTGATAATAACCAAGGAAGGCGTGGCTGAAGAGTCAATTAAATTCTAAAGTTTTCAACGCGGCATTAACCAGCGGTACATCAGCCTGCGGTCACGTGCTGTGGCTGTTTAGTATGGGGAGTGGTGGTTTGGCTTTCGAACTGAGTTTGGAAGAAGGAGAATTTCTTGTGCGTCTTGCGCGGAACGTGGTGAAAGAGTATTTGGCGACAGGTAGAACTGTTAAGGCTCCAGCAAGCACTCCTGAAAAATTGTTTGAGTGTTGTGGGGTTTTCGTCACCATAAACAGGTTGGAAAATGGGGAGAAAAAGCTTCGTGGCTGCATAGGTTACCCTTATCCTACAAGTCCGTTGGTTGAGGCGGTTATTGATTCTGCTGTGAATGCGGCAACGCGGGATCCGAGGTTTATTCCGCTTTCTTCAAGGGAGCTTGAAGGCGTGGTTTTTGAGGTTAGTGTGCTTACTCCACCTGAAATAGTTCAAGTTGAGAATCCTAAGGAGTACTTGGGAAAAATCAGGGTGGGCGAAGATGGCTTAATTGTTGAGAAAGGCGGTTTCAAAGGTTTGCTTTTGCCTCAGGTGCCTGTTGAGTGGGAATGGTGTGAAGAAGAGTTTCTTTGCCAGTGCTGCGTTAAAGCTGGGCTTTCACCAGACAGCTGGCTGGCGAAAGGCGCTAAAATCTACAGGTTCCAAGCCATAGTTTTCGAAGAGGAATCTCCGGAAGGCGAGGTTAAACGCGTAAACCTTATCGACCCTGAAAACTAGGCTCGCGTGTTTTACACGGCGTTTTCGATGATTTCTACTGCGCGGTTTAATCCTTTGAACTTGTTGGAGAAGGCGTTCAGTTTTTTGATGTTTTTTGTGTAGATTTGGTGTTCTTTTTCGATTTTTTGGATGGCGGCTTTTAGTTCCGTTGTGTTTTTCACGGATATTGAGCAGTTTAGTTTCTGGAGTTTGGCGGCGTTTCCCATTTGTTCTGGCTGGGTTGGGATGCATATGCTGGGTTTCGCGTACTTTAAGGTTTCAAATGATGTTCGGTGTCCACCGCTGAAGATGACGAGTTTAGCGTTTTTCAGTGCTTCTTCTCGTTCTCTTGTGGACAGCCATGAGTGTATGTGGCAGTTGCCTTTTTTGGCGTGGATGTTTTTGCTGGGTGTTCCTAGGCTGACGATGCTTTTTGTTTCAAGTTCTTCGAGGGCGGGAAGTATTGTTTGGGTTAGTTTGGCTCTTGTTCCGTAAGGTCCGCTTATGGGGGCGAAAACGTGTTCTGCGAGTCCTTGGGTGTACGTGGTGTCGAGGAAGCT
>CAZINA010000121.1:0-1881 GCA_964540545.1 uncultured Candidatus Bathyarchaeia archaeon
GCATCTTCCAAAAGGTTCTTCAAGATTTTTTTGTCAGTTTCATTTAACTCCATAAATGTTGCCTCTTACACGTTTTTCCAGTCAACCAAACCTTTTCGAGACATGTTTCTGATAATCAGCCGATTATATTTATATAAGTTTAGTTTGACCCTCTGCAAAGTAAAAGAAAAAGCCTGTGGAAAAGGAAAGTCGTGAAGAACCGCGTTAATACCGACATGTTCACAATTGACAACAAACAGATAGCAATCTTAAATTACTAGAGCAAACCCCAAAATACCTGAGTACGCCAAAATGACCGTCAAATATGACACGATACTGGTTCTGGATTTCGGTGGACAATACTGCCACTTAATAGGCAGAAGAATCAGGGAACACGGGGTTTACTCTGAAATCGTTCCCCACGACATCACACCAGACGAAGTCGAAACCCTTAGCAAAAAATTCAACGTTAAAGGCTTGATTCTGTCAGGAGGACCCTCAAGCGTCTATACACCCAACGCGCCGATACTGGACCCTCGAATCTTGGAGGTAAACCTGCCGATTCTAGGCTTATGTTACGGGCATCAACTTATTGCGCAGATAACCAAAGGAAAAGTGGAACCCGCAACCTGCAAAGAATACGGAATCGCCCAAGTAGAAATTGACAAAGCCGTAGGCGTGCTGGAAGGCTCAGGCAAAAAAGAAAAAGTTTGGATGAGCCATGGAGACACAGTTTTCGCACCTCCACCCGGATTCGAAGTTTTAGCCCACACACAAAGCTGCCCAGTCGCCGCTTTCAAACACAAGGAAAAACCCATATACGGCTTACAGTGGCACCCAGAAGTCATCCACACAGAAAACGGCATGCGCATGCTCCGCAACTTCATCTTCAAAGTCTGCAAGTGCGAAGCCAACTGGCAGATGGGCGACATAATAGAAAAAATGGTCAAGGAAATAAAAGCGGAAGCAGGCGAAGACAAAGCCATAATAGGCTTAAGCGGCGGCATAGACTCCAGCGTCGCAACTGCCCTAGCAGCCAAGGCGTTGAAAGATAATCTTACAGCGGTTTTTGTTGACCACGGCTTCATGCGGGAAGGCGAACCCGAAGCCATCGAGAAGGCTTTTCAAAAATTCCCAATCAACTTTGTTAGAGCAAACGCTCAAGAACGTTTCATGAAGAAACTTGAGGGCGTAATCGACCCCGAAAAGAAAAGGATAATCATTGGAGAAGAATTCATACGGGTCTTCGAAGAGGAAGCCGTAAAAACTGGCGCTGAATACCTGATTCAAGGCACTATTTACCCAGACCGAATCGAATCAGGCTTCCGGAAACACTCGGACAAAATCAAATCACACCACAACGTGGCAGGACTACCAGCAAAAATCAAATTCAAAAAAATCTTGGAGCCTCTCCGCGACCTATACAAGGACGAAGTGCGGAAAGTCGCAAAGATGCTCGGCTTGCCCCAAGCAATAGTTAACAGGCAACCGTTCCCAGGACCAGGACTAGCAGTCAGAATAATAGGCGAACTAACCGAAGAAAAAGTGAAAATCACGAAGAAAGCAGACAAAATAGTAACAGACGAAATCGAAAACAACGGTTTAGCAGAAAACCTGTGGCAGTACTTCGCAGTTTTAACAGACACCAAAGCCACAGGCGTCAAAGGTGACTCCAGAGCCTACGGCTACGTGGTTGCCGTCAGAGTCACAGAAAGTCGCGAAGCCATGACCGCCAGCTTCTCTCAAATCCCCTACTCCGTTCTCGAAACCATCTCCACAAGAATAACCAACGAAATACCAGAAGTCAGCCGCGTAGTATACGACGTAACCCACAAGCCACCCGCAACCATAGAATGGGAATAAACCCTGAAGGCTATTCTTCAAGCAATTCTTAACAAGCCC
>CAZINA010000122.1:0-1689 GCA_964540545.1 uncultured Candidatus Bathyarchaeia archaeon
GCGTTGCACGGGAAACAAACGATTTACGTGAAACCGAACATAAGCCACCCCGAATACATACCCGGAGTAGTTACATGCCCCGAATTAATCAGCGAACTGGTCGGTCTCCTGCGGGATGACAATAGCGAAGTGATTGTCGGCGAGTCCAACGGGTTCAATTACCCATGCCGCGGAGCCTTCGAGAAAACCGGAATAGAAGCCTCAGTGAAAAAGGCAGGCGGCTCCGTAATCAACCTTTCAGAGGACAAAGTTGTCAAAGTAAACTTCCCAAGCCGACATACTCCTGTGAAGGCGTTGCTTCTTCCTAAAACCGTGCTTGACGCAGACGCAACCGTAGACATGGCACTTATGAAAACCCACGAGTTCACCATGTACAGCGGAGCCATAAAAAACCTGTTCGGCTGCGTGCCAAGCAACAGACGCATTTACCTGCACCCGTACCTAAGCGAAGTCTTCTATAGGCTCTACACTGTCATCAAGCCGCAACTCACAGTTATGGACGCGCGAGTAGCAATAGAGGGAAACGGACCAACCAAAGGAAACCCAGTCAAAATGGGGCTCATGCTAACCAGCAACTGCGCTTTAGCCACCGACGTAATAGCCTCCAAAATCATGGGCATAAAAAACGGAGAAATCAGCCACCTAAACTACATAGCCAGAAAAACCAACCTGCAACCTGACGAGATAAAAGTGCAGGGCTTACAGGTGTCTGAGGTAGCGCGGAATTTTGAGCGGCCAAGAATAGACTTGCCCGTGAAGGCACAGATGCTGATTTACAGGCACGAGTTTTTGACGAAAGTGCTCTTCTGCTCGCTGGGCTTCGTACGGCTTTTACAAAAAGTAACCGTGGCGTACAGAGGCAGACCCATAGAAACAAGCTAGCTTAACGCTTCATCGTAGACTTTAACCACTTTCTTGACGATAAGCCGCCAGTCAAAATGGTTCTCAATGGTTTCGCGAGCGAGAAGCCCCATCTCAGAAGCCGCCGCCGGATGCTCCAGATAAAACATAATCCTGTCAGCTAACTCCCTAGAATTTGCAGGCTCAACCAAAAACCCGTTCTTTCCACTGTCTATCATTTCAGGAATCCCGCCTACGTTCGTGGTCACAACGGGCAGCCCAGTTGAAAGGGCTTCCAGCACGGCGAAGGGAAGGTTCTCGTAGAACGTGGAGAAAGCAAAAATGTCTGCTGCTTGATAGAGCCGAGGCAACTTTTTGTCAGGGAAGTACCCCGTGAAAACAATGTTGTCTTTTACGCAGAGCTTAGTGGCGTAACTCACCAGCTTTTTCATCTCGTTGCTTAAGCCTTTCCCCGCGATTATGAACTTGGCATTCTTGAATTTCCTCTTGACCAGAGCCATGCTTTCTATGAGGGTGAACAAGCCTTTCCGAGCGTACAAACGCCCCACAGAAAGTATCGCCTTGTCTTCAGGGTTGAAACCCAACTCCTCTTTTGCCTTGACCTTGTCGGCTGCAGGTTTGAACTTGTCCACGTCGACACCGTTGTGGATAACCCTGATCTTCGCTTCTTTCACCTTATAGTACTGCAGAAGCTCACGCCTCGTAAAGTCGCTCACCGCAATTATCCTGTTCGAACGCGCCAGCATCCTCTCCTCAAAAAACCGCAGAAACCAGTTGAAGCTCACCATGAACTTCTCGTTCGAGTTAAGCCTGCTGTAAGGCTCGCCT
>CAZINA010000123.1:0-1682 GCA_964540545.1 uncultured Candidatus Bathyarchaeia archaeon
GCTTGCCATTGTAGCCGTTGTTCTTGTGGTAGTGGTTGCCGTTTTTGTTTTAGATACAACTCAGCTTCTGGGTCCTATTCTGGATAGGTTTTCCCTCAGTGAACCCGAAGAAACACATGCGGTTTTGAAAGTAGACGGATACTTGGATGATACCAATTCGCCAGAAGGTTACTACTCAATCGTGTATTCAGTTTCAAACATGGGAGAAACAACTGCGGAAAACGTGACGCTTACAACCATTATTGATGGAGAAACCCAAGAGGAGTTAATCCCATCGCTTTCAGTTTCGGATACAGCCAACTATTCTCAAATGGTTGCGGCGGTTTCGGGGGAACTGCATGTGGTGCAGGTTGAGGCTTCGTGTGAGGATTCAGGGGATTTTTATTCGTTTTCGTTCGGTGCAGATGTGCCTAGGAGTTTCAGTGATGATCCTGAACTTGTCAAGTTGTTTGTGACTCCTAGGGAACCCAGTTTGGTTGCGCTTAAGGATGAGTTGCTTGCGGAGGGTTTGATTAACGTGAAGGATTGGATTGCGTTGAGAAACTGGGTTGGGAACAACATTCAGTATGCGTATGATGATGACGTTTATGGGGTTCGTGACTATTGGCAGTTTGGGAAAGAAACTGTGGCGTTGAGAACTGGTGATTGTGAAGATTTTTCGATTCTTTTGTGTTCGTTGCTTCGTGCTGCGGGTTATTCTCCAGATGACGTGTACATTGTTATAGGCAAGAACCAGAATGGGTATCACGCGTGGGTGAAAATCAACCTAGGCTCATTAGGCTGGTACAACTTGGAACCGCAAGAAAACGGGTTCGCAACATTCATAGGAGACTTCCTCACACTCTCAGACTTCAAAGCAATATACGAGTTCAACGACCAACAATTCCACCAAATAGGCTAAACGGCAAGCGTTTTCTGAAGCTAACAGAACACTGGTTAACGGCGGAACAGTTTTCCATGCGTTTCGTTTATGCGATTTTTGTCTATACCCCCCCTTATATAAAGAGTCAACTAGAAGTTCACTGAAGCCTCAACGCTACTGCTCGGAAAAAACTGTTCTCTCTTATATAACGCGCATGCATGGAGATTTGCTGTTTCGGCTGCATTTTGCGAAAAGAAAGATTGTTAGGAAAAAGGGGAAGCCAAATTCTTTGCGTTTAATGTTTGCGTATCTTCAAGTAAACCAGCAGAGCTTCCATTAATCACGGCGATTGAAGATGCAGGAGCAACCGCCACGATTAGCATCAAGAGCTTTGTACCGTTCTCCAATAAGAGTCAAGCCTCTAAGTGGTTGCTTTTATGAAACGAGCCGCATAAAAGAAATTCCGCTGAAAAATAACCTTAATAGTAAACTATTAGAAGAAAAACCTTAAAACAAAGCCACTAACGAAACGCACTTATTTTTTGCGTTTCTTGAAGTACACCAGCAGAGCCGCGGCTACCACAATGACTGAACCGACAGAAGCAGCCGCAACAGGCACAGTCGGAAAAGGCTCTGTTGAATCTGTTGTTGCAGATGGAGAAGGATCGGGTGTTCCATAACCAAACGGTGTATACTGCTCAACTGTAGCGAAGAAGGTTGTAACACCGCCAGTGCCCAAAGATGCCACATCAGGATAAGTGTTAACATAGCCGCCGATAACGTATATCAAGTCATCGGCGACTGCAATGGCAAAGCCTTC
>CAZINA010000124.1:0-1523 GCA_964540545.1 uncultured Candidatus Bathyarchaeia archaeon
TTTACCACCAACGCTGATTTATCGGTTGTAGCCAACTCAAAAATCTTTGAACTTATTATGGCGTTTCTCGGGCAGCTCTCCGCGCACTGGTAACAGAAGATACACAGGTCCAAATGGAACAGCGGTCTTCTTTTTCCGTTAATTTCAACCATTTCAATCGCTTTCGCAGGGCAGTCTCTGGAGCATAAGCCACAGCTGATGCACAGGTCGATGTCGTACACTTGTTTTCCTCGGAAGCCCTCAGGAACCTCAGCTTTTACAAGTGGATACTGGCCGGTGGCAGGTTTCTTGAAGAGATTAGACAGCAGTGCTTTCACCATAGGCCTTACAGATGATTTGTTTTTCTTTCCCATTGTTTACACCATCATAGGATAGATCCAAGTAGCCAATGCGATTGTCAGCGTAAGTGACAGCACGGAAAGAGGCAGCAGCACTTTCCAGTTGGTCGTTAACACTTGGTCAATGCGCAGTCTCGCGAACAGGCATGTTACGTACTCGGTGATTACTACGACCGCTAACAGTTTAAGCACGAACCATAAGAAGTACCAAGCCGCGGCTGGACCGAAAAGGACTGGCCCGTATGGTCCGCCCAAGAACAGTTCAACAA
This sequence comes from uncultured Candidatus Bathyarchaeia archaeon, assembly GCA_964540545.1. Taxonomy (GTDB): domain Archaea; phylum Thermoproteota; class Bathyarchaeia; order Bathyarchaeales; family Bathycorpusculaceae; genus SG8-32-3. The sequence goes on from CAZINA010000124.1 coordinate 608, forward strand.
CGAGCGCGGCTCCAAAAACGATCTGTATGTCGCGAGTGAGGCGCAGAAAAGCCAGTTTGCCTCCGCAAAACTCGGTTTCTAACCCGCCAACCACTTCGCTTTCTGCGTGGGGAATGTCAAACGGGTCTTTCTCCAACTCCGCTTGAAGCGTTATAACGAACAACACGAAGGCCCAAGGCGCCAAAACGATGAATGGAAGATACTGACTCGCGGCTATGGCTGAAATAGTCAAGCTTCCGGCTAAAAACGCAGGTGCCAACGCCAGAAGGATTAACGGAATGTCGTAGCCGAGAAACTGCGTTAAAACTCTTGAAGCGCCTATGTCACCGTAGGGGTTCGCAGAAGCCCAGCCGGAGAGAAACAGGAAAAAGTTGGCTAAGGTGATTAATGCCATAATAAAAATCAAATCTCCAGAAAAACTTGAGTTGGGTATGATGGATGCGCCGTCAATTGGTAAAAAGGACAAAGCAAAAACGACGAGCGAGAAAGAAAGAATTGGGGCAAGCCTGAAAACGGTCTTTTTTGCTCCGCTTGGAACTATGTCTTCTTTGGTAAGTAGCTTCACCACGTCAGCGAAGGGTTGAAGAATGCCCCTTGGACCCGTGAACGTGGGACCCATACGGTTCTGCATTCTGGCTTCGATTTTTCTCTCTATCCAATCGCAGAACAGGGTGAAGAAAAATAGGAACGTGAAGCCAGGAAAGACGAGCACACGGAAAAAAAACCATACGTCTATAACCATTTTCATCGTCCTACCTGTCAGTGCATGAGAAGCATGGGTCTAAGCTCACGAAGTTCGGGGGTACATCCGCGATGTTGCTTCCGATAGCGGTTGCTAGAAACGCTGGAATGTTGGCGAATGTAGGTGTGCGTACTTTGACACGTTCAGGGTACGCTGTTCCGTTGCTTTTGAGGT